>NZ_JAMXSI010000010.1:0-120151 GCF_024124705.1 Halomonas sp. Mc5H-6
TTCCGCCTAAAAGGCGGGAAACGGGCAAAAAACACACACATAACGGGAGAAGCGTGTCTGAATCTTTGATTTTTTGTCGACTCAAACCGCGATTGGCGATAATCGGCAGTTATTCAGACCTTCCTTAACTTTTGGCAGTAGTTTTCGCGCTGCTGGCGCATCCGGTAAGATAGACGTTTTCCCAGATGGGGCAAGGACATGAGCATCGGTAACCTGATGCGGCTGCTAAGCGATGGCGAGGTTCATTCCGGTGAACAGCTAGGCGAGGCGCTAGGCGTTTCACGCGCTGCCGTTTGGAAGCAGCTAAAAAAGCTAGAGGCGTTAGGCGTGTCGCTGGTGGCGGTAAAGGGGCGTGGCTATCGCCTCGCCCAACCTTTGGAGCCGCTGGTCGGGGCAAAAATCGTGGAGCGTCTGCCTGCTTCGGCACGCCATCACCTTGCCCGCCTGTTTGTTGAAGACCACTTGCCCTCGAGCAATGCCTACCTGCGTGAGCGGTTCGAGCAGGGAGCTGGCCATGCAGAGGTGTGTCTCGTCGAGTTGCAAACGGCGGGTCGTGGTCGGCGTGGGCGGGTATGGACAACGCCCTGGGGGCAAAGTCTGATGCTCTCGGTCGGCTGGCGTTTCGAAGCAGGTGTGAATGCCCTGGAAGGCTTGAGCCTGGCCGTTGGCGTGGTGGTCGCCCAGGTGCTTGAGCAGCACGGCGTCGCCCCTCGGTTGAAATGGCCCAACGATATTTTACTGGCACAGCGCGACAGCGATGAATTGGGCAAGCTGGCAGGGATATTGGTAGAGGTGACCGGGGATGCGGCCGGCCCGTGCGAGGTAGTAATCGGCATGGGAATGAACCTCTCGCTGCCCGAAGCGATGCGAGAAGCCATTGAGCAGCCGGTAGCGGCGCTGTTTGATGACTTGCCATCGCTTTCCCGTAACCAACTGGCGGCGGATGTCGTGGCGGGGCTGCTTGCCATGCTGGCCGGTTTTGAACAGCAGGGTTTCGCGTCTTGGCGCACTGCCTGGAATGAGCGACACGCTTATGCTGACCAACCCATTCGTGTCACTCAGGGTAGCCAGGTTTACGACGCGGTCGCGGGCGATGTGGACGACAGTGGCAGCCTGTGGGTAACGGCATCCGGGCAGTCAAAGCGCTTGTCGGGCGGTGAAATCAGCGTGCGCAGGCGCTTATGATTCTGGATCTAGATATCGGCAATACCTTGTCCAAGTGGCGCCTGAAAGATGCTGACAGCAGTGAAATAAGGTCGCGGGGGGCTGTTTGGACACGCGAGGAGTGGCGGCCGGGGGCTGACATACCCGATCTCGATGTGGTCGAAGCCGTACGGATTTCCAGTGTTGCCCGGGCGGCCGTGCTGAATGAGACCGTAGGGCTGCTGCGTCGGCGCGTTCGGAATGTTCACGTTGCCCGTTCAACCGCTGAGGCGCTGGGCGTGGTCAACGGCTACGAAGAGCCTGAGCGGTTAGGCGTAGACCGTTGGTTGGGTGCGCTGGCGGGCTATCAACTGGCGGGCGGCTGCTGTGCGGTGGACTGTGGGAGTGCCATCACCATCGACTTCGTGCTGCCAGGCGGGCAGCACCTGGGTGGCTTTATTGTACCCGGCCTGCGCCTGATGAAGGAGAGCCTGAAGCTGGGAACGCGGAACGTGGCGATTGACCCGGAAAGCGAAGCGGATGCCTTGCTGGAGCCGGGACGGCGAACGGTCGACGCCGTGAACCATGGTATTTACATGGCAGCGGTGAGCGCCATCAACCGCATTTACAGCGAGGTGTGCGACCAGGAGGGTGTGGCACTGCCAATGCTGCTGACGGGGGGCGATGCCCGCGTGGTCTCCCGAGGCGTGCAGGTGCCCCATGCGGTGTGGCCTGATATGGTCTACGGCGGGCTTGAAGCGCGCTTTCCGCTCACCTTTGCCGAACGCGCGGGCAAGATGTCCGGCGCCCCCCGGGTGCCGGAGCCGGTGTCATTGGAAAAAATTCGTGCGGGCCTTGCATTCTCCATGCTGCTTTGACAGAATGCAGCGCGTTCCAAGGCATGCGGGCAGCATTTTTAGGGCGATAAAACCCTATGGTGTTGAAGCCAAAGGTCGTTGTAGTCACTGCAAATTAAAGTGAGCTTGACACCGCTTTGGAGCTTGGCATAATGTGCCGCCTCAGTTGGAGAGGTTCCCGAGTGGCCAAAGGGAGCAGACTGTAAATCTGCCGCGAAAGCTTCGAAGGTTCGAATCCTTCCCTCTCCACCAGTTTTAAGCGTCAGCGACAAATGTCGATGCCGTAGAATGAAAGCCGGAAGTGGGCGATATCGCGAGCAAGCGCGCTGCGGATGATCATTCTGAAGCAAGTTGCGCGGGCGTAGTTCAATGGTAGAACCTCAGCCTTCCAAGCTGATGGTGCGGGTTCGATTCCCGCCGCCCGCTCCAGTTAAGTGCTTAGCTTGTGTAAGTGCTTGTTACTTGGTTTGTGTAAGTGCTTGGCTCATGTAGCTCAGGGGTAGAGCACACCCTTGGTAAGGGTGAGGTCGACGGTTCAAATCCGTCCATGAGCTCCATATTCAAAAAAAGCGAGCGATGCTCGCTTTTTTTGTCGCTGCCGCCAGTTGTTTGATGGAAATCGGTTGGTGTGAGCAAGGGTTGTCAGGCGGCTTTTTGTCCGCTATTATGACGCCCGCTGTTGCGTAGGCTGAAAGTTTCCTGCGTTAATTTTGATACAGGCCAGTAGCTCAATTGGCAGAGCAGCGGTCTCCAAAACCGCAGGTTGGGGGTTCGATTCCCTCCTGGCCTGCCAATCTTCCCCAGATTGGTATGTCTTTTAAAGAATTCCTTTGCCGCTTGCTGCACCCTGAGGAGTCTCGTTTTTATGAAGCCGAGTTCTGTAAAACATGGCGCTGAGGTGCAACAGTCGCGCCATGACGGGCTCAAGTGGGCTGCAGTCATTGCGTTGCTCGTCGTTGCCGTTGTAGGTAATACCTATTTTGCCGATATTGGCCTGATCTACCGTGTGCTGGGTGTCGTGGTGCTATGTGTCGCAGCGGGTCTGCTGGCGCTTACCACGACCAAGGGGCGTGAGCTGGTAGAGCTGGCAATAAGCGCTAAGAAAGAGATTCAGCGCGTTGTATGGCCAACTCGGCCTGAAACCATTCAGACCACGGCCATTGTGCTCGTCGCCGTGCTGGTGGTCGGGCTGATGCTTTGGTTGATTGACACTCTTCTTGGCTGGGCGATGTCCGGCGTTATTGGTTAGGAGCTTGCATGTCCAAACGTTGGTACGTCGTTCACGCCTATTCCGGCTTTGAGAAGCACGTGATGCGCTCCCTGATCGAGCGCGTCAAGATGTACGGCGTGGAAGATCGTTTTGGCGAGATTCTGGTGCCGACCGAAGAAGTCGTTGAAATGCGCGATGGCAAGCGTCGCAAGAGCGAGCGCAAGTTCTATCCAGGCTATGTGCTTGTCGAGATGGAAATGGCCGACGATACCTGGCACCTGGTCAACGAAACCCCCCGCGTGATGGGGTTTATCGGTGGCACCAAAGAAAAGCCGGCGCCCATTACCACCCGGGAAGCCGATGCCATCCTGCGGCGAGTCAAAGACGGTACCGACAGGCCGCGGCCCAAGCATATGTTTGAGCCGGGTCAGTCTGTCCGCGTTGTGGATGGGCCCTTCGCCGACTTCAATGGCGTTGTGGAAGAGGTCAATTACGAGAAAAGCCGTCTGCAGGTCAGCGTCCTGATCTTCGGGCGTGCCACGCCTGTCGAGCTTGAGTTTGCGCAGGTAGAGAAAGAATAACCGCGATAGCCTGGCGGTCAGCAGTCGCCAGGTGTTTGCGATGCGTCATGTTATGATTTGATTCGTGTCAGGTGGCGGTGCCGCCAACTGACTGTTACCGGGGAGCCGAAAGGCGCTATCACCCAACTGGAGTAAAACGATGGCCAAGAAAGTACAGGCTTACATCAAGCTGCAGGTTGCTGCAGGTAAAGCCAATCCTAGTCCGCCCGTCGGCCCTGCGCTGGGTCAGCACGGCGTGAACATCATGGAATTCTGTAAGGCGTTCAACGCAGAGACTCAGGACATCGAGCCTGGCCTGCCGACGCCTGTCGTGATTACGGTCTACTCTGACCGCAGCTTCACGTTCATTACCAAGACGCCACCGGCGGCTGTGCTGCTCAAGAAAGCAGCCGGCATCAAGTCGGGTTCTGGCGAGCCGAACAAGAAGAAGGTCGGCACGGTAACGCGCGAACAGCTTGAAGAAATCGCCACGACCAAAGAGCCGGATTTGACAGCGGCTGACATGGACGCAGCGGTTCGCACCATCGCGGGTAGTGCCCGTAGCATGGGCCTCAACGTGGAGGGTCTCTAATCATGGCGAAACTTACCAAGCGTGCCAAGCAGATTCGTGAAAAGGTCGACACCAACAAGGTCTATTCCCTTGAAGAAGCGGTTGCCCTCCTCTCCGAGCTGTCGACGGTCAAGTTCAAGGAGTCTGTCGACGTGGCGATCAACCTTGGCGTTGACCCGCGTAAATCAGACCAGGTAGTGCGTGGCGCCACCGTCATGCCCAACGGTACCGGTAAAGACGTGCGTGTTGCGGTCTTCACCCAGGGTGCCAATGCCGATGCCGCTAAAGAAGCAGGTGCCGACATTGTGGGTATGGACGATCTGGCCGAGCAGGTGAAGAAAGGCGTGATGGATTTTGACGTCGTGATTGCTTCTCCTGACGCCATGCGTGTTGTCGGTCAGCTGGGTCAGATTCTGGGTCCGCGTGGCCTGATGCCTAACCCGAAAGTGGGTACCGTCACACCCGATGTGGCGACAGCGGTCAAGAACGCCAAGGCGGGTCAGGTTCGCTTCCGTACCGACAAGAACGGCATCATCCACACCACAGTCGGTAAGGTGGATTTCGATGCGGCGTCTATCAACGGCAACGTCGAAGCACTGGTCGCCGACCTGAAGCGTCTCAAGCCGAGCACGTCAAAAGGCATCTACTTTAAGAAAGTCACCCTGTCTACTACCATGGGCCCGGGTTTGACAATCGATCATTCCGCTTACGTATAAGCGGGTGTTCGTCAGGTTTTAGCAACAACCGAGCAATAACTTTGCGGTCCCTCGGTCAGGCCGAGGCACCGTCAAAGACCGCAGGTGCCGCGCTTCGAACGTATGCAGTTGGTACTGGAAAGCGCGGCTTAATTGCTCAAAGCGCCTGCGCAGATGGTGTGGCCGCCAGTTGGTACGCTTTTTAGCAAACCGCTTTCTGGTGAGCACCATCCCTAAGGCTTCCAGCGTTGATCGACTGATCACCTGGAAGAGATGGTAACCACCGAGACTTATAACAGGTTTCGGCACGAAGGAGTGATCACTGTGCCACTAGCACTTGAAGGCAAGAAAGCGATTGTTGCCGAGGTCAGTGAAGCGGCCAAGGACGCACTCTCCGTCGTAGTTGCCGATTCTCGCGGTGTGACGGTCAGCAAGATGACCGATCTGCGCAAGCAGGCACGTGAGAATGGCGTCCAGCTGCGTGTTGTCCGCAACACCCTGGCGCGTCGCGCCCTCGAAGGCACCCAGTGGGAATGCCTGACCGAGAGCTTCGTGGGTCCAACTCTGTTGGCCTTCTCGACTGATCATCCGGGCGCTGCCGCTCGTTTGTTCAAAGAGTTTGCCAAAGATGACAAAGACTTCGAAGTCAAGGCGCTGGCCTACGAAGGTGAGCTGATCCCGGCTGCTGACATCGACCGTCTGGCAACCCTGCCGACTTATGACGAAGCAATTGCGAAGCTGATGTCGGTAATGAAAGAAGCCTCCGCTGGCAAGCTGGTTCGCACCCTGGCCGCTCTGCGCGACCAGAAAGAAGAAGCGGCGTAAACGCTTCTCCTGTGCAACTTGAGGTTGCTTGAACCGAGCAATGAATCCCGAGTCGTCGGCAAACCGAGACTCCCGCAAAGTTAGGAATGAAACAATGGCACTGACCAAAGACGATATCATCAATGCTGTAGCCGACATGTCCGTCATGGAAGTTGTCGAGCTTATCGAAGCAATGGAAGAAAAATTCGGCGTTTCTGCAGCGGCAGCTGTTGTGGCTGGCCCTGGCGGCGGCGAAGCGGCTGTTGAAGAAGAGCAGACCGAGTTCGACCTAGTGCTGGCCTCTGCCGGTGACAAGAAAGTTAACGTCATCAAAGCAGTGCGTGAGATCACCGGTCTTGGCCTTAAGGAAGCTAAGGGTGCCGTTGACGGCGCGCCGGCGACCATCAAAGAAGGCATGGCCAAGGAAGACGCTGAAGCAGCCAAGGCAAAGCTGGAAGAAGCGGGCGCAACCGTCGAGCTCAAGTAATTCTTGTGCCGATGGCTTCACGCGCTGCGTAAGCTTCCACGGCTGGCGGCGGGAACTCCCGCTGCCGGCCTTTTTCTGTTGTAACTGAACGGTGAAGCAGAATCGTTGTAGTACGGTTATCGCAAGACTGTTATCGATCAAGATTTTCGACGGCGAGCTACCCGATCAGGAGCTTGCTGTTCGCGTCTGACACGGCCGCAGGGCAGATGACCACGCATCGGTCACCCATGGTGAACAAGCTGGGGAATACAGATGGCTTACTCATATACTGAGAAAAAACGCATCCGCAAGGATTTCGGCAAACTGCCACAAGTGATGGATGTGCCTTACTTGCTGGCCATCCAGCTTGATTCCTATTACGACTTCCTCCAGCAAGATCGTTCGCCCGACGAGCGGCACGAGATCGGTCTGCACGCGGCATTCAAGTCCGTGTTTCCGATCGAGAGCTTCTCCGGTAATGCGGCGCTTGAGTATGTCAGCTACCGGTTCGGCACGCCGGCGTTCGATGTTAAGGAGTGCCAGCTGCGCGGAGTTACCTATTCCGCGCCGCTGCGCGTCAAGGTTCGCTTGATCATTTATGATCGCGATTCCTCGAATAAAGCAATCAAAGATATTAAAGAGCAAGAAGTCTACATGGGGGAAATCCCCCTGATGACGGAGAACGGTACCTTTGTGATCAACGGTACCGAGCGGGTCATTGTGTCCCAGCTCCACCGCAGCCCCGGTGTTTTCTTCGACCATGACAAGGGCAAGAGCCACTCATCCGGCAAACTGCTCTATTCCGCGCGGGTGATTCCTTACCGCGGTTCCTGGCTGGATTTCGAGTTCGATCCCAAAGACAACGTCTTTGTGCGCATTGACCGTCGCCGTAAACTACCGGCCACGGTTCTGATGCGTGCGCTGGGAATGAGCGCGGAAGAGATCCTCGACGAATTCTTTGAAACCAGCATTTTCCACGTTGAGAAGTCAGGCTTTTCCGTGGAGCTGGTGCCGTCGCGGCTGCGTGGTGAAACCGCTACCTTCGATATCAAGGACGGCAGCGGGGAGACCATCGTTGAAGAAGGTCGCCGGATTACCCAGAAGCACATCCGCCAGCTCGAGAAAGCAGGACTTGAGCGCCTGGACGTGCCGATGGAGTACCTGTTCGGTAAAACCCTGGCCAAGGACCAGGTCGACAGCAAGACTGGCGAGCTGATCTGCCCGTGTAATACCGAAATTACCCCGGACGTACTCGAGGCCATGGCCAAGGGCGGTATCAAGCGGATTGAAACGCTGTATACCAACGACCTGGACTGCGGCTCGTTCATTTCCGACACGCTGAAGCTGGACACCACAGGGTCGCAGCTGGAAGCGCTGGTGGAAATCTACCGCATGATGCGCCCCGGCGAGCCGCCCACCAAGGAAGCCGCCGAGACGCTGTTCCACAACCTGTTCTTCACTGAGGACCGCTACGACCTGTCGGGCGTGGGCCGCATGAAGTTCAATCGTCGCCTGCGTCGTGAAGGCGATACCGGCTCTGGCATACTGGACCGCAAAGATATCCTCGACGTGCTGCGCGAGCTGATCAACATCCGTAACGGCTTCGGCGACGTTGACGACATCGACCACCTGGGTAACCGTCGCATTCGCTGCGTTGGCGAAATGGCCGAAAACCAGTTCCGTGTCGGCCTGGTACGTGTCGAGCGCGCCGTGAAAGAGCGTCTTTCCATGGCGGAAAGCGAAGGCCTGATGCCGCAAGACCTGATCAACGCCAAGCCGGTGGCGGCGGCGGTGAAAGAGTTCTTCGGCTCCTCGCAGCTTTCCCAGTTCATGGACCAGAACAACCCGCTCTCCGAGGTGACCCACAAGCGCCGTGTTTCAGCACTCGGCCCGGGTGGTCTGACCCGCGAGCGTGCCGGCTTCGAAGTACGTGACGTACACGCCACGCACTACGGCCGTCTGTGCCCGATCGAAACGCCGGAAGGCCCGAACATCGGCCTGATCAACTCGCTGGCCACCTACAGCCATACCAACAGCTACGGCTTCCTGGAGACGCCTTACCGTAAGGTCGTGGACCGCCAGTTGACCGACGATATCGTTCACCTCTCGGCGATCGAAGAGGGTGACTACGTTATCGCCCAGGCATCGGCGGCCGTGGATGAATCCGGCAAGCTGAGCGACGATTTGGTGCAGGCGCGTCACAAGGGCGAAACCACCTTCATGCGCCCTGAGCAGGTCACGCTGATGGATGTGTCGCCGCGCCAGGTGGTGTCGGTGGCAGCGGCATTGATTCCTTTCCTTGAGCACGATGACGCCAACCGTGCCTTGATGGGTTCCAACATGCAGCGCCAGGCGGTGCCCACGCTGCGTGCCGAGAAGCCGCTGGTGGGTACGGGCATGGAACGCTTCGTTGCCCGTGACTCGGGTGTCTGTGCCGTTGCCCGTCGTGGCGGCGTGATCGACTCCGTCGATGCGCGTCGCGTGGTGGTGCGGGTCAATGAAGACGAGATCATCGGCGGCGAAGCCGGGGTCGATATCTACAACCTGACCAAGTACACCCGCTCCAACCAGAATACCTGTATGAACCAGCGCCCCATCGTGCGGCCTGGTGACGACGTGGCGCGTGGCGATATCCTCGCCGATGGCCCGTCGGTGGACATGGGCGATCTGGCGCTGGGTCAGAACATGCGCATCGCCTTCATGCCCTGGAACGGCTACAACTTCGAGGACTCCATCCTGCTTTCCGAGCGGGCGGCCCAAGAAGACCGTTTCACCACCATTCACATCCAGGAACTGACCAGCGTGTCCCGTGACACCAAGCTGGGCCCGGAAGAGATTACCTCGGATATCCCCAACGTCGGTGAATCGGCGCTTGGCAAGCTGGACGAGGCCGGTGTCGTCTACATCGGTGCCGAAGTCGGCCCGGGTGACATCCTGGTCGGTAAGGTAACGCCGAAAGGTGAAACCCAGCTGACGCCGGAAGAAAAGCTGCTACGTGCCATCTTCGGCGAGAAAGCATCTGACGTTAAAGACACCTCGCTACGTGCTCCGACCGGCATGAAAGGCACGGTCATCGACGTTCAGGTGTTTACCCGCGACGGCGTCGAAAAGGACTCGCGTGCTCTGGCCATCGAGCAGATGCAGCTGGATGAAGTGCGCAAGGACCTGCAGGAAACCTACCGTATCGCTGAAGACGCGACCTTCGAGCGTCTCAAGCGGACCCTGGAAGGGCAGGTGGTCAATGGCGGCCCGAACCTGAAGAAAGGCGATACCCTTGATGCCGCGTACCTGGACGAGCTGCCGCGTCAGCAGTGGTTCAAGCTGCGCATGCAGGATGAAAGCGTTAACGAGCTGTTGGCCCAGGCCGATGAGCAGCTGGAAAATCGTCGTAAAGAAATGGACGAGCGCTTTGAAGACAAGAAGCGCAAGCTGACCCAGGGCGATGATCTTGCGCCGGGCGTGCTGAAGATCGTCAAGGTCTACATGGCCGTGAAGCGTCGCATCCAGCCGGGCGACAAGATGGCTGGCCGTCACGGTAACAAGGGTGTTATATCGGCGATCATGCCCATCGAAGACATGCCGTTCGACGATCAGGGCGAGCCGGTCGACGTCGTGCTGAACCCCTTGGGCGTACCGTCGCGGATGAACGTGGGTCAGATTCTTGAAACCCACCTGGGCATGGCGGCGCGTGGTCTCGGTGTCAAGATCGAAGCCATGCTGCGCGACGCCCGTGAACAGCAAGTGGCAGAAATTCGCGACTTCCTGGGGCAGGTCTATAACACGCCAGGTACCCGTGTCGAAGACATCGACTCGCTGAGCGATGACGAAGTCATTGCGCTGGCGAAGAATCTCAAGGCGGGTGTGCCTATGGCAACGCCGGTGTTTGACGGTGCTCAAGAGCACGAGATCAAGCATCTGCTCAAGCTGGCGGACATTCCCGAGTCGGGTCAGATGACCTTGTACGACGGCCGTAGCGGGGATGCGTTTGACCGCCCTGTTACCGTTGGCTACATGTACATGCTCAAGCTGAACCACTTGGTCGACGATAAGATGCACGCGCGTTCTACCGGTTCTTACTCGCTCGTCACCCAGCAGCCGCTGGGCGGTAAAGCGCAGTTCGGTGGTCAGCGCTTTGGTGAGATGGAAGTGTGGGCGCTGGAAGCTTATGGCGCGGCCTACACGCTGCAAGAGATGCTCACCGTCAAATCGGACGACGTCGAAGGGCGCACCAAGATGTATAAGAACATCGTGGATGGCGACCACACCATGCAGGCAGGCATGCCGGAATCCTTCAACGTACTCGTGAAGGAAATCCGCTCGCTGGGCATCGATATCGAGTTAGAGAGCTAGGAGCCGTCCCATGAAAGATTTGGTGAAAGTACTCAAATCGCAATCTCAGTCCGAAGAGTTTGACGCGATCAAGATTACCCTGGCGTCGCCGGACATGATTCGCTCCTGGTCGTTTGGCGAGGTGAAGAAGCCCGAGACCATCAACTACCGCACCTTTAAACCGGAGCGGGATGGTCTGTTCTGCGCCAAGATCTTCGGCCCAGTCAAAGACTACGAGTGTTTGTGCGGCAAGTACAAGCGCATGAAGCACCGCGGCATCATCTGTGAAAAGTGTGGCGTAGAAGTGACCAAGGCCGCCGTGCGCCGTGAGCGCATGGGGCATATCGAGCTTGCCTCGCCGGTTGCCCACATCTGGTTCCTGAAATCACTGCCGTCACGTATCGGCATGTTCCTCGATATGACCCTGCGTGATATCGAGCGCGTGCTGTACTTCGAAAGCTTTGTGGTGATCGATCCGGGCATGACCACGCTGGAGCGTGGTCAGCTGTTGAACGATGAGCAGTATTTCGAAGCGCTGGAAGAATTCGGCGACGACTTCGATGCCCGTATGGGCGCCGAAGCCGTTCAGGAGCTGCTCAAAGACATCGATCTGGAAGAAGAGATCAACCATCTGCGCGAAGAGATTCCGCAGACCAACTCTGAAACCAAGATCAAGAAGCTCTCCAAGCGCCTGAAGCTGCTTGAAGCCTTCTACCACTCCGGCAACGCGCCGGCGTGGATGGTCATGGAAGTGCTGCCTGTGCTGCCGCCGGATCTGCGTCCGCTGGTACCGCTGGACGGTGGCCGCTTCGCGACCTCGGATCTCAACGACCTTTACCGTCGTGTGATCAACCGCAACAACCGCCTGAAGCGTCTGCTCGACCTCAACGCGCCGGATATCATCGTGCGCAACGAGAAGCGTATGCTTCAGGAAGCGGTCGATGCGCTGCTGGATAACGGCCGCCGCGGCCGTGCGATTACCGGCACCAACAAGCGTCCGCTGAAATCGCTTGCCGACATGATCAAGGGTAAGCAGGGCCGCTTCCGCCAGAACCTGCTGGGTAAGCGCGTCGACTACTCGGGCCGTTCGGTGATTACCGTGGGGCCGACCCTGCGTCTGCACCAGTGCGGTCTGCCCAAGAAAATGGCATTGGAGCTGTTCAAGCCGTTTATCTACTCCAAGCTGCAGTCGCTGGACTACGCGTCAACGATCAAAGCCGCCAAGAAGATGGTCGAGCGCGAACTGCCGGAAGTGTGGGATATCCTCGCCGATGTTATCCGCGAGCATCCGGTCATGCTCAACCGCGCACCGACGCTGCACCGCTTGGGTATCCAGGCGTTTGAGCCGCTGCTGATCGAAGGCAAGGCGATCCAGCTGCACCCGCTGGTGTGTGCCGCCTACAACGCCGACTTTGACGGGGACCAGATGGCGGTCCACGTACCGCTGACGCTGGAAGCTCAGCTCGAAGCCCGGGCGCTGATGATGGCGACCAACAACGTGCTGTCGCCTGCCAATGGCGAACCGATCATCGTGCCCTCGCAGGACGTTGTTCTGGGGCTTTACTACATGACCCGGGAAAGGATCAACGATAAAGGCGAAGGCATGATCTTTTCCGGCCTCGACGAGGTCGAGCGCGCCTTTGGTACCAAGGCGGTATCGCTGCATGCGCGGGTTAAAGTCCGCCTGGACGAGGTGGACGTCGACGAAGAGACGGGCGAGCGCTCTCACCATCGCCGTGTTTACGACACCACGGTGGGTCGGGCATTGCTATTCCGCATCCTGCCGGAAGGCGTGCCGTTCGAGCTGATCGACCAGCCGATGAAAAAGAAGGCGATCTCCAGCCTGATCAACGAAGTCTATCGTCGTGCGGGCCTCAAGCCGACCGTCATCTTCGCTGACCAGTTGATGTATACCGGCTTCCGTCTGGCGACGATGTCAGGCGCCTCTATCGGCGTTAACGACTTTGTCATTCCCGAAGCGAAGACCGAAATCGTCGACGCCGCCGAGGCGGAAGTTAAGGAAATCGAAGACCAGTTCTCTTCTGGCCTGGTAACGGCGGGCGAGAAGTACAACAAGGTTATCGACATCTGGTCCAAGGCCAATGACAAAGTCGCCAAGGCGATGATGACCGGTATCTCGAAAGAGACGGTAACTGACCGCGACGGCAACGAAGTCGAACAGGATTCGTTTAACAGCGTCTTCATCATGGCCGACTCCGGTGCCCGTGGTAGTGCTGCCCAGATTCGTCAGCTGGCGGGTATGCGGGGTCTGATGGCCAAGCCGGACGGCTCGATCATCGAAACGCCGATCGTCGCCAACTTCCGTGAAGGCCTGAACGTACTGCAGTACTTCATCTCGACCCACGGCGCACGTAAAGGTCTTGCGGATACCGCACTGAAGACCGCCAACTCGGGTTACCTGACCCGTCGTCTGGTCGACGTGGCCCAGGATCTGGTGATCACTGAGAGCGATTGCGGTACCGAAAACGGCTTGACGCTGCACCCGATCATCGAAGGCGGCGATATCATCGTGCCGCTGTCCCAGCGTGTGCTGGGTCGTGTGGTGGCCCAGGATGTGGTCGACCCGGGCACGGAAGAAGTCCTTATCCCGCGCGGCACGCTCCTCGATGAAAAATGGTGTGCGTCGCTGGATACCATGGGCGTCGACGAAATCGTCGTTCGTTCGACGATTACCTGCGATACGCCCCATGGCGTGTGCTCCGCCTGTTACGGGCGTGACCTTGCTCGCGGTCATCAGGTCAACATCGGTGAATCTGTCGGCGTCATCGCCGCTCAATCCATCGGTGAGCCGGGTACCCAGCTCACCATGCGGACCTTCCACATCGGTGGTGCGGCGTCGCGGACATCCGCGGTGGACAGCGTCCAGGTCAAGCACGGTGGCAAGGTACGCCTGCACAACATCAAGCACGTCGAGCGTGCCGACGGCAAGCTGGTCGTGGTATCCCGCTCCAGCGCCCTGGCCGTTGCTGACGACCACGGTCGCGAGCGTGAGTACTACAAACTGCCCTACGGTGCCGAGCTATCCGTACGTGACGGCGATGTCGTCGATGCCGGTGCCACGGTGGCCAAGTGGGATCCGCACACTCACCCGATCGTTGCCGAAGTGGAAGGTAAGGCCCAGTTCATCGATCTCGACGAGGGTGTCACCATGCACCGTACCGTCGACGAGATGACCGGTCTGTCGTCCATCGAGGTGATCGAAGCCGCGGCACGCCCCATGGCCGGTCGCGACAAGCGCCCGATGGTCATGCTCAAGGATACCGCGGGCGAGTACGTCTCGGTCTCCGGGGCGAACACCCCGGTTCAGTACCTGCTGCCGGGTAAATCGATCATTTCCGTCGATGACGGAGCGCCGATCGGCGTGGGTGAAGTCGTGGCCCGTATTCCGGTCGAGGCGTCGGGCAACAAGGACATCACCGGTGGTCTGCCACGCGTGGCGGATCTGTTCGAGGCGCGTAAGCCGAAAGAATCGTCCATTCTGGCCGAGATCAGCGGTGTGGTGAGCTTTGGTAAGGAAACCAAGGGCAAGCGTCGCCTGACGATTACACCGGAATCCGGTGATCCGTTTGAAGCGCTGATCCCCAAATGGCGCCAGATTGCCGTCTTCGAAGGTGAAACGGTTGAGAAGGGCGAAGTGATTTCCGACGGGCCGAGCAACCCTCACGATATCCTGCGTCTGCTGGGTGTTGCCGAGCTTGCCAAGTACATCGCTGCCGAGGTTCAGGATGTTTATCGTCTGCAGGGCGTTGGCATCGATGACAAGCACATCGAAGTCATTGTGCGTCAGATGCTGCGCAAGGTAGAGATCACCGACTCGGGTGATTCCGACTTCATCACCGGCGATCAGGCTGAGCTTGTGCGGGTACTGGAGCAGAATGCCGCCCTCGAGAAGGAAGGCAAGTTCCCCGCCAAGTATCAGCGCTTGCTGCTGGGTATCACCAAGGCCAGCCTGGCCACCGAATCGTTCATTTCGGCGGCGTCGTTCCAGGAAACGACCCGCGTATTGACCGAAGCAGCGGTAACCGGCAAGCGCGATTATCTGCGCGGCCTGAAAGAAAACGTCGTAGTGGGTCGTCTGATTCCGGCAGGTACCGGTCTGACTCACCACGCGGAACGTCGTCGCAAACGCGAAGACGTAGAGCGCCTGTACAATCCCTCGGCAACCGAGGTAGAGCAGGAGCTGGGAGCTCAGTTGACCGCATTGGATTCCGACGACGAGCTCTAACATTGCGACCTGACCTTTTGGCATCACGGTCCTGCCGGTTTAGCGACCGGCGGGACTTGACGTCGGCTAGGGTCAGCCTTTAGAATGCGCAGCCTTTAACAGTGGGGTGGGTACGCCCGCAGCCGCTGGAAGGCCAGGCAACCATTGGAGTCAGCTAAACACCATGGCAACGATTAATCAGCTAGTGCGCAAGCCGCGTAAGCGCCCCGTCACCAAGAGTGACGTGCCCGCGCTTCAGGCTTGTCCGCAAAAGCGCGGCGTATGTACGCGCGTTTACACCACCACCCCGAAGAAGCCCAACTCGGCCCTGCGTAAGGTCTGCCGTGTGCGCCTTACCAACGGTTTCGAAGTGGCTTCCTATATCGGTGGTGAAGGTCACAACCTCCAGGAGCACTCTGTTGTGCTGATTCGCGGCGGTCGTGTGAAGGACTTGCCCGGTGTGCGTTATCACACCGTGCGCGGTGCCCTTGACACCTCTGGCGTACAGAATCGTAAGCAGGGTCGTTCCAAGTACGGTACCAAGCGTCCGAAGTCTTAAGTCGGTGCTGGGTCGCGTAAGCGGCATCCGTACGAGATGTTTATCACGTATATGATGGTCTGATAAGAGTAAGGTCGGGCGGCACTGAGCGATTTATTTGTGCGAGTTCCGAGTTTACCTGAAGGATCCTTAAATTGAGGGCTTATCATGCCTAGAAGAAGAGTTGTAGCTAAGCGCGAAATCCTGCCGGATCCCAAGTTCGGAAGTGAGCGCCTGGCGAAGTTCATGAACCACCTGATGTTCAGCGGCAAGAAGTCCATAGCTGAGCGCATTGTTTATGGTGCGTTGGACAAGGTTGCCGAGCGTAGTAAAGAAGAGCCGCTGGAAATCTTCGACAAGGCGCTGGAAGCTATCCAGCCCATGGTCGAGGTGAAGTCGCGCCGTGTCGGTGGTGCGACGTATCAGGTGCCGGTTGAAGTTCGTCCGTCACGTCGTCAGGCGCTTGCTATGCGCTGGCTGGTTGACGCGGCGCGTCGTCGCGGTGAGAAAACGATGGTTCAGCGTCTTGCAGGCGAAATGCTGGATGCCGCTGAAGGCAAAGGTTCTGCCGTCAAGAAGCGCGAAGACGTGCATCGTATGGCAGAAGCCAACAAGGCCTTCTCGCACTACCGTTTTTAAGATCAGCGTTTTTAAGATCGGCGCTTTTAATATCAGCGTTTTTAAATTCGGCGTTTTCTGGGGTTGTTTTTTTGCTGTATTGCGCTGTGTCGAGACAATTGGGCACCAATTCGCAACACACCGCCGCTATCGTGATCGATGGCGGCGGTGGCATAAGCAAAAAACGCGACACCAGATTCACGAGCATCGCCAACAAACGGGAGTTCCACCGTGGCACGCAAGACTCCACTAAATCGTTACCGTAATATCGGTATCGTCGCTCACGTCGACGCGGGTAAAACCACGACGACTGAGCGTGTACTATTCTACACCGGCCTTTCCCACAAAGTGGGTGAGGTGCACGACGGTGCGGCGACCATGGACTGGATGGAGCAGGAGCAGGAGCGTGGTATTACCATCACCTCAGCTGCAACCACCTGTTTCTGGCAGGGCATGAACAAGCAGTTCCCTGAGCACCGCATCAACATCATCGATACCCCGGGGCACGTTGACTTCACCATCGAAGTCGAGCGTTCTCTGCGCGTACTTGACGGCGCGGTTGTCGTGCTGTGCGGTTCCTCCGGCGTTCAGCCGCAGACCGAAACCGTATGGCGCCAGGCCAACAAGTACGAAGTGCCGCGCATGGTCTTCGTCAACAAGATGGACCGGACCGGCGCCGACTTCTTCATGGTCGTCGACCAGTTGAAAGAGCGCCTGGGTGCCAATGCCGTGCCGATCCAGATCAACTGGGGCACGGAAGAGAACTTCAAGGGCGTCATCGACCTGATCCAGATGAAGGGCATCCTTTGGGACGAAGAGAACCTGGGCATGAATTATGACCTGGTTGATATTCCCGAAGAGCTGGTCGAAACGGCAGAAACCTACCGCGAGCAGATGATCGAAGCCGCGGCAGAAGGTTCTGATGAGTTGATGGAAAAGTATCTCGAAGGTGGTGAGCTGACCACTGAAGAGATCAAGGCCGGTCTGCGTGCGCGTACCCTGGCTAACGAAATCGTCCTCATCACCTGCGGGTCCGCCTTCAAGAACAAGGGTGTTCAAGCGGTACTGGACTGCGTCATCGAGTACATGCCGTCGCCGACCGAAGTCAAGGCCATCGAAGGTGAGCTTGACGATAAAGACGGTACCATCGATACCCGTGAAGCCGACGACAATCAGCCGTTTGCTGCGCTGGCGTTCAAGATTGCCACCGACCCCTTTGTCGGCACCCTGACGTTTATCCGCGTCTATTCGGGCGTGCTGAATTCCGGTGACGGCGTCTACAACTCGGTCAAGAGCAAGAAAGAGCGCGTTGGCCGTATCGTTCAGATGCACTCGAATTCGCGTGAAGAGATCAAGGAAGTACGCGCCGGCGATATCGCGGCCTGTATCGGCCTGAAAGACGTCACGACCGGGGATACCCTGTGTGATATCAATCACAAGATCGTGCTTGAGCGTATGGAATTCCCCGACCCGGTTATCTCGGTAGCGGTTGAGCCGAAATCCAAGGCTGACCAGGAGAAGATGGGTGTTGCACTGGGTAAACTGGCCCAGGAAGACCCGTCCTTCCAGGTAAAAACCGACGAAGAGACTGGTCAGACGATCATTTCGGGAATGGGCGAGCTTCACCTCGATATTCTTGTCGACCGCATGCGTCGCGAGTTCAAGGTTGAAGCCAATATCGGTAAGCCGCAGGTGGCCTACCGTGAAACGATTCGCGGCAGCGTCGAGCAGGAAGGCAAGTTCGTACGCCAGTCTGGCGGTCGTGGTCAATACGGTCACGTTATCATGCGTATCGAGCCGTTGACCTACGAGGAGAAGGGTGAAGGGGATGATGAAATCTTCTTCAAGTTCAACTCGGAAATCGTCGGTGGTGTGGTTCCCAAGGAATACATCCCGGCAGTAGAGAAAGGGGCATATGAACAGCTGAAAAATGGCGTCATTGCGGGTTACCCGATGATTGACGTTAAAGTGACGCTGTTTGATGGCTCCTATCACGACGTGGACTCCAACGAGACTGCGTTCAAGATTGCTTCTTCTATGGCAGTGAAAGAAGGTGCCAGGAAAGCCAAGGCCGTGCTGCTGGAGCCGGTGATGAAGGTCGAAGTCGTGACCCCCGAAGAGTTTATGGGTGACGTCATGGGCGACCTGAACCGTCGTCGCGGCCTGGTCCAGGGCATGGATGATTCTTCTTCTGGTAAAATCATTCGTGCAACGGTGCCGCTGGGTGAGATGTTCGGTTACGCAACCGATCTCCGCTCGCAAACCCAGGGCCGTGCGAGCTACTCTATGGAGTTCGCGAAGTACGAGGAGGCGCCCTCCAGCGTCGTTGAAGCCGTCATCAACCAAAACGGTTAACCGTTAGCTAACGTAAAGAGGTTATAGCAGTGGCTAAGGAAAAATTTGAACGTTCCAAACCGCATATCAACGTCGGCACCATTGGTCACGTCGACCACGGTAAAACGACTCTGACTGCGGCCTTGACCCGCGTTTCCGCTGAAGTATTCGGTGGTGACTGGAGTGAGTTCGACGCTATCGATAACGCGCCGGAAGAGCGTGAGCGCGGTATCACCATCGCGACGTCTCACGTGGAATACCAGTCCGAGACGCGTCACTACGCGCACGTTGACTGCCCGGGGCACGCCGACTACGTCAAGAACATGATCACCGGTGCTGCGCAGATGGACGGCGCAATCCTGGTATGTTCTGCCGCCGACGGCCCGATGCCGCAGACGCGTGAGCACATCCTGCTGTCTCGTCAGGTTGGCGTTCCGTTCATCGTCGTGTTCCTGAACAAGGCGGACATGGTCGATGACGAAGAGCTGCTCGAGCTGGTTGAAATGGAAGTTCGTGAACTTCTCGACCAGTACGACTTCCCGGGTGACGACACGCCGATCATCACTGGCTCTGCACTGATGGCCCTTGAAGGCAAGGACGACAACGGCATGGGTACCACCGCCGTTGCCAACCTGATCAAGGCGCTGGATGACTACATCCCGGAGCCCGAGCGTGCCATCGATCAGCCGTTCCTGATGCCGATCGAAGACGTCTTCTCTATCTCTGGCCGCGGTACCGTTGTTACCGGTCGTGTAGAGCGTGGTGTCATCAAGGCAGGCGAAGAAGTCGAAATCGTGGGTATGCGCGACACGACCAAGACGGTCGTTACCGGCGTAGAAATGTTCCGCAAGCTGCTCGACGAAGGCCGTGCAGGCGAGAACGTTGGCGCCCTGCTGCGTGGTACCAAGCGTGATGACGTTGAGCGTGGTCAGGTTCTGGCGAAAACCGGCACCATCACTCCGCACACCGTTTTCGAAGCAGAAGTCTACGTACTGTCCAAAGAGGAAGGCGGTCGTCACACACCTTTCTTCAAGGGCTATCGTCCGCAGTTCTACTTCCGTACCACCGATGTCACCGGTACCTGTGAACTGCCGGAAGGCGTTGAGATGGTCATGCCGGGCGACAACGTGAAAATGGTTGTCACCCTGATCGCTCCGATCGCCATGGATGACGGTCTGCGCTTCGCGATTCGTGAAGGCGGCCGTACCGTCGGCGCGGGCGTTGTGGCCAAAATCATTCAGTAAGTAGATCCGCTGAATGTGAAAGGGGGCTCGATCGAGCCCCCTTTTCTGCGCACCTCTAGCAAATGTTTGACATGGGCTTTTGGCGTGCCTATAATGCGCATCCTTTGAATGCGTGGGTAGACGGCTCGCGCCGTCGACATCCATTGGAGTTTAGGGCAAATGCAGAACCAAAAGATTCGCATTCGGTTGAAAGCGTTCGACCATCGCCTGATCGATCAGTCCACAGCGGAGATTGTTGAAACCGCTAAGCGCACTGGTGCTCAGGTTCGTGGTCCGATTCCGCTGCCAACCAACCGCGAGCGCTACACCATTCTGATCTCGCCGCACGTCAACAAGGACGCGCGCGACCAGTATGAGATTCGTACGCACAAGCGTGTGCTCGATATCGTCGAGCCGACCGAGAAAACCGTTGATGCGCTGATGAAACTCGATCTCGCCGCTGGCGTAGACGTGCAAATCAAGCTCGACTAACCACACTAGACACTTGCGGCCCAGCGCTCATTACGCATTGACATTGAGCAGCAGCCGCCGCGCCGTGAGGCGCTACACAATGTGCTAGTGGAATGCTCTGGAAAGGGCAGCCATAGCGGGTGATAGCCCCGTACACTATAGGAGAACTGAGAATGACTATCGGTTTAGTCGGTAAAAAGGCCGGGATGACTCGTGTCTTTACCGAAGACGGTGCATCCGTGCCCGTAACCGTTATTGAGGTTGATCCTAACCGTGTTACACGCGTCAAATCTGTCGAGTCTGACGGTTACGCGGCGGTTCAGGTAACAACCGGCTCTCGCAAGGCCAAACACCTCAGCAAAGCCCAAGCGGGTCAATTTGCTAAAGCGGGTGTTGAGGCTGGTCGTTCACTGATGGAGTTTCGTCTGGAAGATGGCGAAGAAGCTCCTGAAGTCGGCGGCGAACTCACCGTATCCCTCTTCGAAGCTGGTCAGATGATCGATGTGACCGGTACCTCCAAGGGTAAAGGTTTCCAGGGTGCCGTTAAGCGCTGGAACTTCCGTACCCAAGACAACAGCCATGGTAACTCGCTGTCGCATCGTGCGCCGGGTTCTATCGGTATGTGTCAGACCCCGGGTCGCGTTTTCAAAGGCAAAAAGATGGCCGGTCAAATGGGTAACGCCCGTTGCACCGTGCAGAGCCTAGAGATCGTCCGTGTCGACGCCGAGCGTAACCTGCTGCTGATCAAGGGCGCCGTGCCGGGTGCAACCGGCAGTGACGTTATCGTTCGCAGCGCCGTTAAAGCAGGCTGAAGGGGATAATTACCAATGAATCTGAATCTTGCTGCAGGCGCGGGTACCGTTGAAGTAGCCGACGCCACCTTTGGCAAAGAATTCAACGAAGCGCTGGTTCACCAGGTTGTCACTGCCTATTTGGCTGGTGGTCGTCAGGGCACCCGCGCTCAAAAGAACCGTTCCGATGTACGCGGTGGTGGTAAAAAGCCGTGGCGTCAGAAAGGGACTGGCCGTGCTCGTGCCGGTACCATCCGTTCGCCAATCTGGCGTAGCGGCGGTGTCACCTTCGCGGCGCGTCCGCAAGACTACACCCAGAAGGTGAACCGCAAGATGTATCGCGCCGCCATGCGCTCCATCTTGTCAGAGCTGGTACGTCAAGAGCGCCTGGTCGTGGTTGAAGAGTTCAACGTTGAAGCGCCGAAAACCAAGCAGGTCGCTGCCAAGCTAAAAGAGCTCAACCTTGAGAAAGTGTTGATCGTCACCGAAGACGTTGACGAAAAGCTCTATCTAGCCGCACGCAACCTTCCTCACGTTGATGTGGTGGATGTTGCGGCCGCTGACCCGGTGAGCCTGGTTGCCTTTGATAAGGTCCTGGTCACCGTCTCCGCCCTGCGTAAATTCGAGGAGAAGCTGGCATGAACCAGGAACGCGTATTCAAGGTTCTGCTTGGACCGCACGTGACCGAGAAGGCCGCGATGGCTGCCGAGCGCAACCAGTACGTTTTTAAGGTGGCGACCGATGCTACCAAGCCCGAGATCAAGAAGGCCGTAGAAGTTCTGTTCGGCAAGAAGGTCGGTAGCGTTCAGGTACTGAACGTGAAAGGCAAAACCAAGCGTACTGCAAACGGCGTTGGCTTGCGTAAGGGTTACCGTAAAGCGTATGTAACCCTCGCTGCGGGTGAAACGCTCGAAGACTTCTCTGGCGCCGAATAAGGGCAGGAGTACGGATAATGGCAATCGTCAAGACCAAACCCACATCCGCCGGTCGTCGCCACGTCGTCAAGATCGTTGGCGAGGAACTGTACAAGGGCCGTGCTTATGCACCGCTTTTGGAAAAACAGTCCAAGTCCGGTGGCCGTAATAACTACGGTCGCATCACCACCCGCCACGTGGGCGGTGGTCACCGTCATCACTATCGGTTGATCGACTTCAAGCGCACCAAGGATGGCATTCCTGCCACCGTTGAGCGCCTGGAGCACGACCCGAACCGCAGTGCGCACATTGCGCTGCTGAAATACGCCGATGGCGAGCGTCGTTACATCATCGCACCGAAAGGTGTCAGCGCGGGTGACGTGCTGGAATCTGGTGTTAACGCGCCCATCAAGAAAGGCAATGCCTTGCCGCTGCGCAACATCCCGCTGGGTTCGACCGTTCACGGTATCGAGCTGAAGCCGGGTAAAGGCGCGCAGATTGCTCGCAGTGCCGGTACTGGCGCTCAGCTGGTTGCGCGTGAAGGTAACTACGCCACCCTGCGTCTTCGTTCCGGCGAAATGCGCAAGGTCCTGGCTGAGTGCCGTGCGACCCTGGGCGAAGTGAGCAACTCCGAGCACAGCCTGCGTCAACTTGGCAAGGCCGGTGCGAAGCGCTGGAGAGGTGTGCGTCCGACTGTTCGCGGTGTCGCAATGAACCCGGTGGATCACCCGCACGGTGGTGGTGAAGGCCGCACCAGTGGTGGTCGTAACCCGGTCACTCCATGGGGTGTGCCGACCAAGGGTTATAAGACGCGTAAGAACAAGCGCACCGACAAGCTGATCGTACGTCGCCGCAAGGCTCGTAGCTGATCTAAATTGCCAAGACATTAAGAGGTAACGGCTGTGCCACGTTCACTAAAGAAAGGTCCTTTCATTGACCTTCATCTTTTGAAGAAGGTAGAGGCTGCAGTGGAAAAGAACGATCGCAAACCGATCAAGACTTGGTCGCGTCGTTCGATGATCCTGCCAAACATGGTGGGTCTGACCATCGCAGTCCATAATGGTCGCCAACACGTCCCGGTGCACGTCTCCGAGGAAATGGTTGGTCACAAGCTAGGCGAATTCGCTGCCACTCGCACTTATCGCGGGCATGTGGCGGACAAGAAAGCCAAACGGTAAGCCAAAGAGGATTGAGAGATGGAAGTCACAGCTAAGCTGCGTGGCGCCGGATTATCCGCCCAGAAGGCCCGTTTGGTGGCTGATCAGGTGCGCGGTAAACCTGTCGCCGAGGCACTCGACCTGCTGACCTTCTCACCGAAGAAGGCTGCCCAACTGGTCAAGAAAGTGCTTCAGTCCGCCATTGCAAACGCGGAAGAAAATAACGGCATGGATATTGACGAGCTGCGTGTCTCGACCATCTGCGTCGATGAGGGCATGACGCTCAAGCGTATCAAGCCGCGCGCCAAGGGGCGGGCGGATCGTATCTTGAAGCGCACCTGCCACATCACCGTCAAGGTAGCCGAGAAGTAGGAGTCGACCGATGGGTCAGAAAGTCAATCCAACAGGCATTCGACTGGGCATCGTCAAAGACCATGCTTCTGTCTGGTATGCCGAGCGCGGCGCATATGCCGATAAGCTCAATAACGATCTCGAAGTGCGAAGCTTCCTGGAGCAGCGTCTCAAAAACGCCTCCGTTAGCCGTATTCACATCGAGCGTCCGGCGAACAACGCCCGCATCACCATTCACACTGCCCGTCCGGGTATCGTGATTGGTAAAAAAGGTGAAGATGTCGACCGTCTGCGTCGCGATCTTACCGAGTTGATGGGTGTTCCTGTTCACGTGAACATCGAAGAAGTTCGCAAGCCGGAGCTGGATGCCAAGCTCGTCGCTGCTAACGTAGCGGGCCAGCTTGAGCGTCGCGTGATGTTCCGTCGTGCCATGAAGCGCGCGGTGCAAAACGCCATGCGTCTTGGTGCTGGCGGCATCAAGATTCAGCTGTCAGGTCGTCTGGGTGGTGCTGAAATCGCACGTACCGAATGGTACCGCGAAGGTCGTGTTCCGTTGCATACATTGCGTGCGGACATCGACTACGCCACTTACGAAGCTCACACCACCTATGGCGTTATCGGCGTCAAAGTGTGGATCTTCAAGGGTGAAATCCTCGGCGGTATCGAGGAAGTTCGTGCCAAGGCGAAGCAACAGCAGCCTTCCGGCAACGCGCCCAAGAAGAAAGGTTCCAGGTAAGGGGAGAGCGAGTCGATGTTACAGCCCAAGCGTATGAAATTCCGCAAGATGCAGAAAGGCCGCAACCGTGGCTTGGCGCATCGCGGAAGCAAGATCAGCTTCGGGGAGTACGGCCTGAAGGCTACCGGTCGTGGCCGCGTTACTGCGCGCCAGATCGAAGCCGGCCGTCGTGCGATCACACGTCACGTTAAACGTGGCGGTAAAATCTGGATCCGCGTCTTCCCTGATAAGCCGATTTCCAAGAAGCCGCTCGAAGTTCGTATGGGTAAAGGTAAAGGCTCCGTCGAATACTGGGTAGCCCAGATCCAACCGGGTCGGGTCCTGTATGAAATCGAAGGTGTGCCTGAAGAGCTCGCTCGTGAAGCATTCGAGCTTGCCGCACAGAAAATGCCCATATCCACCACCTTTGCGAAACGGACGGTGATGTGATGAAAGCCCAGGAAATTCGTGAAAAGTCCGCAGGAGAGCTCCATGAGCAGCTCCTCGAACTCCTCCGCGAGCAGTTCAACCTGCGCATGCAGAAGGCCACCGGCCAACTGAGCCAGACTCATCTGCTCAAGCAGGTCCGTCGGGATATTGCCCGTGTGAAGACTGTGCTCAACGAGAAGGCAGGTGACTGAGATGGCCGAAGAGAAAAAAGCACGTACGCTCACCGGCAAGGTGGTGAGCGACAAGATGGACAAGTCCATCGTCGTAATGATCGAGCGTCGTGAGCGTCACCCGATCTACGGAAAATACGTTAAGCGCTCCACCAAGCTGCACGCCCATGACGAGGCGAACCAGGCTAAGGCAGGCGATACGGTTTCCATTGAGGAGTGCCGTCCGCTTTCCAAGAAGAAAGCCTGGGCGCTAATCGAGGTGGTTGAGCAGGCCAAGGGGTAACCCATGCACCTGTTCAACCAGTGCAGTCAGATTAGGTTTGGAGAAAACCGATGATTCAGACTCAGACAATGCTGGATGTCGCCGACAACAGCGGAGCGCGCCGGGTGCAGTGCATCAAGGTGTTGGGCGGTTCACACCGTCGCTACGCTCGCATTGGTGACATCATCAAGGTAACGGTGAAGGAAGCCATTCCGCGTGGCAAGGTCAAGAAAGGCCAGGTCATGAAAGCGGTTGTGGTCCGGACCCGTAGTGGCGTCCGTCGTAACGACGGTTCGCTGATCCGTTTCGATGGAAATGCGGCGGTTTTGTTGAATAACACCAACGAACAGCCAGTCGGTACTCGTATTTTCGGGCCGGTCACTCGTGAGCTTCGTAACGAGAAGTTCATGAAGATCATTTCCTTAGCGCCTGAAGTGCTGTAAGGAGCGAGGCGGATATGCAAAAAATCAAACGTGACGATGAAGTCATCGTCATCGCCGGGAAGGATAAGGGCAAGCGTGGCACTGTTAAGCGGGTACTAGAAAACCGCTTCTTGGTGTCCGGTGTGAACATGATCAAGCGTCACACCAAGCCAAATCCCATGGCGGGAAATCAGGGCGGTATCGTCGAGCGTGAGGCTCCGATTCACGCGTCCAACGTAGCCATCTTCAATTCGGAGACCGGTAAGGCGGATCGCGTCGGCTTCCAAGTGAAGGAAGACGGTACCAAGGTACGTATCTACAAGTCGACGCAGACGCAGATCGACGCCTAACGCGAGTCGGGTAGCAAAATGGCGAACTTGAAAGAACGTTATCAAAACGAGGTCGTAGCACAGCTCAAAGAGCAGTTCAGCTACGCCAACGTAATGCAGGTGCCCCGTATCACGAAAGTGACGCTTAATATGGGCATCGGCGATGCGGTCAGCGATAAAAAGCTGATCGACAATGCCATCGGCGACCTGGAGATGTTGTCCGGTCAAAAGCCGCTGGTGACCAAGGCACGCAAGTCCATCGCGGGCTTCAAGGTGCGCGAAGGTTGGCCCATCGGGATCAAGGTAACACTGCGCGCCGAGCGTATGTGGGACTTCTTGGACCGTCTGGTCTACATCGCGATTCCTCGCGTGCGTGACTTCCGTGGTCTCAACCCGAAGTCCTTCGACGGTCGCGGCAACTACTCCATGGGTGTGCGTGAGCAGATCATCTTCCCGGAGATCGAGTATGATAAGATCGATCGAATCCGTGGGTTGGACGTCACTATCACCACTACCGCCAACACCGACGAGGAAGGTCGCGCGCTATTATCCGCGCTGAACTTCCCGTTCAAGAAATAAGGGTTGGATCATGGCTAAAAAAAGCATGGTAGAGCGTGAGCTCAAGCGCACCAAATTGGTCGAGAAGTACGCGGCCAAGCGCGCTGAACTCAAGGCAATCATCGTAGATGTGAACGCTTCTGAGGAAGATCGCTTCGAGGCGACGCTGAAGCTGCAGCAACTGCCGCGCGATTCGAGCCCGGTACGCCAGCGTAACCGCTGCCGCGTAACAGGCCGTCCGCACGGTTTTTACAACAAGTTCGGCCTCGGCCGTAACAAGCTGCGTGAAGCCGCCATGCGTGGCGACGTTCCTGGTCTGAAAAAGTCCAGCTGGTAACGCCACGTAGAATCATCAGGAGCGCACATTAAATGAGCATGCAAGACACTCTGGCGGATATGTTTACCCGTATCCGCAATGCGCAGATGGCCACCAAGGAGACGGTTTCCATGCCGTCTTCCAAGTTGAAAGTGGAAGTGGCCCGCGTGCTGAAAGAAGAGGGCTATATCACCGATTTCACGGTGGCTGAAAGCACCAAGCCCGAATTAACCGTGACCCTCAAGTACTTTGAGGGCAAGCCGGTTATCGACCATATCCAGCGGGTTTCCAAGCCGTCTTTGCGCCGTTACATGGGCAAGGACAACCTGCCTAAGGTCGCCGATGGTCTGGGTATTGCGATCGTGACCACCTCCAATGGGGTGATGACCGATCGTGCCGCTCGCCAGGCGGGTGTTGGTGGCGAAGTCATCTGCACCGTATTCTAGGAGGCTGGAATGTCCCGCATAGCGAAATATCCGGTTAAAGTGCCTGCCGGCGTTGAGATTAAAATCGATGCCGACCAGCTGACCGCCAAGGGCGGCCAAGGCACGCTGTCAATGACCATTCACCACGACGTGGTAGTGGCTCAAGAAGATGGCCAGCTGACCTTCGCCCCGAGTGAATCTGCCAAGAGCTGGGCAATGGCCGGTACTACCCGCGCCCTGGTCCAGAACCTGGTGACGGGCGTATCCGAGGGGTTTACACGGACCCTCGAAATTGTTGGCGTCGGTTATCGTGCCCAAGTAAAGGGCCAGACGCTCAATCTTTCACTGGGCTTCTCGCACCCGGTCGACTACGAACTGCCTGAAGGTGTATCAGCGGAAACGCCGAAAAACACCGTGGTCGTGCTGAAAAGCGCGGACAAGCAGCAGCTCGGTCAGTGCGCCGCGGAAATCCGCGCCTTCCGTCCCCCTGAGCCGTATAAAGGCAAGGGTGTTCGGTACGCCGACGAGCAGGTGCGTCGCAAAGAAGCCAAGAAGAAGTAAGGCAGGGTTATGAACGCGAAGAAAGAATCTCGTCTCCGTCGTGCCCGCCGCGCTCGCGCCAAGATCCGCGAGCTGGGCGTGTATCGCCTGTGCGTCAACCGTACCCCGCGTCACATCTATGCGCAGATTATCTCGCCGGATGGTGGCAAAGTGCTGGCCAGCGCATCTACGCTGGACAAGGCACTGCGCGAGGGTGCGACCGGCAACTCAGAAGCCGCTACGAAAGTAGGCGAACTGATTGCCGAACGCGCTAAAGAAGCAGGCATCACCCAGGTGGCCTTCGACCGTGCTGGCTTTAAGTATCACGGTCGCGTCAAGGCTCTGGCCGACGCCGCGCGTGAAGGCGGCCTGGAATTCTAAAGGGTTTTTACGATGGCGAAGAACGAACAGCAAAGCGGTGATCTGCAGGAAAAGCTTGTGCAGGTCAACCGTGTCGCCAAGGTGGTCAAGGGTGGTCGTATTTTCGGCTTCACCGCACTGACCGTCGTTGGTGATGGTAAAGGTCGTGTTGGTTTCGGTCGTGGCAAGGCGCGTGAAGTGCCGATCGCGATTCAGAAAGCCATGGACCAAGCTCGTCGCAACATGGTCAAGGTCAACCTTTCAGGCCATACGCTGCAATACCCGGTTAAAGCCCGTCACGGTGCTTCCAAGGTATTCATGCAGCCGGCTTCTGAAGGTACCGGCATTATCGCCGGTGGCGCCATGCGCTCTGTACTGGAGCTCGCTGGTGTCCATGACGTACTGGCCAAGTGCTACGGTTCCACCAACCCGGTTAACGTGGTGCGAGCGACTGTCAAAGGTCTCGCTTCCATGCAAGCACCGGATGACGTGGCCGCCAAACGCGGCCTGTCTGTCGAAGCGATCACGGGGTAAGGCACCATGGCAGCAACGATCAAGGTTACCCAGATCCGTAGCACCATCGGCGTTCAGCCCCGTCACAAGGCCACTATCAACGGCCTGGGACTGCGTCGCATCGGTCATTCGGTTGAGCTGGAAGACACCCCTGCCGTACGCGGCATGATCCACAAGGTGAACTACCTTGTGCGCGTTGAGGGAGAGTAATCCATGAAACTCAATACCTTGAGCCCGGCAGCGGGCTCTAAACACGCTGCAAAGCGCGTTGGTCGTGGTATCGGTTCCGGTCTGGGCAAGACCGGTGGCCGAGGCCACAAAGGCCAGAAGGCACGCAGCGGTGGCAGCGTCAAGCCAGGTTTCGAAGGCGGTCAGATGCCGTTGCAGCGTCGTCTGCCGAAGTTTGGTTTTACCTCGGCCAAGTCGATGGTCTCGGAAGAGGTTCGCCTGGCTGAGCTGGCCCAGGTGGCTGGCGAAGAGGTGACCCTCGAGACGCTGAAGCAGGCAAACGTGCTGAAGGATGCAACGCTACATGCGAAGATCATCCTTTCTGGCGAACTGAAAAAAGCGGTTACCGTTCGCGGCATCAAGGTCACCAAGGGTGCCCGTGAAGCGATCGAAGCCGCTGGCGGCAAGGTAGAGGACTAAATGGCCAAGTCAGGAAACATGCCGGCGATGGGCAGCGGTCTGAGTGAACTGTGGGCGCGTTTGCGCTTCGTGCTCCTCGCCATCGTGGTGTACCGTATCGGTGCCCACATTCCCGTTCCCGGTATCAATCCTGACCAGCTTGCTGCCTTGTTCAGGGAGCAACAGGGCACCATTCTGGGCATGTTCAACATGTTCTCGGGTGGTGCGCTGGAGCGCATGAGCGTCCTCGCCCTGGGTATCATGCCCTATATTTCGGCGTCGATTATCATGCAGCTGATGACTGCGGTCTCTCCCCATCTTGAACAGCTCAAGAAGGAAGGCGAGGCCGGCCGCCGCAAGATTAGCCAGTACACCCGCTACGGCACGGTGCTGCTGGCGTTTATTCAGGCTGTCGGTATGTCTGTCGGTCTGGCGAGCCAGGGTATCGCGTACACTGCTGATTTCAGCTTCTATTTTACCGCCGTGATTACATTCGTATCGGGCGCGGTATTCATGATGTGGCTAGGTGAGCAGATTACCGAGAAAGGCATTGGCAACGGTATCTCGTTGCTGATCTTTGCCGGTATTGTGGCCGGGCTGCCCAGCGCGGCAGGTCAGGCGTTTGAACTGGCCCGCAACGAAGGGGCCTGGAACGTACTGCCACTGTTAGCGCTATCGGCACTGGGTATCGCGACCGTTGCGTTCGTGGTGTTCATCGAGCGCGGTCAACGCCGCCTTAAAGTGAACTACCCGCGGCGCCAGGTCGGCAACAAGATGTATGCAGGGCAAAGCAGCTACCTGCCACTGAAAGTAAATATGGCAGGTGTTATCCCGGCCATCTTCGCTTCCAGTATCCTGCTCTTCCCGGCCTCGATCGGCCAATGGGTAGGCGCAGGCGATGGCATGGAGTGGTTGCAGCGCGCCTCGCAAGCATTAGGCCCCGGCCAACCGCTTTACATCTTGCTTTTTGGGGCGGCAGTGGTATTCTTCTGCTTCTTTTACACAGCGCTGGTCTTCAACCCCAAGGATGTAGCTGACAATCTTAAAAAGTCAGGTGCTTTTCTGCCGGGTATTCGTCCTGGCGAGCAGACCGCTCGTTATATTGACAAGGTCATGACGCGGTTAACGTTGTTTGGTGCCTTGTACATCACTGCGGTTTCCCTGATGCCCCAGTTCCTGATCGTAGCGTGGAACGTGCCGTTCTTCTTTGGCGGTACCTCGCTTTTGATCGTGGTAGTGGTCATCATGGACTTCATGGCCCAGGTGCAGTCGCATCTCATGTCGCATCAATATGACTCAGTGATGAAGAAGTCCAACCTGAAAGGCTACGGTAGTGGCGGCATCATGCGCTAAGGCGCCTGCCGCCCGTATTGGAGAGAACGATGAAAGTTCGAGCTTCCGTAAAGAAAATGTGCCGTAACTGCAAGATCATTCGTCGCAATGGCGCCGTGCGCGTCATCTGCATCGAACCGCGGCACAAGCAGCGCCAGGGTTAATTTTCCTGGTCTGTATTAAGCGGGTGCCGGCATACCCCTTGCCTTCGGGTGTAAAAAGGGGGTATGCTGTTGCGCCTTTTAAAGATGATTAACGAGCAAGCCGCTCAAATTTCGGAGTAAGCTGATGGCCCGTATTGCAGGCGTCAATATCCCGGACAACAAGCATGCGGCGATCTCGCTGACCTATATCTTCGGGATTGGCCGTACACGTGCAGAACACATCTGTGTTGCTGCCGGTATCGCGCCGACTGCCAAGATCCAGGACCTGTCTTCTGATGAAGTCGACACCCTGCGTTCTGAAGTTGGTAAGTACACCGTAGAGGGCGACCTTCGCCGTGATGTCACGCTTAATATTAAGCGTCTCATGGACTTAGGTTGTTTCCGTGGTCTGCGTCATCGTCGTAGTCTTCCGCTGCGTGGTCAGCGGACCAAGACTAACGCGCGTACCCGTAAGGGCCCGCGTAAGCCGATCCGCAAATAACACGCACGTTCTGGCGTAAAGACAGGAATAGACATCAACATGGCTAACCCGCGTAGTAACCGTAAAAAGGTTAAAAAGCAGGTAGTGGATGCCGTTGCGCATATCCATGCCTCTTTTAACAACACGATCGTGACGATCACAGACCGCCAGGGCAACGCTCTGTCATGGGCGACTGCCGGTGGTTCGGGTTTTCGTGGTTCTCGCAAGAGCACCCCGTTCGCTGCTCAAGTGGCAAGTGAACGTGCAGCAACTGCTGCAGCCGAGTATGGTGTGAAAAACGTCGACGTGCTGGTCAAAGGCCCAGGTCCCGGTCGTGAATCCGCCGTGCGCGCACTGAACGCCGCCGGCTTCCGCGTGCAAAGCATTATCGACGCGACGCCCATCCCCCATAATGGCTGCCGTCCGCCGAAGAAACGCCGCGTTTAAGGAGACAGATTCATGGCTCGTTATATTGGACCGAAGTGCAAACTGTCTCGTCGTGAAGGCACCGACCTCTTTTTGAAGAGTGGCGTGACTCCCTTCGAGAAAAAGTGTAAATCCGAGCAGATTCCGGGTGTACACGGCCAGCGCCGTCAACGTCTTTCAGACTACGGCTTGCAGCTTCGCGAGAAGCAAAAAGTGCGTCGCATGTACGGCGTACTCGAAAAGCAGTTCCGTAACTACTACAAAGAAGCCGCTCGCCAGAAAGGCGCGACCGGTGAAGTATTGTTGCAGTTGCTCGAATCCCGACTGGATAACGTCGTCTACCGTATGGGCTTCGGCTCGACTCGCTCTGAAGCGCGTCAGCTGGTCAGCCACAAGGCGATTAGCGTGAACGGTCGCAGCGTCAACGTCGCTTCCTACCAAGTGAAGCCAGGTGACGTTGTTTCCATTCGCGAAAAGGCGAAGAACCAGGCTCGCATTCAAAACGCGTTGTCCATTGCGGCCAACCGTAGTGATGTGGCGTGGATCGAAACCGACGCCAAGAAGATGGAAGGCACTTTCAAGGCTCTGCCTGAACGCGGTGACCTGTCTGCCGACATCAACGAAAACCTGATCGTCGAGCTTTACTCCAAGTAAGCAGTTTTCTGTTTCTTGTCGGCTTGGTGCCGGGTTAGTACCGGCACCAAGCCGTACCGAGTATCAAGTATCCGTTTGGCAGCCTGAAAGGTGTTCATATGCAGCGTTCAGTGACAGAGTTTCTCCGTCCTCGTGACATCAAGGTCGAAGAAATCAGCGCACATCATGCCAAGATCGTTCTCGAACCGTTCGAGCGCGGCTTTGGCCACACCCTGGGGAATGCACTGCGTCGCATTCTGCTTTCGTCCATGCCCGGCTGTGCCGTGGTAGAGGCTGAAATTGCGGGTGTCGAGCACGAATATAGTGCTCTCGAAGGGGTGCAGGAAGATGTCATTGAAATCCTCCTGAACTTGAAAGATGTTGCGATCAAGATGCACAGCCGCGATGAGGCGGTGCTCTCGCTGAACAAGCAGGGCCCAGCCGTCGTCACCGCTGGCGACATTGCGCTTGATCATAGCGTCGAAATCGTCAACCCGGACCACATCATTGCCCATGTCAATGAAGGTACCGAGCTGAAGATTCAGCTTAAGGTAGCGATGGGTCGTGGCTACGAACCGGCTGACGCCCGTGGCTCTGATGAAGAGTCCCGTGCCATTGGCCGCCTGCAGCTGGATGCTACCTTCAGCCCTGTCCGCCGAGTTTCCTACGCGGTCGAAGCTGCTCGTGTCGAACAGCGTACTGACCTCGATAAGCTGATTATCGATCTGGAAACCGACGGTACTCTGGATCCGGAAGAGGCTATCCGCCGCAGTGCGACCATCCTGCAAGAGCAGCTGGCCGCCTTCGTCGACCTGGAAGCAGATAAAGAGCAGGAAGTCGAAGAGGAAGAGGATCACGTCGATCCGATCCTATTGCGCCCCGTAGACGATCTTGAGTTGACCGTTCGCAGCGCGAACTGCCTGAAAGCCGAGAATATTTATTACATCGGTGATCTGATTCAGCGCACTGAAGTTGAGCTGTTGAAGACCCCGAACCTCGGTAAAAAGTCCTTGAATGAAATCAAGGATGTATTGGCGGCGCGCGGCTTGTCCCTCGGCATGCGGTTGGAAAATTGGCCGCCCGCTAGCCTGAAGGACGACAAGGCCTCCGCGTGAGTGTCGACTCGAGTCCCAGTTTGGTAAGGAATTACAACCATGCGTCATCGTAAGAGTGGTCGTCATCTGAATCGCACCAGCTCGCATCGGCAGGCCATGTTCAAGAACATGTCTGTCTCGCTGGTCGAACATGAAGTTATCAAGACAACCCTGCCCAAAGCCAAGGAGTTGCGTCGCGTTATCGAGCCGCTGATCACCTTGTCTAAGCAGGATAGCGTTGCCAACCGCCGTCTGGCGTTTGCCCGCACGCGCTCTAAAGAAGCCGTCGGCAAATTGTTCAACGAGTTGGGTCCCCGTTACGCCGAGCGTCCGGGCGGTTACGTCCGTATTCTCAAGTGCGGTTACCGCACCGGCGACAATGCGCCCATGGCATACGTTGAGCTTGTCGATCGTCCGGTGGTTGAAGAGGCCGTTGCAGAAGAGTAATTCGCTTCTGTTGCACCTGGTCAACACCAAAACCGACCCCTTGTGGGTCGGTTTTTTTATGGTGCCGATTAGCCAGTTCAACGTATATACTCAGGGCATTAGCCTGAAGTAAAGGCAATTATCATGGCAGTGGTATAAAACAAGATGTCAGGGGGACGTATGAGAGCGAGACAATATTGGCGAGGCGCATCCATCAGGGCAGCATCGCTGATCACAGGAATGTTGTTCATTGCCATGTCACTGCCCCTTCAAGCGGCCAATCCACGCTATGCCGGGATGGTCGTCGACCTTGATGAAGGTGAAGTACTGTATTCGGAAAACGCTGATGCACGCCGTTACCCAGCCTCGCTGACCAAGGTCATGACCCTTTATCTGACGTTTGAAGCACTTGAGGAAGGCCGATTGCAGCTGGATCAGCCGCTGCCGGTATCGTCACAGGCAGCGTCCATGCCCGCAACAAAGTTATGGCTTTCCCCAGGCAGCTCGATTCTGGTCGATGAAGCCATTCGCGCGCTCGCCGTTCGTTCAGCCAATGACGTGGCGGTCGTCATGGCCGAGGCGTTGGGTGGCAGCGAACGCCGCTTCGCCCAGTTAATGACCGAAAAAGCTCGCGAGCTGGGGATGCGCCATACCACCTTCCGCAATGCCTCTGGGCTTCCCGATGATCGGCAGGTTACGACAGCACGCGACATGGTCACTCTGGCAGTCCGCGTGATGCGGGACTTCCCCGACTACTACCATTATTTTGGCCTGCAGGAATTCACTTATCGCGGCACCCGGCACACCAGTCACAACCGACTGGTGCGTGACTACCCCGGTGCCGATGGCTTGAAGACCGGTTTTATCCGCGCTTCAGGCTTCAACGTGATCACCACGGCCAAGCGCGGTGACCGTCGCCTCATGGCCGTGGTGATGGGCGGATTCACCGCCCAGTCGCGGGATAAGCACATGGCCAATCTGCTGGATCGTAGCTTCACCCGTGCCGCCCTTCTGGATAAGTCTAACTGGTTGGCCGATCTTGATTTTTCCAAAGAATACATGGCTTTTGCCCCAACCCCTTCTCATACGCCAACACCAACAGCAACACCAGCAACTTCACCGGTTGAAGTTTCACCCGTTGTGGCCTCTTACTCGCCTGAAACGGCGCCATTTGAACCGCCGACGGTGGCAACAACGCAAGATTCAGCGCCGCAAACGGATCCGTTGCAGGCCTTTATCGACCGCGAGCGTGTCATGGCAACCCGTGCGGCAGGTGGCTGGGGAATCCAGGTGGGCGCCTTCAGCCAGGAAGATCAAGCCCAGCGCTATGCCCGTCAAGCCGCCACCTACCTGCCCCGTGACCTCGATGGCCAAGTGGCGATAGACACCTCGGTAGGGCAAAGCCCGATATTTCGTGCCCGGCTGATGGCGCTGGAAGAGCAACAGGCGCGCCAGGCCTGCGAACAGCTTCGCTCGCGGGGAATGGACTGCATGGTCGTCAACGCCAGCCTGTAGCGCGGAAAAGTGCCAAAAACCCCGCCAAAGGTTCTTTTGGCGGGGTTTTTTAGTTTTCAGTTAATCAATGTTGGGCAATAAAAAGGAGGGAGCGGTGACAACGTCGCTGAAAGGCATACTCTGCATGTGTACCGGTGTCCTTTTCCTGGCACTGGGGGACGCTGTCTCCAAGTGGTTGGGCGAGGTGCATTCGCCACTGCAGATCATCTTCTTTCGGGCGCTGGTCTCGCTGCCGCTGATTGCCCTGCTTGCTCATTTTGCCGGTGGCTTGCGCAAGTTGCGGACCCGGCGCCCGGGTGTGCATCTGCTACGCGGCTTGATCTATACCGCCACCATGGTCTGTTTCGTATGGGGGTTGACGCTATTACCGCTGGCCGAGGCCACGGCGATCGCCTTCGTGGCGCCGCTGTTTGTCACCCTGCTATCGGTGCCGTTGTTGGGAGAGCGCATCGAACCGCCGGTGCTTATTGCCTCACTGGTGGGGTTTGTCGGGGTGTTGATTATTGTTCGTCCTGATAGCGATGCCTTTCAACTGGGCGCCCTGGTGCTCGTGGGGGCGGCGCTGTTCTATGCCCTGATGATGATTACCGCACGCCGCTACGGTGGCCGTGAACACCTCTGGGCGATGCTGTTCTACATGACCTCCGTGCCCCTGGTAGTGACGGGGCTGACCTTGCCCTGGGTCTGGCAGACGCCGCTGCCCTGGCACTGGCTGGGGTTTTTGGCGTCTGGCGTACTGGGCGTGGGCGCGACGGCGTTCATTACCCTGGCGTTTCGCTTCGCGCCAGCGGCGATAGCCGCCCCGTTCGATTATACCGCCATGCTCTGGGCAGTGCTGCTCGGCTGGTGGTTCTGGGGCGAGCTGCCCGACCTCTGGGTATGGGGGGGCAGCGCCTTGATCATGGCAAGCGGCCTGGCGATCGCCTATCACGACCGGCGCACTACCTTGAAGCGCCGCCCAACGGCCTAGGCTGTCAACGCTGGAAGGCGCGAGCCGCCGCCTCGGGATCGGGCTGTCCGCAGATCGCCGAGATGACCGCTAGCCCGTCAGCGCCTGCCCGCCGTATCGCATTCACATGGCTGGCATTCAGCCCGCCGATGGCCACGCTGGGAATCGGGCATTCCTTGATCAAGGAAGCAAGGCCGCCAAAACCAATCGGTTGGGCGTGATCCTGTTTGCTGGGGGTGGCAAAGATCGGCCCGATGCCCACGTAGTCAAGCTGATCGATAGGTGCGTCATGAAGTTGTTCCACGGTGTTGATCGAAAGCCCTAATATGGCCTGTGGCCCCATCGCCACCCGGGCCTGGCGAACCGTGGTATCGCTCTGACCGACATGCAGTCCGTCGGCCTGACTGGCAAGCGCCACCTCAAGGCGGTCGTTGATGATCAGCGCCACCCCGCTGCCTGCCAGCAAGGCTTTCAGGCGCCGTGCCTGGTCAATCATCTGTGCATCGCTTGCCAGCTTGTCGCGCAGCTGCACCATGGTGACGCCACCGCGGACAGCCTCGCTGACGGTGCGCTCAAGACCATGGTGCTGGCACAGGGTTGCGTCGGTGACCAGATAAAGCGACAGATCAAAGGGCATCGCGGACCTCCCGACGGGCGAAGTGGTTAAGCGCATCAGGCGTGAGCTGATAAAGCGCGTCCAACAAGGCAACGTAAAAACTGCCCGGCCCCTGGGCGGTCTCCCCGGCACGCTCTCCGGCTGCCGCAAAACACGCCACGGCGGCACTGCTGGCGTTCAGCGGCTCGTCGGGGTTGGCGGCGACAAAGGCGGCCACCAGAGCGCTGAGCCCGCACCCCAAGGTCGTGACACGGGGCATCAAAGGATGCCCGCCGCTGATCGTGTAGCAGGCTTTTCCGTCGGTGACTCTATCCCGTTCGCCGGTCATGGCGACGATACACTGTTGCCGCTCGGCCAGTGCCATGGCGGCCTTTATGGCGTCGTCGGTGGACGCGGTTGCATCAACCCCACGGCCCTGGTGGGCCAGCCCATCGAGGGCCAGGATTTCAGAGGCGTTGCCACGGATGACGCTGGGCTTGAGGGCCAAAAGGTCGGCGCAGACTTCCTGGCGATAACGGGTCGCGCCCACGGCGACGGGGTCCAGCACCCAGGGCGTGTCGTGCGCGCGAGCGGTGCGCGCGGCAAGCAGCATGGCCTCCGCCCAGGGCGATGAAAGCGTCCCGATGTTGATCGACAGCGCATCGGCCAGCGCGGTGAATTCAGCAACTTCCTGGGTGGCATGCAGCATGGCAGGTGACGCCCCGGTAGCCAGCAGCACGTTGGCGGTGCTGTTCATCGCGACATAGTTGGTGATGCAGTGAATAAGCGGGGTGGTGTCGCGCAGCGCCGTCAAGCTGTCGCCAAAGTTGGGGATGGTCATGAAGTCCTCCCGGCAGGGAGGTGGTGACGGGGCACCACGACTCCCTACGCCGGTATTAGCCGGTTCAGGTTATAAGGGTGCTTCTCAGCCCGTTCGGTGACGAGCGCCCCTGTCGTGCCCCTACTATCCGTGGCTTGGACGAGTCTGTAAAGCCCTGGAAAGGCTCGTTTAACGAAACGAGATGCGCGTTCCGTAGGTGAGCATTTCATCGGGCGTCATGGCTTTCCCCGCCACACCGATCATTTCGTCGCCGCATTGATCGGCAAAGGTAAGCACGCCATGGGTCAAGCCCAATTCACCCAGGGTATCGCGGATCTCGCCAGTACCCAGGAAGGTGCTGACATGCCCTTGGGCATTGGATAAATCGGAAACCCCATTGGCATGGTGAAAGCGCACTTTATAGATGCCGTCCATTGATTCAACCTCCACAATTGGCGAAAAGCCATTGCGGAGCGCCTGGGAAAGCTGCTTCAAGGTAATGTGATCGCCAAGGGTCGTATCAATCGAGGCCATGACCTACTCCTGTGGGATACCCGTCCGGTGGGGATCAATTGGTGGATGTATAAAGTTTATAATGGAAGTGTAGGATGTTTGCACAGAATATCCAAGGCGCAGCCTCCTCAATGCACGGCATCCAGGGCGTGCTGGCGCAAGGTGTCCAGGCCGATGATGTCCAAGGTCTTCTGATTAGTGCCGGACAAGACGACGGGCGGCGCCAGGCCTACCTCGGCGGCTTCCAGCCAGCGTGACGCGCACAGGCACCAACGGTCGCCGGGCTGCAGGCCAGGAAAGCCAAATTCAGGCCGTGGCGTTACCAGGTCGTTGCCCTGTGCCAGCGAAAAGGCCAGAAACTCTTCCGTCAGCATGGCGCACACAGAGTGAACGCCCACATCATCCGCCCCCACGCGACAGAATCCATCGCGGTAAAAGCCGGTTTTGGGGTCATGGCAGCACGGGGTGAGCGGTTCACCCAGCACATTGAGATCGCGGGCCATAAGGCCTCCTTAGCGCAAGGGCTGGTATTTTGTCAGACTGCCCTCATGATGAAACCATAGACACCAATCATCCTGGTGAACCATGAGAGCGAGTCACGATGGTGGTGAAAGCCCGTTTTTAAAGACTGTCGTTAAAGGCTGCGGGTACAGACGGTTCCTAAAGACTGGCAGCCAGGATTCTACAGCCTTGTACAAAGTAACCGATACGTCAAAGGAGATAGTGCATGTCGTTTCAAGGTGAGCAGCATCCAGGGGTTGCCCCGGCACCCAAGCAGACCCAGGGGTTCCGTTTGAACCACACCATGCTGCGGGTCAAGGATCCCGAGCGGGCGCTGGCGTTTTATTCACAGGTGTTTGGTATGCAGGTGATGCGTCGGCTTGATTTTGAAGAAATGCAATTTTCCCTATACTTCCTGGCTAACCTGGAAGACGCTGACCAAGTGCCCGAAGAGACGCAGGCAAGAACCGCCTGGACGTTCAGTCAAAAGGGGCTGTTGGAGCTGACCCACAACTGGGGCACGGAGAATCAGGAAGGCTTTGCCTACCATGATGGCAACGCCGAGCCCCAGGGGTTTGGCCATATCTGCTTTAGCGTGCCCGATCTGGCGGCGGCCCAGGCGTGGTTCGACGAGCACGACGTCACCTTCGTCAAGCGTGCCGATCAGGGCAAGATGCAAGACGTGATTTTTGTCAAAGACCCGGATGGCTACTGGATTGAAGTGATCCAGGCGGATCTGATGGCCAACAAGGGCGATTAGCATGGCGCATTTGCTGTTCCGCCTGCGCCATGTGACCGACGAAGAGGCCATGGAGGTCCGTCAGTTGCTCGATGCCCACGGCCTGGATACCTACGAGACGCAGGCTGGTTTCTTCCGGCTGGGTGTGGATGCCATCTGGCTGCGCGACTTGAGCCAGCTAGAGGATGCCAATGCGCTGCTGGCGGAGTATCAGGCCGAGCGCCAGGCGCGGGCCAGGCAAGAGCACCACGAGGCGCTCGCACGGGGCGATGCGCCCACCTTATGGCAGCGTTTTAGTGCCCACCCCGTGCAAATCACGCTGGTGGGCGTCGCCATTGTATTGCTGGTGGCGTTGACGCTGTTGCCCTTTCTGGCGCTAGGCTGAAGCTTCCTGGACAGGCGGTAGGTGACCGCGTTTGAGATACATCTGCACACCGTTCTTTCCGGCTGTGAGGGTCAGGGCCATGCCGCTGGGGTAGCGGCACCAGCTACCCGCGGTGTATTCCCGGTCGCCATCGCTCAAGGCGCCCTCCAGCACGAAAAGCTCAAGCCCGCCGGTCAGCACCGGATACTCAATGGCCTGACCAGCCTCCCAGTGTTCCAGGCTGACCCTCTCCTGTTTGAAGGTATGCAGCATCTTGTAGCCGATGCCGGGGCGACGGTCCGGCTGCCAGGGCAGGCGGTGGGCAGGGACGGCAAGCTGCAGCTCATCGTTTTGGTCGAACTGGTGCAGCTTGACCAGTATCAAGGCCCCTTCATCGCCTATTTTCGGCGTATGGCCGGTGCCGATGGGGTTCCTCAAGTAGCTGCCGGCGGCATAACGGCCATACTCGTCGGCGAACACACCTTCCAGCACTAAAATTTCTTCACCGCCCCCGTGGGTATGCGGGTCGAACTGGGTGTTGGGGGCGTAGCGTACGAGGCTGGTGGCGCGGGCGACTTCGTCGCCAATGCGGTCGAGCATCATCCGTTCGACGCCAGCGCTGGGCGATGCCACCCAGCGGTAATCTTCCGGTGTCACACAGGCAAAGCGGGTAAAGTCGGCGTTTAAACGCATGGGGCTGACTCTTGCAGGCAAAGGAAGTGGTGCTAGTCTCCTTATCGACAGCGAAAAATGCAACTTTCGCTGATGCCAATCCTGCACTCAGCGCCCGTCGGTCAGCGCGGTCAGGAGTCGATGAGCCGCCTCAATGCGTGCCTGATTGGGGTAATTGCGGTTGGCCAGCATCACGATACCGATCTGCTCGCTGGGCACAAAGGCCACATAGCCACCAAAGCCATTGGTAGAGCCCGTCTTGTTGTAGAGCGCCTGCTGCCTGGGGGCCTGCGGTGGGCTCAAGCGGCTGACAGGGTTGGCGTTGAGGATCATCTCAAGCGAGTTGCCCTGGACAAGCGCATCAAGGGTGACCGGATAGGCGTAGCTTTCCCAGCCAAGCCCCTGGGTCATGTTGCCGACGTCAAAGTAACCCGCGCGCGTAGTCGCCATGGCCTGGCCGAGCGATCCATCAAGCCCGGTAGCGTCCATATTCGCTTCCACAAACGTCAGCACGTCTGCCGCGGTTGATTTCAAGCCGTAGGCTTGGGCGTCCAGCACGCCCGGGTTCACCCTGATCGGTTCGTCATCTTGAGAGTAACCGTAGGCGTAATGCGGCTGTTGCGCTTCGGGCACCTGGTAGTAGCTGTTCTCAAGGCCCAGCGGTGCCAAGAGGTCTTCCTGCATCAGCGTCTCGAATCGCTTGCCAAGGCTTTGCGCGGCGAGATAACCGAACAGGCCCATGCTCGGGTTGGAGTAGAGTCGATGGCTGCCGGGCGGTGACTCAGGCTGCCACTGGCGATAATAGTCCACCATCGCCGCTTCATCTTGCACGGCTTCCGGGAATTGCAGAGGAAGCTCGCCTGCCGTGTAGGTGCCCAGTTCCAGCAGGGTGATCTCATCGAAGGCGCTGCCTTCAAGGGCCGGCAGGTGCTGACTGGCTGAATCCGACAGCGACAGGTCGCCGCGGGAGGCCGCGTAAGCCGCCAGCGTAGCGGTGAAAACCTTGCTGATGGAGCCAAGTTCGAACAGCGTCTCCTGGGTGACCGGGGTTTTTGCTTCCAGATCGGCAACGCCATAATTAAAGTAATACGGCTGACCGTTGATGCTAAGCGCAACGGACATCCCTGGAATACGCTGCTCGGCCATGAGCGGAGCGATCGTATCGTTTACCAGCGCCTCGATGTGTGCCTCGTCAGCGTCTTCAAGCGCCCAGGCAGTGCTGGCGAAAAGCAGAGCACCTGTCATGATAAAGCCGGTTTTTGCTGCTAACATCCTGCGCATACATGGATCCTGTTGCGGTCGTGAAAGAAGGTGAGTGTCAGTTGGCCAGGTGTAGTCGCCAGCCGATACGTGCCTGACAGTCGCTAATATAGGGTGGGCAGGTGAGGGCCACAAACAGCGATATTTTGCCCAAGCCATTAGAAAAATTAGGGAGGCCGGATGGCGCGTTCCTATCTGCCGCTAAACGCGTTACGCGCCTTTGAGGCGTCGGCGAGGCATTTGAGCTTTACCCGGGCAGCGGATGAGCTATGCGTCACTCAGGCGGCCGTTAGCCACCAGGTCAAACTGCTCGAAAGCCAGTTGAAGGTACCGCTATTTAAACGCCTGCCCCGCGGGCTGATGTTGACGCAAGAGGGCGAGCGCTTGTTGCCGGTGCTGAATGGCGCCTTTGACCAGATGGCGCATACCCTGGACCGGATAGGCGAGCGCGGTTATCGGGAAGTGCTGCATGTGGGCGTGGTGGGGACCTTTGCCGTCGGCTGGCTATTGCCACGTCTGGATGACTTTCGGCAACAGTACCCGTTTATCGACCTGCGCCTTTCCACCCATAACAATCGCGCCGAGCTGGCCGCCGAGGGCCTCGACTTTGCGATCCGTTTTGGTAGCGGGGCATGGCACGGTACCGCCGCACAGCCCTTGCTACCGGCGTCGCTGTCGGTAATGTGCACGCCAGAGATCGCTGCCCGGCTCAACACCCCAGCGGATGTGCTGGGCGAGACCTGGCTACGCTCCTATCGCGCTGATGAGTGGACCGAGTGGCTACTGGCGGCGGGGTTGCCCAGCAGCTATCCAATGTCGAAAAGCATCGTTTTCGACTCATCCATCGCCATGGTGGAGGCCGCCTTGCAAGGCGCTGGAGTGGCGCTGGCGCCACCCCTGATGTTCCCCCGTCAACTGAGCAGCGGCGCGCTGGTACAGCCTTTCAGCACCGCTGTCAGTTTGGGAGGCTACTGGCTGACGCGCCTGCAGACACGCCCCGAAACCCACGCCATGGCGTGTTTCCGAGCGTGGCTGCTCAAGGCGACAACCGCCTGAGCCGCGCGGACTGATTTGCTCCGATCAGTGGTCATGCTCGCCGTGGTCGTGACCGTGATCATCATGACCATGGTCTTCGTGTCCCGGCTCGGCTAACGCATCGTGCAACGTTCTGGCATTGTGACGCATCATGCCTAAGTAAGTACTTGCTTCGCCCTCGCTGCTCAGGGCATCCGCATATAGCGTGCCAGCTACGCTCAATCCGGTTTCTTCCGCCAACTGATCAAGCACCGACTGATTGGTCATGTTCTCGTGGAACAGCGCCTCGACGTTTTCTTCTTCAATGACGTCGATCAGCTCGGCCATGCTGGCGCCGCTGGGGTCGGCTTCCGTCGACAGGCCCACCGGGGATAGAAAACGCACGCCGTAGGCATCGGCAAAATAGCCAAACGAATCGTGGCCGGTAATCACGCTGGTAGAGCCAGGGATTTCTTCGATCAGCGCGCGGATTTCTTCATCCGCCGCTTGGATCTCGGCCAGGTAGCGCTCGGCATTGGCCCGATAAGCCTCGCGATTGTCGCCATCGGCTTCGATCAAGCCATCGCGGATATTCGCCACATAGGTTTCGGCGCGTGCCAGGTCCTGCCAGGCGTGCGGGTCATCGTCGCCATGGACGTGTTCATCAGCGTGACCGTGATCGTCATGTCCATGGTTATCGTGAGCGTGGTCGTCATGCCCGTGATCGTCGTGTCCATGGTCGTCATGCCCGTGGTCATCGTGGCCTGACCGGCCCAGTGGCTCGATGCCTGCGGTTGCCGTCACCAGCGCCCCGGTGTAATCGCTGGCGTCGATCAAGCGCTCCATCCAGCCTTCGAACAGCAGCCCGTTGAACACCACCAGGTCCGCGTCGGCCAGCGCCCTCGCATCCCCCGGGCTCGGGGTATACATATGCGCATCACCGTCGGGGCCAACCAGTGAGGTCACCTCGACGTGCTCGCCGCCGACCTGTTCGACCATATCGGTGAGTATCGAAAAGCTGGTGACCACCTGGACACGTTCAGACGCCATGGCGGCGGGTAACGCCAGCAGGGCCGATACGCCAACCAGCCAGCGGGAAGGGGGCAATCTCATGTCATCACTCCTGTGGAAATGCAGCGGGCCACGCCCGAACGTCAAGTGCTCGGCTCGGCTGGCAGCGGCGCCGTTCTACGCCGCCACCTCGCCGCCAAGCTGTGATAACGGCCGAACAGGGCAGACAACAGATAGCCACTGCCGGCCAGCAGAATAATGCTGGGGCCTGAGGGAATATCGAGATGAAACGACAGCAACAGCCCGCCGGTACTGGCAACCATCGCAAGTGCCACGGCAATCCCGATCAACCCCTCCAGGCGCTTGCTCCAGAAGCGCGCCGAGGTGGCTGGCAGCATCATCAAGCCCACTGCCATCAGCGTTCCCAGGGTTTGAAACCCGGCGGTAAGGTTGAGTACCAGCAGCCCCAAAAACACGCTGTGCACCCAGCCGCTGCGGCGACTCTGGCCGCGCAAAAACAGCGGGTCCAGGCATTCCACCACCAGGGCGCGGAAAATCACCGCCAGGGTCAGCACAATCAAGGTGCTCATCCCGGCGATCAGCAGCAGCGCGGTGGAGTTGATCGCCAGAATCGAACCAAACAGCACATGGGTCAGGTCGACGCTGCTACCTCCGATCGAGATCAGCATCACGCCTGCCGCCAGGGAAATAATGAAAAAGCTCGCCATGGCGGCGTCCTCGCGCTGGCCGCCCATCTTGGAAACGGCCCCGGCAAGCAATGCCACCATCACGCCGAACATCACGCCGCCGATGCTCATTACCGGCAGAGAAAACCCCGCCAGCAAAAAGCCCAGCGCAACCCCAGGCAGAATGGCATGGGCCATGGCGTCGCCAATCAGGCTCATGCCGCGCAACACTAGGAATACCCCCAGGGTGGGCGCCGCCAACGACAGCGCCAGGCCGCCGACCACCGCACGGCGCATGAAGCCGTAATCGAAAGGCGCGATAAACCAGGCATCAAGCAGTGCCAGCATGACGGCCTCCCAGCGTAAACGGCACCACTTCCGCCGGGGCGTGTTGATGCGTCAAGGCGCTTGGCGAGACCCAGCGGCCGTGACCGCCGTTGAGCATCAACACCTCGTCGGCCAGGCGGCGCAGGTGATCCATATCGTGCAGCACCAGAATCAGGGTGGCCCCGTCGTCGGCCATCTGGCGCAGGATGCGAATCAGGATATCCACCGTCTCGCTGTCCACGTTGGCAAACGGCTCGTCGAGCAGCAGAAGCTCGGCTTCCTGCATCAGCGTTCGGCCAATCAGGGCGCGCTGGCGCTGGCCGCCGGAAAGCTCACCCAGCGGGCGGTGTGCCAGGTGTGAGATACCCAGCCGCGCCATGATCTCGCGGCCCTTGCGGTAGTGCGCCGCGCAATAGCCCTTCAGCGCCCCATGGCTCGGCCAGCTGCCGGTCATCACCAGCTCTTCCACGCTCATCGGGAAGGACAGGTCCAACGCCAACTGCTGCGGTAGCCAGGCCCGGCGTTCCTTGGGCACGGTGCATACGACCTTGCCGCTCATCGGGCGGAGTTCACCCATGATGGCTTGAATGAGCGTGCTTTTGCCCGCCCCGTTCGCGCCAATCAAGGCGGTGATCGCCCCAGGCTGAAAGTCGCCTTCCACATGCTCGAGCACCGTACGGTGCCCCTGGGCCAAATGCAGGTTGTGCAACTGCAGGCGTGATAGTGAACGCTGACTCATGACGCCCACCCGTTAGCCCACCACACCATTAACCACAGCACCAGCAAGGGTACCGAGACCGACAGCAGCCGCCGCAACGCCGACAGCGACATCAGCGAAAAATGACAAGGGCCTTCCTTGTTATGGCGATGCGAATGCTCACTCATTAAACCGACCTCGTGAATGACAAAATAGGTTATAACATAACAATTGGCGATGCCAATAAATTTGCCAATTATTCTACTCGCTCAGCGGCGCAGGGCAACGCTAATCATGCCGCGATCCCTGCAAATCAGGCGAGAGTGGGTTCAATGTTGGCGATGCATGACGAAGGTCAATGGTGTTTCGTTATAAAGAATGATTAGATGAGGTTAGAAAAACGATGGAGGGGCAATGGTGACTTACTATCGCTATTGGGGCAAAGCGCAAGCCAAGGGAATGGCCGTAGAGTGTCATCTATTGCCGTATCACAACCTCGATGTTGCAGCCGTGGGCTGGCGGCTGCTTTCACCTGATAGACCCCTGACACAGTGTTTGGCAGCGCAACTAAGTCTTGAGCCTGAAGCGCTGCGTAATCTATTGGTTTTTTGGTTGGGCTTGCACGACATTGGCAAGTTTTCACGATCTTTCCAGGGGCTTTTTCAACCGACCTCAAACTTGGCATTAGTCCCTCCCGCTGCGCAATATGCCTATACCGAGCGCCACGACCGCTTAGGCGCAGTGGTTTGGGAGGTTAACTGGCGAGACTGGTTAGAGGATGGCACTTTGCAGTGGCCTGGTGAACCGAGCCGCTCTACAGTCAAAACGCTTCGCGCGGCCCTTCCTGTTTTCAGTGCTCCTTTCTTTGGTCATCACGGCCAGCCTGTAAGCGCAGGCAATATCGACGTAGAGATGTTTTTCTGCTGTGACGAGCACGCCGACGATATTGAAGCAACGCGCCAATTTATTGCCGATTGGGCCAGTGTCGTTCCACCAGAATGGCCAGTCGAACAGCTATCTTCAGAAGAGTGGGTGTATGCGCTACAGACGCTAAGCTGGTCAATTGCAGGCTGGGCAACCTTGAGTGATTGGTTGGGCTCAAACCAGGATCACTTTCCCTATCGTCACGAGAAGCTTCCTCTCACCGACTATTGGCAAATTGCATTAAAAAACGCTGAAAACGCGCTGCAAGAAACAGGGTTTAACAACGTTTCCAAGCCTTTGCCGTATGCTGGGATGTCAGATTGGTTTGGTAAGCAATCCATCACGCCAACGCCCTTGCAGCAGGCTGCCGAGACAGTAGAGATCTCAGACGGGCCGCAGCTGTTTATCTTGGAAGACGTCACCGGGTCAGGCAAAACCGAGGCCGCCTGCATTTTGACCCAGCGCCTATTAGCGGCAGGTCACGGCGATGGGCTCTATTTCGCACTGCCTACTATGGCGACTTCTAATGCCATGTATTCACGCCTGGGAAATTTGCATCGGCGGTTTTATACCGCTGACTCCTCCCCCTCTTTTGTCCTTGCCCACGGTGCGCGTGATTTAAACGACGATTTTGTCGCCGCCGTCGCCGCACCTCAGCCTAGTGATCTGGATTACACCGCTAGCGAGCTCTCGGCCACTAGCCGCTGTAACCAATGGCTAGCGGATTCACGTAAAAAAGCGCTATTGGCGGAAGTGGGGGTAGGCACCATTGATCAAGCCTTAATGGCCATTTTACCGTTTCGCCACCAGTCGCTGCGCTTGTATGGGCTGGCGCGCAAGGTATTAGTGATTGACGAGGTTCACGCCTACGACAATTACATGCAAACACTGCTCAGCCAACTACTGGCCTACCATGCCCGCCAGGGCGGTAGTGCTATTCTGCTAACGGCCACGCTTCCCCGTGCCATGCGCAGTGCCTTAATGGCTGCTTGGCAGAAGGGGCTTGGGCAGCCCGCAACGAAACCACAAAAAGATGACTTTCCGTTACTGACCCGTGTGAGCGAAGGGCAACCGTTAGAGCTGCCGCTAGGATCGCGCAAAGAGGTGTCCAGGAGTGTTGAAGTCGCCTGGCTAACCGAAGAGGAGCAGGCGATAGAAGCGGTGATAGAAGCAGTGAAGGCAGGTGAGTGTATCGCTTGGGTGCGCAATACAGTAGATGACGCTATTCACGCATTCGAAGCTATCGCTGCCCGCCACCCTGATCCTGAACGCTGCCTGCTGTTCCACAGCCGCTTTGCCATGGTGGATAGGCAACGCATTGAGTCCCAGGTCATTGAGCGTTTAGGCAAAGACTCAACGCCTGAAATACGCAAGGGCCAAGTGTTGATCAGTACCCAGGTATTTCAGGAGTCTCTCGACTGTGATGTGGATGTGATGATCAGTGACATTGCCCCCATTGATTTACTTATCCAGCGGGCAGGCCGCTTACAGCGCCACCAGCGTGGGGCACGTTGCCTGCCGCGTCTGCTGGTGTTAGCGCCGCCCTGGGCGGATGAGCCTGATGAGCATTGGCTCAAGCGCACCCTGCCAGGCACCCAGGCGGTTTACCGCGACACATCGTTAAGCTGGTTAACCCAGCGGGTACTGCGTCGTTTAGAAGCAATCCGTATGCCCGAAGAGGCGAGAGATCTTATTGAAAGTGTTTATGGCTCAGTATCTGACGATATTCCTGATGCTCTGCAGGCAGCGCGCTACGAACAAAAAGGAATGCAGAGAACGGCGGGCTCAATGGCTAACTTCAACGCACTTAATCTTGAGGAGGGTTACATAAAAAGCGATCAGTGGCAGGAAGAGCAAGAGATAGGCACAAGGCTGATGGACGAGCCCACGGTCAATGTCGTGCTGCTGTCACTCACCGATGATAACGAGCTAGTGCTGTGGGCGGGTGAGAGTTGTCATGCCGATATGCTTAGTCAGGTGAAACTACGCCAAAGCCAGGCCGCCAAGTTGGCAGCGTTGCCAAGCCGCTATGAAAGCCAGTGGCTTACCCTTCACGAGCGCTATAAAGCCCTGAAATACACCCAGCCTTGGCTGCCCAGCGATGACCCTGAGTGCGACTACGACACCCAGTGGGGCGTAAGGTTAGGTAGTAAGGAGCAAACGCCATGAGGCGTTCAATGTTCGTTGGGTTGAAAGTCCATCGCTTCTTCAAAGCTTTACAGGCACTGCTCTGGAAAATCCTGGGGTTCCCGATCTGTTTCGATAGCCGCTGCTCGGCGGGCGTCATCGTAGGCTTCGTTCATCAGTTCAGGCAGCGATGCCTTCAAGCTGGGGTTGTCCTTCAGCAGGCGATTCACTTTGCTTTGAGCATCCTGAATCGTCAACCGCCAACTACGCGAGCGCCGCTCCGGCTGGTGATCCCATTCCAGCAGGTGCATCAGCAAGCGGGCCAGTTGGCTAATCAAGGCGCGTCGCTCGCTTTTCCCCATGCTCTCAATCTCCTCGGCGAGATGCTCCAGATCCAGCTTGTCCAGTTTTCCAGCCCGCAGCAGCCCCGCCTGTTCAAGCGCCCAGGCGTAGGCATCCTGCTCATAATGAATCGCCATTGTTCTGATCCTCCCCGCCTTCTGACGAACCCTAATATTTTTCAGTGTAAACGAAGCGCCGACACCAGACGACACTATCGAGGTGTACATGAATTTACTTGAAGACTCCTGGCTGCCCTTGCTGTTGAAAGATGGGAAGGTAGAGAATCGCCCTCCCTACGCAGTGGCTGATTCTGATGTAATTAACCTCGCCCTGCCGCGCGCGGACTTTCAAGGGGCGGCCTACCAGTTTCTGATCGGCCTGCTACAAACAGCGCTATCGCCGAAAACCCATGACGATTGGCTTGATTTGTTAATGGCGCCTCCCAGTGTTGAAGCCTTGGATAAAGCGTTTGCACCTTTCAGTAGCGCTTTTGAATTGGACGGCGACGGCCCTCGCTTTATGCAGGATCTCGATCCGCTTGAGGATGTAAACAACGCCACCGTTAGCGGATTATTAATTGATGCCCCAGGCGCTAACGGCATCAAAAATAATACCGACTTTTTCGTAAAGCGCGGCCGTGTTGAGGTGATGTGTGAAGCCTGCGCGGCCATAGCGCTATACACCATGCAGATTAACGCACCTGCGGGCGGTGCCGGTATTCGCGTGGGCCTGCGTGGTGGGGGGCCACTGACAACGCTGGTAATGCCGGAGTCATCAGATGCCAGCCTGTGGGAGCGCCTATGGCTAAACGTCATTACGCAGAAAGAAACCATCCAGAAAGGGCAGCAGTGGTCGACGCCGCATCCAGAAGAACCTTCGCTATTTTTCTGGATGGCTAATACGCGGGTGAGCGATAAGAAAGGCACCGAGGTGCTACCTGAAGACTCCCACCCGCTACACGCTTACTGGTCAATGCCGCGCCGCTTCCGGCTGCTATTTGAAGACGCAGATGAATGCCCCTGCGATATTTGCGGACGAAAAACACAGCGGGTAGTGCGCGAATTACGCGCTAAAAAGCAGGGGGCAAATTACGACGGCCCTTGGTTACACCCGCTAACACCCTATCGACGTGATCCCAAAAAGCCCAATGAGTTACCGCTTTCCAGTAAAGGTCAGCCGGGCGGGCTTGGTTATCGGCACTGGTCAGGCTTTGTACTGAATGATGAAGAGAACAGTGGTGCAATCGCGGCAGCGGTGTTGAAAGGCTATATCCACAAACAAAAGCTAGTGACACAAGAGCGAGCGCATGGCGAAGACATTCAGGCGCTGCTGAGAGAGGCGCGTCTCTGGGTGTTTGGCTACGACATGGACAATATGAAACCGCGCGGTTGGTATAGCGTGGAAATGCCCTTGGTGAAAATTCCACAAGGTCAGCAGGAAAGGCTCCGCTCTTGGGTTCACCAACTGACCGAGCTTTCACGCAATATCGCCTGGATGGTACGCACCCAGGTCAAAAACGCCTGGTTCTCGCGGCCATCGGATGCCAAAGGCGATATGAGCGCCATTGATAACCAATTTTACGATGTAACCCAGCCTGGGTTTTTTAAAGCGCTACTAGCCCTTCAGCAGGTGCTGCAACAAGACTCGCCGCCACCGCATATTCCTTCCGGCATCGCTGAGCGCTGGTACTTCGCCCTTAAGCGTGAAGCCATGCGTGTATTCGAAGACTTGGCCCTAAGCGGCGCCCAGGAAAGCATGGATCTTGAACGTGCCACCGCTGCCCACCGGCAGCTGCAAAACTTTCTTAGCGGCAAGAGCAAAGGTAGCAAAGTGGTGAGTGACTTTATCCAACAGGGTGATTTTGCCCCCTCCGCGAAGGCCAAGCGTATCGCGGCCTCTGCTGCATCCACGACAGGAGACGCCTGATGAGTGACGTGGTAACTGAAGATCCCGGAAAAGCTGAAATTGTCACGGCAGGTGAGCGTGATGCTCTACTCGCCCTGAGCCCCGAAGAAGCTATAAGACTGCGACAGTGGTGGCAGCGATTGACGCTACCACCGAACGAACTTGAAAAGCTAACAAAACAGCGGTCGTTACCTCGGGGTGTCCGTGCAGTACTGCGTCGCTGTGATAGCGCCGAATCCGCGATGTTAACTCAAGGGTTTCGCGAGCTATGGACGAGCCTGCCTGAGTCAACAAAGCAAAAAAAGTATCGCGAAGAACAGTTGCAGGTCTGGTCTTGCATCGCGCTAATTACGGCGGAGTTACGAGAGGAAAGGAGAGAAACGTCTTTAGCAACCCGTCTGGGCGATAGAAAAGATAAAGGCGGTAAGCCGCTGATGAGCGAGTTTCGATTTCAGCAACTAATTTCTTGCCGAACACCTGAGGAGTTTATACAGCGCTTACGTCGGGCATTAGCTTTAGCAGACAAAAAGGGTGTAAGCGTTGTGTTGCTGGCGAGTGTTATCTCGCTCTGGTGGCGAGAGTATCGCGGCACATTATCTGTGAACCCTTTGAATAGATTCAGCTTTGTTCTAGCAAAAGATTATTTTCAAACCACTGAAAATAGTTCAGATAACTGAGAAACCGCTTAATTTTTTTAATTAAATTCTCAAGGAGAATCTAGTGAGCCACTTTATTCAACTGCACCTGCTGACTTCTTATCCGCCAGCCAACCTGAACCGCGATGATTTAGGCCGCCCCAAAACTGCTTTGATGGGTGGGGCAAAGCGCCTACGCGTTTCGTCACAAAGCCTCAAGCGCACGTGGCGTACCTCTACGCTCTTTGAAGAAGCATTGGCTGGGCATGTGGGTACGCGTACCAAGCGTTTAGGTTCAGAAGCCTATAAAGAAATGACAGATAAAGGTCTGGATGAAAAAACTGCAGCGGCCAGCGCAGAAAAAATAGCCAGCGTGTTTGGCAGTTTGCGCAAAATAGAAAAAGGCCAAGCAAAAGAGTTTGAAATTGAGCAGTTGGTGCATGTTGGCCGAGAGGAACGTCAAGCGATCAGCGATCTAGTGACGACGTTGGCGAAAGAGAATCGTGAGCCCAGCGAGGACGAGCTGGATCTTCTACGCCATAATCCCGCTGCTGCCGATGTGGCGCTATTTGGCCGAATGTTAGCCTCTAAGCCTAAATATAACGTGGATGCCGCCTGCCAGGTTGCCCATGCCATCACCGTGCATGCTGCCGAAGTGGAAGACGATTACTTTACCGCTGTCGATGACTTAAACACAGGTGATAAAGACCGCGGTGCGGCGCATATTGGTGAGTCTGGCTTTGGTGCCGGGTTGTTCTACCTGTATATCTGTATCGACCGCCAGCAACTGGTTGAGAACCTGCAAGGCAAAAGTGAACTAGCCGACCAAGCGATTGCTGCGCTTGTTGAAGCCGCCGTTAAAACCTCCCCCAAAGGTAAGCAAAATAGCTTCGGTTCCCGCGCCCACGCGAGCTATGTATTGGCTGAAAAGGGAAATCAGCAGCCGCGCTCCCTCTCCACTGCTTACCTGCGGCCCGTGACCGGTCAGGATCAAACCCTTGATGCAATCAAATGTCTGGAACGCCAAGCACAAGCCTTTGATGATGCTTATGAAGCAGGCGCTGACAGTCGCTTTGTCATCAGCGCCGAGCCTGACTATGAAGGACCACAGCTAAAAGGCGATATTAAGAAAGGCAACCTTGCTGAACTGATCGCTTTCTTAAAAACCGACCAGTAAGGGGGCGGCATGACCGACTATCTTATTTTTCGGCTCTATGCGCCACTTGCCAGTTGGGGCGAAGCCGCGGTTGGTGAAACGCGTCCTACAGCGACTTACCCAGGTAAAGGTGCCGTGCTTGGTTTGCTTGGGGCCGCACTAGGTGTTCGCCGGGATGACGATGCAGGCCAAACGCAACTGCGCGAGAGCATTGCCATGGGCGTAAAACAGTACACCCCCGGTATGCTGATGCGCGACTACCATACGGTGCAGATGCCCGCCGCACAGTCAAAAGTGAGCTATCACACCCGCAAAGAAGAGCTAAGCGGGCCGCGTGATGCGCTGAAAACGATCCTCTCTAGCCGAGACTATCGCTGTGATGGTCTATGGACAGTGGCCGTCTGGTTAACGCCAGCGGCAACCCTAACGCTTTCTGAGCTTGAGCAAGCGCTCAAAACACCCTATTACCCACTTTATCTAGGGCGCAAATCCTGCCCGCCCGCTGCGCCGCTTGCCCCTCAGCGGCGGCAGTGCAGCACGCTTAAAGAAGCGCTTGATATGGCATTTCCTGCACTGGCGTTCAACGGTCGAGAAGACAAAACGGTACTTCGCTTTCCTGATGAAGCCTTATATGCCTGGGAAGGTGAAGCCGGTAGGTTAGATGGTAATGATCAAACGGCAGAGTACAACGATGTGTGGGATTTGCCGCTAAATCGACGCCGCTGGCAGTTTGGCCCCCGGTTAGAGTTTCGCCGGGCCATAGCAGCAGAGGAGGCGCGCTAATGTATCTCTCACGCGTACGTGTCGACCTGAACGGGCTGTCTCGCGACAAGCTGTTTGATGTAATGAACGCTGAAGCCTATACGGCTCACCAGCTTTTATGGCAGCTATTCCCCGGCTACGAAGGGCCAAGGCCATTTATTTTTCGGCAAGAGCTGGAAGAAGCCGAAGAGAGTAAAGGCCCTAAAGGGCTACCGCTATTTTACCTTCTTTCAGACCGTGAACCCTCATCAGTGCCTGGCTTGCTGACCGCCGAGAGCAAATCCTACGCACCAGAGCTCAAAGCGGGCGAGAGACTGGCATTTCGCCTGCGCGCTAACCCCACGATAGCGGTTTCTGTGCCAGGGAAGCGCGGCCAGCGCGCGGATGTGTTAATGGCAGCCAAAAAACCATTCCCGCCAGGTCAACGCACCAGCCAAGCCTGTGTTGATGCTATGAATGGCAAGGCCCGTGAGTGGCTCGAAAGTCGCGCTGAAACATGGGGCTTTAGCCTGCCGGTGACGCCAGAGCTGGGCGCCTACCGCCAACATGTGCTGAACAAAGGCAGCGGCAAGCCGGTTCAGTTCTCGACGGTGGATTACGAAGGCCTGCTGGAAGTAACAAACCCTGGGAAACTTATCGAAACCATGGCCCATGGTATTGGTCGGGCCAAGGCATTTGGTGGTGGTTTGCTACTACTGCGCCGACCTTAGGAGGCTTATATGGGCTTTATTCCACTAAAGCCCATTCCCGAAAAAGACCGAATGTCGATGATCTTTATCGGGATGGGGCAGATAGATGTGCGCGACGGCGCTTTCGTCGTCATTGACGACGTTAATGGCGAGCGTATGCACATCCCGGTGGGCTCGGTCGCATGCCTGTTGCTTGAACCGGGTACCCGAGTTTCTCATGCCGCCATTAAGCTGGCGGCTACGGTCGGAACTTTACTGATTTGGGTGGGTGATGCTGGTGTAAGGCTATATAGCGCTGGCCAACCAGGCGGTGCGAGATCAGACAAGTTGTTGTACCAAGCGCAGCTAGCGCTAGATGAAAAATTGCGCCTTAAAGTAGTACGCAAAATGTTTGAGCTGCGTTTTGGTGAAGAGCCGCCTTCGCGTCGCAGCATCGAGCAACTGCGTGGTATGGAAGGCGCAAGGGTGCGCAAAACCTACCAACTATTAGCCAAACAGTATGGCGTTAAATGGAACGGACGTCGTTACGATCCTAAACAGTGGGACGCCTCGGATGTCGCAAACCAATGCCTATCAGCAGCAACCGCCTGCCTATACGGGATTACCGAAGCGGCTATTTTGGCAGCAGGCTACGCCCCCGCCATCGGGTATCTGCACACCGGCAAGCCGTTGAGTTTTGTTTATGACATTGCCGACATCGTGAAGTTTGAAACGGTGGTACCCGCGGCCTTTAGAGTCGCGGCGCGCAATCCGCCTATGCCGGAAAGAGAGGTTCGTATCGCCTGCCGCAATGCATTCAAGCAATCCCGCATACTCCAACGCTTAATCCCCATGATCGAAGATGTGCTTGCCGCTGGTGATATTCAGCCGCCGCCACCAGCACCCGATGCAGTACCGCCTGCGATTCCCGAACCACCTTCGGTCGGCGATGCCGGTCATAGGAGCGGATAAATGGCGATGCTCGTGGTAATTACAGAAGCCGTGCCGCCTCGTCTACGTGGCCGGTTGGCAGTATGGCTCTTGGAGATTAGAGCCGGAGTTTACGTGGGCGATGTTAGCAGGCGTATTCGTGAAATGATTTGGGAGCAGGTCGAGGCCCTAGCCGAAGATGGCAACGTAGCTATGGCCTGGGCCAGCAACCATGAATCCGGTTTTGAATTTCAAACCTATGGAGAAAACCGCCGAGAGCCAGTCGATCATGACGGACTACGTTTGGTGCGCTTTTTACCGCCACAAGTTAACTAGCTGATTTTATTGGATCTTTAAAAATTTAAGATGGTTAAAAAGTAAGCAAAATAGCTGGTAGAATTTTTATCTGCTATTTTTTTCTTGTAGATCAACTGTCTACAACAAGTCCGATCCCCGCACGAGCGGGGATGAACCACGCGCATCATTTAAGGGCAGCGATGCCGAGCCCCGATCCCCGCACGAGCGGGGATGAACCGCCAATCGTCGTCGCGAAAAACTGTTTCAGGCTCCGATCCCCGCACGAGCGGGGATGAACCGCACGACCTCAATTGTCACCAGCGGCGGAGTCGCCGATCCCCGCACGAGCGGGGATGAACCATAATCATTCTCATTGTAAGGTCTTGATTTTATCCGATCCCCGCACGAGCGGGGATGAACCGGTGGCGGCCCATATTTGCATTTGCCCGATGCGCCGATCCCCGCACGAGCGGGGATGAACCGGTTGAGCAGTTATGGGAGCAGTTGACGGCGCTCCGATCCCCGCACGAGCGGGGATGAACCGCTGGCACAAAGCAACAACACTGAAAGCAAAGACCGATCCCCGCACGAGCGGGGATGAACCGCACTGTCCAGAGGTAGAAGGTGACGCTTTCCGCCGATCCCCGCACGAGCGGGGATGAACCGAAAGCAACCGTAGCAAAGCCCTGGAAGCCGCCCCGATCCCCGCACGAGCGGGGATGAACCGCCAGGCAGCGGCGCGGCTTGCATCATCAACCACCGATCCCCGCACGAGCGGGGATGAACCGTACAAGAAGATGATACGCCGCCCGATTCACAGCCGATCCCCGCACGAGCGGGGATGAACCGGTAATACGTCGCGCTCGGATGCTGCACCAGGTCCGATCCCCGCACGAGCGGGGATGAACCGAGCGAGAAGCGGCGACGCATCCCCTACGACGCCCGATCCCCGCACGAGCGGGGATGAACCGGCGGCCAGCGAATCCATCCGTAACCGCACGAACCGATCCCCGCACGAGCGGGGATGAACCGGTAGTTTAATAAATAAACGTAATTCAGTCCCTCCGATCCCCGCACGAGCGGGGATGAACCGCGTTGCCGGGCCAACGGCGCCGTCTTCCTTCACCGATCCCCGCACGAGCGGGGATGAACCGACTCCGACGCTTCACAGCGTGAGAAGTAGGCGCCGATCCCCGCACGAGCGGGGATGAACCGGCGCCAATGTACTTAGTCGCTTTCTTCATGAGCCGATCCCCGCACGAGCGGGGATGAACCGAGGACGGAGCGCGCCATTCTTCAGGGTCAATACCGATCCCCGCACGAGCGGGGATGAACCGCAGGAGTCGCAAAAAACCAGCTATAACTAGGGCCGATCCCCGCACGAGCGGGGATGAACCGCTCCCGAGTAGTGCGAACAACGTCTATTGTGGCCGATCCCCGCACGAGCGGGGATGAACCGTGATGTTGCTTGGCGGGAAGGGTTGGCCATAGCCGATCCCCGCACGAGCGGGGATGAACCGGGTCGGGGCGCTAAGCCCTGATCGCCCGTAAACCGATCCCCGCACGAGCGGGGATGAACCGGGTAATCACTCCATCGTCATATACCCATTCCACCGATCCCCGCACGAGCGGGGATGAACCGGCCACAGCCGCAAGGGCAATAGCCAACACATACCGATCCCCGCACGAGCGGGGATGAACCGCTAAGCGCAGCGATAGACGACGCGGCGGACCGATCCCCGCACGAGCGGGGATGAACCGCCCAGCGTCTGGCTAGAGGCCGTAGTCAATCCCCGATCCCCGCACGAGCGGGGATGAACCGTGGCCACGTCTTTCAGTTTGATATGGCGTCGGCCGATCCCCGCACGAGCGGGGATGAACCGTTGGCTCAAAAGTGGGCACCACCCGAACGGATCCGATCCCCGCACGAGCGGGGATGAACCGATCGACTTGTGGCCCTCGGCCAGGCCGACAATCCGATCCCCGCACGAGCGGGGATGAACCGCGACCAGCTTTATGCCATTCGCCATACGCCGCCCGATCCCCGCACGAGCGGGGATGAACCGTTACTCATAAACACCTCTCTAATTAGGCGCGCCCGATCCCCGCACGAGCGGGGATGAACCGGAGGGCTCCACGTGTGAACTCCTGGCGCTGGACCGATCCCCGCACGAGCGGGGATGAACCGCTGTCGATTCGGCTTTCGATGTCATCAAGATCCCGATCCCCGCACGAGCGGGGATGAACCGATCATGCGCCGTGTAGTACCGGACGCCGTCGCCCGATCCCCGCACGAGCGGGGATGAACCGCAGATTACATATCTGGCCTTGAGGCCGACCTGCCGATCCCCGCACGAGCGGGGATGAACCGGACGCGGCGACCCTGTTTGCAGGCGGCATGATCCGATCCACGCACGAGCGGGGATGAACCGCCCGGTTTTGCCCTCTTTTTAAGATCATGCGCCCGATCCCCGCACGAGCGGGGATGAACCGTGCTTTATCGCTCCCGAGAAGCTGCGCGCCTTCCCGATCCCCGCACGAGCGGGGATGAACCGACACCAACGCTAACCAGGAGCAGCACTAATGACCGATCCCCGCACGAGCGGGGATGAACCGGACGGAACCCGGCGACGGTTTTCGAGTTTCACCCGATCCCCGCACGAGCGGGGATGAACCGTTCGGCGATCTCATCGACTAAGTCGTTAGCCGCCGATCCCCGCACGAGCGGGGATGAACCGGGTGGTCATTTTAGGGCGGCGGCTTGTTGGTTCCGATCCCCGCACGAGCGGGGATGAACCGCCCGGTCAGCGTGGTCGCCATCAATGCCCAATCCGATCCCCGCACGAGCGGGGATGAACCGCATAACCGAGCCCTTCGGCGGATTAAGTACTACCGATCCCCGCACGAGCGGGGATGAACCGGAAAAATGGGACGCCGCCATTGATTACCTGAACCGATCCCCGCACGAGCGGGGATGAACCGCTTGCCTAGCTTCTTCGTCCATGCCGTTCGCCCCGATCCCCGCACGAGCGGGGATGAACCGCCAGCGAGGTGCTCGAGGAGCGCGCGGTGAACCCGATCCCCGCACGAGCGGGGATGAACCGTTTTCGTAATAGAATTGCGCGCGGTCGCTGAACCGATCCCCGCACGAGCGGGGATGAACCGGTGGACAAGAAGCGTAAAGCCGAAACCCCTAAACCGATCCCCGCACGAGCGGGGATGAACCGCCCAGCGCGGACTGGCCGTAGAACCGGCCACCCCGATCCCCGCACGAGCGGGGATGAACCGAGCAGTTCGAGAACCTTGGCGCTACTGCTATCCCGATCCCCGCACGAGCGGGGATGAACCGCCCTGCTCTACCGCTTCGGCACCCGTTAGCCACCGATCCCCGCACGAGCGGGGATGAACCGGCGGGCGGCTTCGTGGGCGCTGATGGCGGGTGCCGATCCCCGCACGAGCGGGGATGAACCGCACCACCGGGATGTCGCGAATCATCGTCTTGACCGATCCCCGCACGAGCGGGGATGAACCGTGCTCGTTGTCTGCCTCGCCCCAGTCAACAGACCGATCCCCGCACGAGCGGGGATGAACCGTATTGAAAGTCATCGACCACGATTATTGATCGCCGATCCCCGCACGAGCGGGGATGAACCGTTGCGCGCCTTGATGGCGTCAGACCCGGCGACCCGATCCCCGCACGAGCGGGGATGAACCGTTAGCGAAACTTTTTGATCAATCCCCTGGAGACCGATCCCCGCACGAGCGGGGATGAACCGGTCAACGACATACACCGGCTGGTCAGGCGCATCCGATCCCCGCACGAGCGGGGATGAACCGCTAGCACCATTCAACTTGCACTAGCTAAGATTCCGATCCCCGCACGAGCGGGGATGAACCGGCGGCTAATTCATTGTCACTATAGGTTTAAAACCGATCCCCGCACGAGCGGGGATGAACCGCTAGTTAAAAAAGGCGACGCGGCTGGACTGGTCCGATCCCCGCACGAGCGGGGATGAACCGCCGATATTCAGAACCGACAGGACGAAGCGATTCCGATCCCCGCACGAGCGGGGATGAACCGTCGTCATAGGCCAATTCGTAGCTTTTGCCGTCCCGATCCCCGCACGAGCGGGGATGAACCGGGAACGGGGCGGCGCTGCGTTTGCTTATCGGTCCGATCCCCGCACGAGCGGGGATGAACCGGATCTCGGCAACGTAGAACGCCGCGCCATGCTCCGATCCCCGCACGAGCGGGGATGAACCGGAATCAACACCATGAAAATCAAAACAGCAGAACCGATCCCCGCACGAGCGGGGATGAACCGCCTGCATGATCAGGAGATAAAATGGCAGCACCCCGATCCCCGCACGAGCGGGGATGAACCGGCACGGCAGTGTTGATCGGCATGGCGTTAGGGCCGATCCCCGCACGAGCGGGGATGAACCGCACATTGATGCCGGATTGATCGAGCACTGGCCCCGATCCCCGCACGAGCGGGGATGAACCGCCGTTCAAAATTGTCGAGGATACAGATATTCCCCGATCCCCGCACGAGCGGGGATGAACCGGCCAACGCCTTTACCGTCGCGCACGGCAACGCCCGATCCCCGCACGAGCGGGGATGAACCGTACCAGGTGGCCCCGATCTGCCTAGACTTGAGCCGATCCCCGCACGAGCGGGGATGAACCGGTGCTGAGTTGGTCAGGGATCGGCTGAGAGAACCGACCCCCGCACGAGCGGGGATGAACCCCTTGATGGCATGCTTTCCGGCTTGCAAGAGCACCGATCCCCGCACGAGCGGGGATGAACCGTCAGTTGCTGGCGCACGCTTGAGGATTTTCAGCCGATCCCCGCACGAGCGGGGATGAACCGTGATATTGCAGTCCGTTTCCTCTTTGACGCACCCGATCCCCGCACGAGCGGGGATGAACCGTGCCCTTACGGCCAGCGCGACAAAAACCCACCCCGATCCCCGCACGAGCGGGGATGAACCGTCAACGGATACCGCCTTCCTTCATCTTCAAAACCGATCCCCGCACGAGCGGGGATGAACCGCCACGGCCCAGCTACGTAACCAACCCCGAGTACCGATCCCCGCACGAGCGGGGATGAACCGGATTCGGAATACCTCGCGCTTGAGCAGGTAGCCCGATCCCCGCACGAGCGGGGATGAACCGCACCAGTACAGTTACAACGGCTATCAAGATCGCCGATCCCCGCACGAGCGGGGATGAACCGCCGCGACCAATCCCCGGGCTGCATCCAGCGCTCCCGATCCCCGCACGAGCGGGGATGAACCGTGCGGTGTGGCCGGTGCGGTTGCCGCCGCGTTCCGATCCCCGCACGAGCGGGGATGAACCGCGAGAGTTAGCCAGGCTGAATGAGCAATTAGACCGATCCCCGCACGAGCGGGGATGAACCGTCGATGATGTCTTGTTCATCGTCGTACGCCAGCCGATCCCCGCACGAGCGGGGATGAACCGTACGGATGGTATAAGCGGGTAAGTCGCCTTGACCGATCCCCGCACGAGCGGGGATGAACCGCCGAGCGCCGACGTGCGCCAGGTATTGACGCGCCGATCCCCGCACGAGCGGGGATGAACCGCATGGGATCAACGACTCGCTAATGAGGGGGCCCCGATCCCCGCACGAGCGGGGATGAACCGGCTTAAGGTTATCCGTTCCGCGGAGCGATCTTCCGATCCCCGCACGGGCGGGGATGAACCGATCGATGAGGCAGAAGAAGAGCTTCAGCAGTGCCGATCCCCGCACGGGCGGGGATGAACCGACATGTATCAGGCGGCGATAGCGGACGTGGAGCCGATCCCCGCACGGGCGGGGATGAACCGGACGTGGAAAAGCTGAGCTCCTCATCAGTCCACCAATCCCCGCACGGGCGGGGATGAACCGGGCTCGCCGGCGCCAGGGTCGCGAAACTCAGCCCGATCCCCGCACGGGCGGGGATGAACCGTGCTCTCGGAAGTCGACCAAGGCGTTAGAATCCCAATCCCCGCACGGGCGGGGATGAACCGCTTTTTGTTCGTCCAGCACAGCGGGCGAGACTCCGATCCCCGCACGGGCAGGGATGAACCGCGTGAGAACCGCCACTACGTCAGCCACATCCTCCGATCCCCGCACGAGCGGGGATGAACCGTATTTCCCCATGATCCAGCAACACGCCGAGACCCGATCCCCGCACGAGCGGGGATGAACCGGGCATTACCGAGCAGCTTAGCGGCAGCGTTCCCCGATCCCCGATCCCCGATCCCCGCACGGTCGGGGTTGAACCGATCGAGCCGACCGGCGACGCAAACCGCGACCACCGATTCCCACACGGGTGGGGATGAATCGGTCGAACCATGTTTCTGTAGCTTTGTTTGAGCAGGTTCCCTGCGCCAGCGGGGTCTAATTTTATGGGTGTGAGTAGCCTCACTCCTCCGGACTTGGCTCCATAGCGCGCTTGTCATCGGGGAGGCGGACAATGTCGCCTTTGTGAAGCTTGCCGTGGCTGTCCAGGCGTTGGCCCTGGGGGCCAATGATTGCTACCACCGGGCCGATGCTGACCGCTTCATCTTCCTGGTAGCTTTGCACGTCGACTCGAACCGAGCAGCCCTGGTAGCGGGCTGAGAGAATGTCGCCGATATGCGGTCTGGCGTCGTGGTTGGGATCCTGGGCGTAGTGGTGCGCGACGCTGGCGCTGCCTGGCATATCCCATTCAATGTGCCGATGCATAGAAAACTCCTTCTTCGTGGTGCGTTGCAAGCGACATAGCTAAATATCGTTATATTAGCGTAGCTTACTTATTCGCTACTTTCGCCCTGGTTAGGCTGCCCGACGTGCTGAAACATGAAGTTAAGCGCCGCGGGCAGGCTGGCCCGCCAGACTTTCCAGGTGTGGCCGCCGGGGTAAAGGTCCATGTGCACCGAGGTGGGTTGAATCTTTTCCATGGCCTGGCGCAGTTGGCGTGCGTGAAACTCGGCGTCATAGACGTCACTGCGCCCTGCGCTGATATACATGGGAACGTGAGGCACATCGCTACGTTCTGCCATGGGGCGAGGCGTCACTTTGATGCGGTAGTCCTCGAGGTGCACGGTATAGTTCAACTGCTGCCAGAGCTCGCGGTCGAACTCGCCCTGTTCATCAAGAAAGGCAGGGTGACGGTTGGCCGAGGAGTTGCTGGGCGGAAAAGGTGCATAGCTCGCGGGGCTGAGCGCGGCGACGGCGGCGAAAAGGTCGGGACGTTCCAGCGCGAAGTTAACCGCGCCAAAACCGCCGGCCGAGAGCCCGCCCACGCCGCGCATCGAGCGCTCGTCGCCCACGCGGTAGTGCTCTTCCACATGGGGCATGAGGTCGTTGAAAAAGGCACTGCGGGCCGGGCCGTTATGGCCGTCGACCCACCAGCTGCGGCTACCGGGCATGATGAAGACGCTGGGCGGAATGTGCCCGGCGCGAATCAGCCGGTCAGCGGTCTGCTGCAAATTACCCTTGGCCAGCCAGTCACGTTCGTTACCAAACGAGCCGTGCAATAGGTAAACCACGGGGTAGACCGTATCGCTGTTTTCAGCATAACCATCAGGCAGGTAAACCGTGTAGGGGTAGGGGGCACCAAGCGTTGGTGAATCGAAGTGATGCCGTTCCACGCTGCTGGCGAGAGCGGTTGAAGTGGCCGCCAACAGGCCAGCGAATAAACCGAACAGGCTGATGAACGCGAACCGCCAAAGGGGGCGTTTCCTCATGTGCACCTCATCTGTCGGGAATTATCGTGTTCTACCCGGGTCGGACAGCTCACGGAGTGGGATGTTCAAAGCGCTCATGCGTTAGCGTCGCGCAATACAACCTGGCGGGAGGGTTCATGCAAAAAGTGGAAGAAATCTTCTGGCTGAGAGCGTATGGCTGTATCGCCGTTTTTTTATTCCATTTGATGGACCAGGTTAACAACTACGTCGACACTCTCGTCACCGATTTCATGCGCATCCCCATGGTGTTGGGGACGCCGATTTTCCTGTTTATTTCAGTCTTTGTATTCGCCGTTCGCTACGATAAAGCGGTACCTGATGGGTTTATACGCCAGCGGGTTAAATACGTCATGCTGCCATATTTCGTGTATGGATTTATCTATTCAACGGCGGAGTGGGCGACCAGATGGGCAGAAGGCGATTCGGTCAACTTCTGGGCCAATGCCGTTGAGTATTTTGTTTATGCAGGCTGGCACGGTTACTTCCTGATCATTGCGATGCAGTTTTATGTCGGCTATTGGCTGTTTACCCGCTTGCGTCTCTGGCGGGTCAATCCGGTGCCGTGGTTCTGGCTATCCTGCTTGATCAGCATGGCTTACTGGGGAACGGCGTATTGGCAGGGCGTCGACCCGCCGGGGTATCTGCTCTGGGTGGCGCCGCTCGGCTGGCTGTACCTGTTTTTCCTGGCGTTGGTACTCGTGCGTTACTACCCGCTGGCACCTGATGGTGACAAAGCAAAGCGACCGATGTGGATAAAGTACCTGGCTCACCCGGCCTGCCTGGGCCTGTTTGTACTGGGGCTTTGCGTGGCAACGCTTGCCCGCCTGCCGGAGTTCACCTCGAAAGAGGTCTGGGTCATTCCATTCTTTGTGCTGTTTACCCTCTGCGCGACGCGTCAGCTGAAAGGCTATGCCGCACCGAATTGGGTCCGCCAGATCAATGTGTATTCGTTTGGTATCTATCTGGCGCATCCGATGTTTTTCATCGTCACCGACCTGATCATCGCACCGTTGTCGCTGCCCATCATGGTTTACGCCGGGATTCTTGCGCTGGTGAGCATGACCGGCTGCATTGTGCTAAGCAAAGTGGTCAATACGTCCCGAATCGGGTCGATGATGTTTGGCAAGCAATTGAAGGTGGCAGTGCGCTAGGCGGCCCCTGGGGAGAAAGTGTCGTTGCTTGTCAGGGTGTGGATGCGGGTCGGGCAGGCGTGCAGTCGCTGGAGGAAATCGTGTAGAGCGCTGCGGTCGAGGTCGGGGTCGAACCCCCCCAGGCGCTCCAACCAGGTTCGTCGGACCGCTATGTAGGGCGGCGACTGTAGCGCCGTGGCCAAAAAGCGTTGCAGCAGGCGTGCGGGCAGGGTGGGTTCACTGGAGCCGAGTACGACGGCATCCACGGCGTAGCTATCCAGCATGGGGAGCATCGCCGACCACAGGGTGACCGGCAAGGCCGTGGCGTGCAGGGCAAATACCAGCCATTCGGCCTGGCTGGCGGCGGCCGCATGGTTAAGGCGTGCCCCCAGTGCGGTGCCTGGCAGTGTGGTGCAATGTGCGTCGAAGCGTTGCGCCATCTGCGTTAGCCGGTGGTCGTTATTTTGGCTGGTCACTTTGAGCGTGCAAAGGGTGTGTATGTCGGCAGTGGCTTGGTAAATGGTGTAAAGATGGCGAGGCAATTGGGCACCCGTTACGCAGGTGTCAACAATAAAGCAGACCGACTTCATGGGGTGCCCTCCGGCCTATGTACGTAGTTTTTTGCTTATTGTAACTAATTGTGTTGAAAAGTTTAATATAGTATCTACTGCTTGGCGCGCAAGCAAATTATGCGAGAGGGCCAGGCTTTATTGTTGTTCGCACCAAGATTGTGCAAAAGACCGCGTTTTTGTTCTTTATTGGTGCATAGAAAGGCCTTGTCGGGCCGTGTATTGGCAGCCACGCGTGAAATGCAACATGAAGTGGCACAAAACTGATTTTAAAAATTATTTAAAAACAAAAAGTTGCTATTTATTTATGCCATATTGGTGCAGAAGTGGCACGCAATCTGCATTGTCAACGGCAGCGGCTATGTAGGTCATAGGCAACTCGCCTTGCGGCGTGCTACAACATTAGCCGGTTTCTATCGCTAGACGTTCTGTTGATTGCAACGGACAAACGTTGAGTGAATAAGCAAGGCAGGCGTGCCATGATGCACGCAACATGTCGAACAACATTTACTGGTAGCTTACTGTCATTAGCTTTAAGCCACGCTCATACCGGAGGACACTATGTCAGCCAAGACTCTCGCGCTAATTGAAGAGCATGATGTTAAGTGGGTAGACCTGCGTTTCACCGACACCCGCGGTAAAGAGCAGCACGTGACCGTGCCCGCCCGCGATGTCGACGAAGAGTTTTTCGAAAACGGTCAGATGTTCGATGGTTCGTCCATCAACGGCTGGAAGGGCATCAACGAATCCGACATGATTCTGCGTCCGGAAGACGGTACTGCCTATCTTGACCCCTTCACCGAAGATGCCACCCTGGTGCTCCGCTGCGATATCATCGAGCCGGCCACCATGCAGGGCTATGACCGTGACCCACGCTCCATTGCCAAGCGCGCTGAGGCGTACCTGCAGTCAACCGGTCTTGGTGACACTGCTTTCTTCGGTCCTGAGCCCGAATTCTTCATCTTTGACGAAGTCCACTGGAAATCCGACATCCAGGGCGCCATGTACAAGATCACCTCTGAAGAAGGTGCATGGGCCACGGACAGTCAGGTAGAAGGCGGCAACCTGGGTCACCGCCCGCGTGTCAAAGGCGGTTACTTCCCGGTTCCTCCGGTCGACAGCTTCCACGATATCCGCGGTGCCATGTGTAACACCCTGGAAGCGATTGGCCAGTCGGTGGAAGTTCACCACCACGAGGTGTCCAACGCCGGTCAGAACGAAATCGGTGTGAAATTCAACACCTTGGTGAAGAAAGCCGACGAAGTCCAGGAAATGAAGTACGTTATCCACAACGTAGCGCATGCCTATGGCAAGACGGCCACCTTCATGCCGAAGCCGCTGGTAGGCGATAACGGCTCGGGCATGCACGTTCACCAGTCGTTCTGGAAAGACGGTACCAACCAGTTCGCGGGTGATGAGTACGCGGGTCTTTCTGAAATGGCGCTGTATTACATTGGCGGCATCATCAAGCATGCCCGTGCCCTGAACGCCTTCACCAACGCCTCGACCAACTCGTACAAGCGTCTGGTACCTGGCTTCGAAGCCCCGGTCATGCTGGCCTACAGTGCCCGTAACCGTTCGGCGTCCATCCGTATCCCGTATACCGCCAGCCCGAAAGGCAAGCGCGTTGAAACCCGCTTCCCTGACCCGACAGCCAACCCGTACCTGGCCTTTGCGGCCATGCTGATGGCCGGTATCGACGGCATCAAGAACAAGATCCATCCTGGCGATGCCATGGACAAGAACCTGTACGACCTGCCGCCGGAAGAAGGCAAGGCCGTGCCGACCGTGGCGAGCAGCCTGGATCAGGCGCTGGAAGCGCTGGACACCGACCGTGCCTTCCTCACCGAAGGCGGTGTGTTCACCGACGAAATGATCGATGCCTACATCGAGCTCAAGATGGAAGACGTGGAGCGTATTCGCATGACCACGCACCCGGTCGAGTTTGATATGTACTACAGCTGTTAAGAACGACAGCTGCTAAGAACAGCTGCTAATCTCACCGATGTGGTGCAGATAAGCCTAAACCCCGCCACGGCGGGGTTTTTTTTGTTAAGGGGGGGCATATGTCGCGTAAGGCGTTAGTGGCGCAGGCAAAGGGCTGGGGCATGGGCCTGGTGCTGGTCGCATGGGTGAATATCACGGCTGCATCGTCAACCGTCTATCGAGTGGTCGATGAACACGGCAATGTCACCTTTTCCGACACCCCGAGCGAGGGCGGCGAAGCGCTTGAGCTGGCGCCGCTGCCTGGATTGCCAAGCGAATACGCGGAGGCGCCCAATAAGCCACCGGCCACCTCGCCTGGCCAGCCCTTCATGCCTTACGACCGCTTCCTGATTCGCTCGCCAAGCGCTGGTGCCGAGGTGGGCGCCGCCACGCCGGTCATGCTCAGCATTGTGCCGCGGTTACGCGATGACCATCGGGTGCAGCTGCGGGTGAATGGCGAGATCAGCCAGTCGGCGCTGCACAGCGATGTGTTCTGGCTGGCGAACTTGCCCGCTGGTCGGCATCGGCTTCAGGCTGAGTTGTTGGATAGCCAGGGTCGACGGCAGCACCGCACAACCGCGGTGACGATTGTGGTGGCAGAATAGCACTAATGCGCCATTATGGTGCATGCGATGGCTGGAGGCGTCGATGGCCTGCGCTAAAACAGCTCGCCATGCACCGCCACACGGCGCAAGTGACGTGCAAATCAGCGCGCTGGCGCATTTGGCGCGCTTTTTGCAGTTCTCTCTACATCTTTCCAGCGGAAGGTTGACCCAAGATAATGGACGAGGCGACTTTGCAAGACACCACCATGCACCAGCGTTTACTTGAACACCTCACCACGGCGGTGCTGCTGCTGGACGGCCGCCTTAATGTGCGCTGGATGAACCCTGCCGCCGAGGCGTTGTTTGCCGTGAGTCTGAGCCGAGTACAGGGGATGAGCCTTGACGGAATGCTGGGCGGTGATGAAAGCATCGACGAAGTGCTGGCCAAGGCCCGCGACGCCTTTCATCCCTTTACCCAACGCGAGGCGCGCATTTCGCCGCTGAATAGCGATCCGCTCACCGTCGACTATACGGTGACACCGCTCTCCGACATGGAACTGCTGCTGGAAGTGGAGCCCCGCGACCGGCTGATGCAGATTTCCCGCGAGGAAGCGCTAACCACCCGCCAGGAAACCATCAAGGTGCTGGCCCGCGGCCTTGCTCACGAAGTCAAAAACCCGCTGGGCGGTATTCGCGGCGCGGCGCAGCTGCTGGAGCGCGACCTGGATAACCCGGCGTTGCGTGAATTTACCCATATCATCGTCGAGGAAGTCGACCGGCTACGGGATATGGTGGATTCCATGCTGGGGCCCAACTACATCGTCAAGCACGAGCCGGTCAATATTCACAAGGTGCTCGAACGCGTGCGTTCATTGCTGATCGCCGAGCACCCCTGGGTGGATATTCAGCGCGATTACGATCCCAGCCTGCCGGAGCTGTTCGGCGATGAAGCACAGATGATCCAGGCGGTACTGAACGTGGCCCGCAATGCGGTCCAGGCCATGGGCGATGCCGAGACGCCGACGCCGACCCTGGTACTGCGCACGCGCGCGCGCCGCCAGTTTACGCTGGGTGCCGAGCGTCATCGTCTGGTCAGCGAGGTGGGTATTATCGACAACGGTCCGGGCATTCCCGGCACCCTGCAGGAAACCCTGTTTTACCCGATGGTCTCGGGCCGTGCCGAAGGCAGCGGCCTGGGACTGTCGATCGCCCAATCAATTTTGCACCAACATCAAGGGCTGATCGAATGCGACTCACGCCCGGGGCGCACCGAATTTCGTTTATTGATTCCCTTGGTTATTAATGTCACCGGAGAAGCGTCATGACAGAGCCTGCCCGTAATGATGTTGCGCGGGTCGTCATTGTTGATGATGACCGTGCGATTCGCTGGGTACTTGAACGTGCGCTGGCGCAACCCGACCTCGAGGTTGAATGTATCGAGCGTGCCGACACGGCCCTTTCCCGCTTGCTTGAGAGTCCGCCGGATGTCCTGGTTACCGATATTCGCATGCCGGGAATAGATGGCCTGGACCTGATGGCACGGGTACGCGAGGCCCACCCCGACTTGCCGGTCATCGTGATGACCGCGCACTCGGACCTGGACAGTGCGGTGGCGTCCTACCAGGGCGGTGCCTTCGAGTATCTGCCCAAGCCGTTTGACGTTGATGAGGCGCTGGCGCTGGTGCGTCGTGCCATTGCCCATGCTCGCGAACGCCAGCGCCCGGTCACGGTACCGGAGGGGCTCAACGCCGAAATTATCGGTGAAGCCCCTGCCATGCAGGAGGTGTTCCGGGCCATTGGTCGGCTATCCCACTCGCACATTACCGTGCTGATCAACGGTGAGTCGGGGACCGGTAAAGAACGTGTTGCCGAGGCGCTGCATCAGCACAGCCCGCGCCAGGGCAAGCCGTTCATCGCGCTGAACATGGCGGCGATTCCCCGGGACTTGATCGAGTCCGAGCTGTTCGGCCATGAGAAAGGGGCCTTTACCGGTGCCACCTCACAGCGCCAGGGGCGCTTTGAACAGGCCAATGGCGGTACGCTGTTTCTGGATGAGATTGGCGATATGCCAGCGGAAACCCAGACGCGCCTGCTGCGCGTACTGGCCGACGGCGAGTTCTATCGGGTGGGGGGGCACACCCCGACCAAGGTCGACGTGCGGATTATCGCGGCCACCCACCAGAACCTGGAATCCCTGGTCGACGACGGGCGCTTCCGGGAAGACTTGTTTCACCGCCTGAACGTCATTCGCATCCACTTGCCGAAACTGGCCGAGCGGCGTGAGGATATCCCCAGGCTGACGAGTCATTTTCTGGCTGAGGCGGCCAAAGAGCTGTCCACGGATGTGAAGGTGCTGACCCCCGAAGCGGAAGCGCATCTGACCCGCCTGCCCTGGCCGGGTAATGTTCGCCAGTTGGAGAACATCTGCCGCTGGCTGACGGTGATGGCCTCGGGACGAGAAGTGCTGGTGGAGGATTTGCCAGCAGAGCTGCGCTCACCCAGCGCCTCGGAGTCCAGCGCCCATGGCGATTGGCGCAGCGCTTTTCGCGACTGGGCGGATCACGCCTTGGCGGAGGGCCATACCCATTTGCTGGAAGAGGCGGTGCCGGACTTTGAGCGCATCTTGATAGAAACCGCACTCAAGCATACCGGCGGACGTAAGGGCGAGGCGGCAGAGCTATTGGGTTGGGGGCGCAATACGCTGACCCGTAAGCTGAAGACGCTCTTACCTGCGCTGGCGGACGAGTAGCTGAAACGACCGCCAGGCGTTGCTACTTGTCTGCTTTTTTAAGGCGCTCTATTTCAGCGAGCAGCGCATCGGCTTCTTCCGTCAAGGTGGCGTTCGCTCGCATGTCACCGTTGCGGGAAGCTTCCATGGCGGCTTGCAGCTTGCGTTCGTAGTCTTGCTGTAGCTTCTTTTTAGGGTCGCGCTTGAAAAGGCCAAACATGGACGCTCTCCTTCTGTGTGTACATTCTTTGTACACCTTTGGAGAGTGTTTGTCTAATGCCGTGAGGCCTTTAGCGGCGTGAACAGGCGATCGAGCGGGCGTGCAATACGGCGCTGCATCGCATCAGGAAGGCGTCGAAGTCGCTGAGCAGGGTATCTAGGCTTTCGTGGAGGCGATGATCGTCATCCAGCATGCGCAGTGACAGCTGCTGACGTTCGGCCCAGTCAATGACGGGGCGAGGTGGGATCACATCATCCTGCCAGCCATGAATGACGTGAGTGCAGCTGGCTTGGAGCGTGGGGTCGGTTTCCGGATAATGCGGCAGCCCGATGGCCGGGGCCAATAAAAAGCAGCCCAACACGGGCTGCTGCGAACTGACCGCTGCGCTTAGCCAGCCGCCCAGGCTTGAACCGGCAAAAACGCAGCGTTCAGGGTCATCACCCCGGGTCTCCAGCGTCGCCATTAGGTGCTGAAGGCGCTGTTGCGGGTCGGGCTGGTCACGGTAATCCATTACCACGGCCTCACAATCGTCGAGCTTTTCGGCGATGCCTTTCAGCGCCTGCATTTTCAGCGCCCCGGGGCCGCTTTCCAGACCGTGTGACAGGTAGACCGTTAGCATAACCGTATTAACTCGCTGATTGCTGGATGGCTTCTCCACCCTGCTCGATGTCTTCACCCGCACCGCGGATGGTGTTGCAACCGCTCACCAGGAGCAGAACAGTGGTGCATAGAATGGCAATGGCCGTGACGCGTTTCATGGAAGTCTCCTTACTCAGGCAGATCGTGATATCAGCTAGATTAGCAAAGGTTTGCCGTTTAGCCACACCGCCAGTATGTACCTCTTTTGTCATATCACCATGCTGTTTTGTCGCATGTGCCAATACGCTACATGTTTTTTGTGCCATCGGCGCGATGAGTGGCCCATGTCGGTATAAGCTAAGTTCATGATTTAAATTAATTTTGTATTTTTTAAAGCCTGGTTGGCCTGATGTCTGCTCCATTAGCATTACATGCGAAATGTCATGGATGCTTTTTTATTCGCATGGATAAACCTCACTGTTATCAACGTCAAGGCAGTTGGTCAGTGTTGTTAAACAGAAAGTGGAAAGTTATTTCACAGGAAATTGAAAAGTTGTATTGGAAAGCTGTATTGGAAAGTCGTTACGTAGCAAGGTTGCTCTCGTGTTGGAAGGTAATAGGAAGGTAGTCGTCAGCTAGAAGGTAATGGGTAGGAAGTTACGGCAGTCGAAACGTCAGTAGTTGAAAGGTAAAGCGGGTCAGGGGAGTGTCGCAGTAGTAAAAGGAAGGCAGGAAGCCAATTGATAATGGATGGAACATTCAAAGGAATGGGCACTCCCCGCTTTAGCGTAAGGATGCGCTAAACATCAGCGTCATGGAATGGCGGCGATGCGAAATTACCACCTTGTTCCGGCGAGGTGGTTTTTTTGCGTCTGGACGATCACCCATCGCTGGACTGGCTAGCCCATAAGGTAAAGGCTGAGCAGCGCAAAGCCATAGCCCATGGCACCCCCGGCGATAACATCGCTTGTGTAGTGCAGGCCCAGGCCAACCCGGGAGATCGCAATCAGCATCGCCAAGGGGATGACCACAGGCAATAACCAAGGGGTGTGAGCGGCGACCAAGGCGCTGAACATCACGGCATGCATGGTATGCCCGCTGGGGAAGCTATAGCGATCCCGGGCCGGTGCGTTGCACTGAATACCGTTGCGATAAGTAATATACGGCCGCTCACGGCACAGGCGGGTTTTCACCAACCGGTAAATGGCGATGGCGATGATGGCGATCAGGGTGTACTGCAACATTCGCCAGGCACCATCAGGCTGGAGCCAGGGTTGCGCCAGGATCAGCAGCACCCAGGCTGGCCAGTCTCCCAGCCGGCTGGCGGCCTGGAGGGTCAGTCGCCAGGGCCGGTAGAGCGATAGGCGCGACACGCGTTGGCAAAACTGCCATTCCAGCAAATCAAGACGATCGAATACGACGAGGGGACGGGGTCGCATGATAAGCCTCCTGGGCCTTTAGAAGATAATCAAGAAACTGCCGGGCAATGCCCGCCCAGCTCTGCTCGAGGGCTTTCAGCCGGGCGAGCCGACTGTACTTGGCATAGTCTGCCGGGTGTTGGCATAGCGTCACCGCCGCCTGACAAAAGGCCGCAGCGTCGTTGATGGGCACGGTAATGCCGTTGTAGCCGCTCTGGATCAGCTCGGCGCTGGCCGCGTGCCGATAGGCCACCACGGCGAGCCCGCTGGCCATGGCCTCACTGACCACGTTGCCCCAGGTTTCGGAAAGCGAGGGGAAGATGAACAGGTCGGCGCTTGCGTAATGCCGGGCAAGCGCGTCGGGGTCAATAAAACCGGTAAAATGCACATCCGGAAGCGCGCTTTCAAGCTGAGCCTTGGCAGGGCCATCGCCCACGATCACGTGGGCCATGTCGGGGCGGACGTTGCGCATGGCGTGGTAGGTTTCCTGTAGCAACGCGAGGTTTTTCTCGGCGGCGAGCCGCCCGACATAAAGCGCCACTGGCTGATGGTCACTCACCCCCCAGGCACGGCGTAATTCAGGGTCGCGATGGGCGGGCGAAAAACGCTCACCATCGATGCCGCGTGACATCACCGCGACGTCGTTGATGCCTTGCTGGCGAAGTTGGCTGGCCTGCAGTTGGGTAGGCACCAGGGTTAAGCCGCAACCGTTATGGAAATAGCGCAAATAGCGGCGGGTGGCCGAAGCGAGCCAGGGAACGCCGTAATCGCCACAGTAGTGGTCGAAATTGGTGTGCCAGCCTGCCACCAGCGGAATGCCCATTTGGCGTGCCGCCAGGCGTGCCGACCAGCCCAGCGGGCCTTGGGTGGCCAGGTAAATCACATCGGGGCGCTGGGCTTTCCAGAACTTGCGCAAGGTCGCGGGGCGGCAAAAGCCCACCTGTACGTCGCGGTAGCCCGGGATGGCAAAGCGCGATACCTGCAGTTCGGCCATTGCCTGAGGGGCCTTGGCGGCAAGCGGGGGCTTTGGCCGAATCACATCAATACGTACCTGATGGCGGTCAAGCTCGCGGCTAAGCCGACTCAAGGTGTGCGCGACACCATTGATTTCCGGTGCCCATGTTTCACTGACGATGCAAAGCCGCATGTGCGATCCGCCCTCTTGTCCATTTATGCAGAGTGTGGGCGGCAGGCATGACATGACTAAGACAGACAGGTGAACAAGCGATGACAGCAAGGCACCTGTCAGCGTTTAAAGACGGCCAGCCTAAGGGTTGTGCAAGGATGTACCATGTTGCCGTGAATCGTGTTCCATCAATGGGAGTTACAGATGAAATCAACGGTGTTAATCACGGGGGCCAACCGGGGTGTCGGGCTGGCGCTGGCAGAGCATTATGCTGATGAAGGCTATCGCGTTATCGGTGTTTGCCGTCAGTCATCCGACGCGCTGGCGCGTGTGGCCGATCAGGTGATCGAGTCGGCGGATGTCACTCAGCCTGATGATGTTGCCCGCCTTGCCAAGACCCTGAAAGGCCAGACGTTGGACTTGCTTATCAACAATGCCGGACTGCTGCGCGATGAATCCCTGGGCAGCCTTGATTTCGACAGTATTCGCGAGCAGATGGAAATCAATGCCTATGCGCCGCTACGGGTAGCGGAGGCGCTGCTGCCCAATCTCGCCAAAGGCAGCAAGATCGTCAACATCACCAGCCGCATGGGATCCATCGCAGATAACGACTCGGGCGGCCGCTATGGGTACCGGGCGTCCAAGGCGGCGCTCAATGCCTTTGGTAAATCCCTGGCGATGGATTTAAAACCACGCGGCATTGCCGTGGCTCAACTGCACCCCGGCTATGTGCAAACGCGCATGGTCAATTTTGGTGGATTTATCAGCCCTCAGGATGCCGCGCTTGGCATTGCCGCGCGGATTGAGGCATTGACCCTCGATAACAGCGGCGGGTTTTGGCACAGCAACGGCGAGTCACTCCCCTGGTGATGGCGTGCGCTGCCCCGTGACGCTGTTGAACGGATGCAGCGCGTCGCGGGGCACGTAGAACCGCAGCGTTTCGCCTTCGGCCACCGGCGGCTGGCCGGAGACACGGATGACCGTGGGTTGGTCACTACCCGCGAGGTTTACATACAGGTGGCTCTCGGCCCCGGCGGCTTCAAACAGCGCAAGCGTTGAGTCGACGGTCAAGTGAGGCGCTTGGGGCGGCGCTAAGTGCATATCATCCGGTCGAATGCCGACGGTATCGGTGCCGTCGGGCAGGTTGTCCAGCAGGCCGCTTTCGCCCTGTGTTTTCAGGTAATCCACCTTCAGCATGTTCATGGCGGGGGAGCCGATAAACCCGGCCACAAACATGGTCGCGGGGCGGGCATAGATCTCCATGGGCGTGCCCACCTGCTCGATCTGCCCGGCGTTGAGCACCACCAGGCGGTCACCCAGGGTCATGGCTTCAAGCTGGTCGTGGGTGACATACAGGCTGGTGGTTTTCAAACGCCGCTGTAGCTGCTTGATCTCGACACGCATCTGCACGCGCAGCTTGGCATCCAGGTTCGAGAGGGGCTCGTCGAACAGAAAGGCGGCCGGGTCCCGCACCAACGCGCGGCCCATGGCCACCCGCTGGCGCTGACCACCGGAGAGCTTGCGCGGTTTGCGCTCAAGAAACTCCTCGATCTCCAGCATTTTGGCGGCAACGTGAACGCGCTGATCAATCTCGTCTTTTTTGAAGCCGCGGTTTTTCAGGCCATAAGCCAGGTTGTTGTAGACCGTCATATGCGGGTAGAGGGCGTAGTTCTGGAATACCATGGCGATGTCGCGTTCGGCGGGTTCGAGCTTATTGACCACCCGGTCACCGATTTTGAGCGTGCCGTCGGTGATGGTTTCAAGCCCGGCCACCATGCGCAGCAGGGTGGATTTACCGCAGCCGGAAGGCCCGACCAGCACGACAAACTCGCCGTCGTCGATCTGCAGGTCAACGCCTTTGACCGCCCGGACATCACCGCTATAGGTTTTCGTTATTCCCTCCAGAGTAATGCTGGCCATTTACTTCTCCGTCTCGGTCAGGCCTTTCACAAACAGGCGTTGCATGAACAGGATGACTAACACCGGCGGCAGCGCGGCCATGACCACCGCGGCCATCACCAGGTGCCACTGGGGATTCTCTTCCGAGGTCATGCGCTGGATGCCCATCACGATGGTGGTGTAGTCGGGGTCGGTGGTGATCAGCAGCGGCCAGAGGTACTGGTTCCAGCCGTAGATGAACATGATCACGAACAGCGCGGCGATATTGGTCACCGAAAGCGGCATCAGGATGTCTTTAAAAAACTTCAGCGGCCCGGCGCCGTCGACCCGGGCGGCTTCGAGCATTTCTTCGGGGACGGTCATGAAGAACTGGCGGAACAGAAAGGTCGCGGTGGCCGAGGCAATCAGCGGAATCGACAGGCCGGCAAAGCTGTTGAGCATGCTGAGGTCGGCCACTACCTGATACGTGGGGATAATGCGCACTTCCACCGGCAGCATCAGGGTGACGAAAATCAGCCAGAAAAAGAACATGCGGAAGCGGAAGCGGAAGTAGACGATGGCAAAGGCGGACAGCAGCGAGATAAACAGCTTGCCTATGGTGATCGCCATGGCCATTACAAAGCTGTTCCACAGCATCAGCGCGGCGGATGGAGAGTTGGCCGACGAAACGCCGGATTGCCACATTTGGGTATAGTTTTCGATCCCATGGCTGCCGGGTAGCAACGGCAGGGTCCCGCGCAGTAGCTCATCAGGTGCCTGGGTCGAGGCCACAATGGCGATATAAACGGGGAAAACCACCAGCGCCACGCCGATGATCAACACAGTATGGGCAAAGCCATTGGCCCAGGGCCGGTTTTCAACCATCACAACACTCCATCAAGGCCGGATTAGCAGACCGTCTGTTAATAATTAACGCGCCGCTCGATAAAGCGGAACTGAATCACGGTCAGCGCGACCACAATCACCATTAGCATCACCGACTGAGCGGCCGAAGACCCCAGATTCAGCCCTATGAAGCCATCCGCATACACCTTATAAACCAGGATATTGGTGGCCTGTGCAGGCCCGCCTTCGGTGGTGGCGTGGATAATGCCAAAGGTGTCGAACATGGCGTACACCACGTTGACGACCAACAGAAAGAAGGTCGTGGGCGACAACAGCGGGAAGACGATTGTCCAGAAGCGTTTGATGGGGCTGGCGCCATCAATGGCGGCCGCTTCAATCAGCGATTGTGGAATGGACTGCATCCCCGCCAGGAAGAACAGGAAGTTATAGGAGACCTGCTTCCAGGCGGCGGCGAGAATCACCAGCAGCATGGCGTCGCTGCCTGAATTGCGGTGGTTCCATTGGTAACCCACCATCTCCAGCATGTAAGGCACGATGCCGATGGAGGGATTGAAGATGAACCACCATAAAACGCCCGCGAGGGCGGGCGCGATGGCGTAGGGCCAGACCAGCAGGGTGGTGTAGGTGCTGCGCGAACGAAGCATCCGGTTGACGGTGCTGGCCAGTAGCAGCGCCACCGACATGGAGACCAGCGTGGTGCCTACCGCGAAGATCGCCGTCACCGAGAGCGAATTGAGATAGCTGCCGTCGCGGAACAGGCGGGCAAAGTTCTCAAGGCCCACAAAGGTAGTTTTCAGGCCAAAGGCATCTTCCCGCAGCAGCGACTGATACAGCGCCTGGCCCGCCGGCCAGATAAAGAAAATCAGCGTGATGACCACCTGGGGGGCCAGCAGGGCGAAAGGCAACCAGCGCCCCGGAAAGGTCATGCGTTTTGTTTGCATGGGCAGCTCTTGAACACAGCCGAAACGAAAGCGCCGCCTACCCTTGGGTAAGCGGCGATGTCAGTGCCTGGTTACTGATTGGCGGCTTCGAAGTCCCGTAGCAGCGCATTGCCGCGTTCCACGGCATCGTCCGCCGCTTCCTGACCGGATTTATCGCCGGTCATCACGGCTTCCATCTCTTCGGAGATGATGTCGCGGATCTGCACGAAATTGCCAAAACGCAGGCCTTTGGAGTTTTCGGTTGGCTCGTTGAGGGTCATCTGCTCAAGCGAGATATCTGCCCCCGGGTTCTCTTCGTAATAACCCTGCTCTTTACTCAGGTCCCAGGCGGCCTGGGTGATGGGCAGGTAACCGGTTTGCTGGTGCCAGTCGGCTTGTACCTCAGGCTGGGAAAGGTACTCGAAGAAGGCCGCAACGGCTGCGTACTCTTCTTCGCTATGGCCTTGCAGTGCCCAAAGCGTCGCGCCACCGATAATCGAGTTCTGCGGGGCATCTTCCACGTCGGCGTAATAGGGCTGCATGCCAAAGCCGACGTCAAATTCTGAATTGGCGGCGACATCGGCGCGAGAGGCTGAAGAGCCAAAGAAAATCGCGCAGTCCTGGGAGTAGAACATTGGCTCGGAGTCCGGGCCGGTGCCGGGGCCAGCCCAGCGGAAGATGTCTTCTTCCTGCCAGTCGTGGAGGTTATCCCAGTGGCGGGCGACCAGTTCGTTGTTGAAGTTGAGCTCGGTCTCTATCCCGCCAAAGCCATTTTCCAGCGTGCCTAACGGCGAGTTATGCATGGCAGAGAAGTTTTCCAGCATTACCCAGCTGGGCCAGGAGGTGGTAAAACCGCAGCTTGCCACGTCGGCATCCACCAGTTGGCGAGAGACATCCACCACCTCTTGCCATGTCTCGGGGGGCTGCTCGGGATCCAGGCCCGCTGCCTCGAACATGTCGCGGTTGTAGTACATGATCGGCGTGGACGAGTTGAACGGGAACGACAGCATGTTGCCGTTGGTGTCGGTGTAATAACCCACCACGGCGGGCAGGAAGGCATCGTTATCGAAAGCGCGGCCGTGCGCTTCCATCAGTTCATGCACCGGATAGATGGCGCCTTCGGCGTTCATCATGGTGCCGGTACCGACTTCAAAGACCTGCAGGATGTGCGGCTGCTCATTGGCACGGAAGGCGGCGATTGCACCGGTCATGGTCTCCGTGTAGGTGCCGCGGTAACTGGGGTTAACGCGGTAATCATCCTGGGACTGGTTGAAGTCTTCGGTAATGCCTTCCAGGATTTCACCAAGCTGACCGCCCATGGCGTGCCACCAGCTAATCTCTGTTGCCGCCTGAGCAGAAAGGCTTAGGCTGGCCGTCGCCACCCCTACGGCAAGCGCTTGCAGTGTAAAGCGAGGCATAAAAGCTCCTTGTGGGCCTGAGATGAATCAGGCAGTGCCCTACGTTTGTTACGGTTTTTGGATACATAGTTTTTTGGATGGATAGACTTTAGAAAGTGCAGATGACGTTTAGGTGAATACAAGATGAACTCCCTATGACAGCTTGCCGATGTAGGCGCCCACGGGGCGGGGTGATAGGCTTGCGGGAAGATAGCCAATGACAGGAAGGGCAATAATGAGCGACGCGGAACGACTGTTAACAAGGCTGGTGGCGTTTGATACCACCTCGAGCGAATCCAACCTGGCACTGGTCCGCTACGTGGAAGATTACCTGGCTTCCCATGGTGTTGACGCCGAGCGGGTGATGAGTCCGTGTGGCAATAAAGCCAACCTGATTGCCCGTATTGGCCCTGATGCGCCGGGCGGTGTCATGCTTTCCGGGCATACCGATGTGGTACCGGTGGCGGGGCAGCCCTGGTCGAGCGATCCCTTCACCCTGCGCGATGGCGGCGATGGTCGGTTATACGGGCGTGGCACCTGCGACATGAAAGGCTTTCTTGCCTGCGTCCTGGCCAAAGTTCCCGATTGGGTGCGTGCGCCACTCAAGCAACCTGTTTACCTGGGATTTTCCTACGATGAAGAAATCGGCTGTGTGGGCGCGCCGGCTCTGATTCGGCGTTTCTGCGAGCATTACTCGACCACCGCGCATGTGATTGTCGGCGAGCCGACCAGCATGCAGCCGGTCGTGGCGCAAAAGGGGGCGACGAACCTACGCACCACCGTCACCGGGCGCGAGGCTCACAGCAGTCAGGTCAACCAGGGCACCTCGGCGATTCACGTTGCAGCAAGGCTGGTGACCTTTATCGAAGACACCATGGCGGCCTTGGCCGACGAGGGCCGTGTCGATGAGGCCTTCAACGTGCCCCATACCAGCCTGCACGTCGGCAAAATAAAGGGCGGCACGGCGATCAATATCATGGCGCGGGAGTGCCAGTTTGAATGGGAGATTCGTCACCTGCCCACGGAGACCTTCGACGACATATACGCGCGTTTTGAAGCGTTCTGCACTCAGCTCAGTGCTGAACTGCAGGCCAAAGGCAAGCAGGTTGAGATCACCACCGAAGCGTTGAATGTGACAGTGCCGGGACTTGCGGATCGTGATAACGACCGCGTCATACGCCTGGCGAAAGATCATTTGCCAGCAGGGTGCTGCGACCACGCGGTGGCTTATGCGACCGAGGCCGGGCAATTTCAGGGGCAGGGCTTGCAGACGATCATTCTGGGGCCAGGCAGCATTGCCCAGGCGCATCAACCCGATGAATACGTTGAGCGCAGCCAGTTGGAGGCGTGTACAGCGTTTTTGGACAACATGACTGGAGCGATGCAACGTCATGAGTGAAACTGGCGGGAGTCCCACCCGGTGTCGGGTGGGACGGTTACTACCGTATCAATGCTGAGGATCTTCTACATAGAGCTCAGCCTTGGCATGGCGCATCACATCTTCACAGGCTTGCTGTTGTGCCAATTGAGAAAGCAAGCGCTGGGTCACCTCAAAGCCTTTACCCAAGCAGGTATCGACCTCGTGCTGGCTAACGGTCGGCGTTACGCGATAGTCAATCTTTACCGTACGTCCGCCGCCCTCCAACCGATCCGCAACCCCTCTGAGACGCCACGCGATTCTCTCTTTCCAGCCAGCTGATTCTTCCGCGCCTTCGTTTACGCTAAACGTGCACTGCCACTCGGGTTTGTAAACCTTCATAGGGAGAACCTCCTGCAATTTGGAAAGAATGATCGATCGTGATTCGTACTCCGTCAGTCTGATGTTAGTGCGCTACCACTATACCTAATTGGTCGCCTATTCCCTAAACAAAACGCATACCGTCTTTAGCATGATAAACACAAGGGACGTTGATGAAGTACACTTAATCTTGCGGGCCTTTCATCGTGAGGCAATGCCGTTGCGCCGGTTGGCTCACCGTTGAAGATAAGCCCCTCACGCAAGCCCCTGAGCTGCCGATACAGTGTAGTAACTGACGGAAAGTGAGTTGACCCGTGCCAGGTACGCGGCAGAAAAGGCAGTTAGGAAAGGATTCAATCGTTGACCGAGAAAATAGCCTTCTCACGTTAGCCCGTGTGGAGTGGTATTAGAGACTAACCAGGAGAAACTGCCCTCGTGCCGATCAATGCCCGCGATCTTGCGTTAGATACGCTGCTGTTAATGACCGTTGCCACACTGGGTCTCATGGGCGTGGTCGGCAGCCTCTTTGGCCTGTCCGAATCCCATTCATTGTTTGCCGTCGCGCTGGTACCCGATGCAGCGATCGCTACCTCCCTTGCCAGTGTCGGCGTGTTCGCCATCCTGCAAGGGTGGCAGCGTGTACGATGGCTATGCGCCCTGGCGCTAACGGGGCTGGCGCTATATACCCTTGTCCATAACGTCCTTGCTTCCAGCTCTGCTCCCTCCTGGTTAACCGGTCAGGAACGGATGACCAGTATTGGCGCGCTGATGTTGCTGGCGGTGGGGCTGGCGCTGTGGTGCGGCCAGTCAACGGCTAGGCGCCGGTTATTCTGGTTATTCAGTGGGCTTGGCCAGTGGCTTTTCGGCGGGCTGATGCTGGTCCGGCTATGGGTGGGCATCGAGCTGGATGATCCGATGTTTTCGTCGTCTCCGGTGGCGGTCGTGGTATTCACACTCCTGCTGGGAACCGCCATGGTGGGGGTTTACCTGCGCCGTTCGCCCGGGCCGCTCAACCTGACGCGCACCACCGCAGTGGCGTGCCTGACCGGGGTAGCCGCCAGTGCGGCGGCCTGGGGAATGCTCAGCCTGCAACAGTTCAACGATACGCAACAGCAGGCCGGGTATCTGCTGGATAATGTGCAGTTAAACGCCGAAAAGGCGGTCAAATCGAGGCTGCAACTGTTGCAGCGTATGGCCGAGCGCATCAACGCCGCGCCAGGCAACTTCGATCAAGAGCTGCTGACACTGGACGGGGAAAGCTATCTGCGTGATACCCCTAGCCTGCAGGCAATCGCCCTGGTCGATGAGCGTTTGAATCCCATCTGGTTTCATTCCCGAGCACCTGACAGCGAAGGGTGGCTTCGCCAGCAGCTCGGCAAGCCATCGGTGCCCGAGTGGTTATCGGTGCCCTTTGATCGTCCCTGGGTAGTGATATCTGACCCACACACGCCGAGTCTGGCGTTTGTGGCGATGCCTCTCGCCGAGCGGGATCAGCGTCTTGTGGCGAGCCTCGATCTGGCCGTGCTATTCAACTATGGCTTGCGTCTCGAGCTCGGACCCTTTCAGGTCCACATGAGTCGTAGCGGTACGCCTCTACTGATGCTTAAGCCGCCTCTCGTCCAGGCAGATAACGCGCTACGCCCAGGGCGGGTATTGGCAAAGCGCAATGCGGGCTTGCCCGGTGGGATCAGCCTGCGTCTGGAAGCGCTTTCTGGCAACCATTACAACTGGTATCTGGCCGGTTTCGCGCCCGTGGTGGTCGCCATGGTGGGGCTGATGCTGAGTGGTTTGCTGGCGTTTTGCATTGGTTTAGTGGTTGCCAGTATTGCGCGGGCGAAAGAGCTGGCGGAGGCGCGTCAAACCCTCGAAGATCAGCAGCATATACAGCAAATGATCGCCCAGGAAGCCTCCCTGGACGATATTCTGGAAAGCCTTTGCCGGTTGCTCGAGCGCCAACTACCCGGTTCGCTGTGTTCGGTCATGCTGGTGAATAAAGCGAAGACACACCTGACGTTGGCGGCGGGCAAGCGATTGCCTGAGGCCTTCCGCGAGGCGGTCGAGCGGGTGCGGATTGCCCCGTCAATGGGCGCATGCGGCAGCGCCGCTTACCAGCGCTGCCAAGTGATCAGTGAGTGCATCGCCGATGATGAGCGCTGGCAGGGGTTTCACGACATTGCCCGGCAAGCGGGATTGGTCGCGTGCTGGTCGAGTCCGGTGATGGGCAGTAATGGCCAACTGCTGGGAACTTTCGCCACCTATTCCCACCAACCTAGGGTGCCTGACGAGCAAGATCACTTATTGATCGAAAAGGCCGCTGGGCTAATGGCGTTGGCGGTTGAGCGTTTTCAGGTTCGCCGCTCGCTCGAGGAAAGCGAGCAGCGCTATCGTTCACTGTTCACCCACCATCCGGATGCGGTTTTCTCCCTTGATGAGCAAGGCCGGTTTGCGACCGCCAATGCCACTTGCGCGACGATCAGTGGCTATACGCTTGATGAGATTATCGGTAGCCACTTCAACTGTTTCATTTACGACGAAGACATCGAGTCGGTCAATCTGCGCTATCAATCGGTGATGCAGGGCAGCATCATTCGTTATGAGTTGGTCATTCGCGATCGCGCGGGCGAGCCGCATATTATGGACCTGATCAATCTGCCCATCGTGATCGATGGCGAGATTCAGGGGCTTTATGGGATAGCCCAGGAAGTCACCGATAAGCGGCAGCAGGAATCTCGGCTGCGCACCCTTGAACGCAGCGTGGAAGCCAGCGTCAACGGGGTGGTCATCGCCGATGCAACACAGCCGGGACTGCCGATTGTCTATGCCAATCATGCCTTTACCCAGATGACGGGCTATGAGCAGGCGGAAATACTGGGCCGCAACTGCCGTTTCCTGCAAGGCGATGGGACTGACCCGGAGGTTGTCGAAAAAATCCGTCAGCGGCTTAGTGAGCAGCGTGATGTTCATGTGACTCTGCGTAATTACCGTAAAGACGGCAGCCTGTTCTGGAATGATCTATACATCGCTCCGGTGCGCAACCCAGATGAACAGTTGACCCATTTCGTGGGTGTGCAGCATGACATCTCCAAACACAAGGCCTTCGAAGAGCGGCTGGCCTATCACGCAACCCACGATGACCTTACTCAACTGCCCAATCGCTCGCTTTTCGAAGAAACCCTAAGCGACGCCTTTACAAAAGCACAAGCGCAGCACCAGCGGGTGGCGGTACTGTTTGTCGACCTGGATGACTTCAAGCCGATCAATGACAACCTGGGGCACGCCGTTGGTGACAGGGTGCTGGAGGAAGTGGCCCAGCGGCTGCTCGGTGCGGTGGACGAACAGCACCTGGTCGCGCGCCTGGGGGGCGATGAGTTCGTCATTCTGCACCCAAGGGTCCAGGGTGAAGCCGATGTGGTGGAGGTGGCCGAGCGGCTGCTGGCGGCGCTGTCGCGTCCTTATTATATCGAAGAGCACGAGCTATATCTGACCGCAAGCGTGGGCATTGCCATCAGTGAGGAGGCTTTATTGGAGCCGCAAATGCTGATCCAGCAGGCCGACATGGCGATGTATAAAGCCAAGCAGCGTGGGCGTAATGCCTATCAATGGTTTTCGGCGGCATTCAACGACACCGCCAGCGAGCGGCTGGTGTTGCGCAACGAACTGCAGGAAGCCATCGAGAACCAGGCGTTTGAGCTGTATTATCAGCCGCTGCTTGACCGTAACGGCCAGCTCGCGGGTGTCGAGGCCTTGCTGCGTTGGCCGCACCCGACAAAGGGGTTTATCTCACCGGCGCGTTTTATTCCGTTGGCGGAAGCCACCGGGCAGATCATGCCGATCAGCGAATGGGTGTTGAACCGCGCCTGCGATGACATGCAAGCCCTCGCCCAGCAAGGGCTGGGAGAGGTGTCGGTAGCCGTGAATGTATCGCCACTGCAATTTCAGCGCTCGAATTTTCTGGCCACCCTGCACCAGACGCTCGCGGACACCGGCTTGCCGCCTAAGCAGCTGGCGCTGGAGATTACCGAAGGGATTTTGATGGAAAATACCGAGGTCGCCATCGATACCTTGCGCGCCTTGCGCAATATGGATGTTCGGGTCTCCATTGACGATTTCGGCACAGGCTTCTCGAGCTTGAGCTACTTGAAGCACTTGCCAGTGAATACGGTGAAAATCGACCGCAGCTTTATACACGAGCTGCATCAAAGTGAGGCCGACAGCGCAATCGTCAAAGGCATTATTTCCATGGCCCATCACCTGGGGCTGAACGTCGTTGCAGAAGGTGTTGAAACGTCTGAGCAGCATCATCAACTGCTGGACTATCATTGTGATGCTTTTCAAGGCTTTGGCTTGGCGCGGCCCATGCCGTTGGCGAGCTTGATCACGTTCATCGATGCGCTCGACCAGCAGCCAGTCGTCAGGAGCCAGCGGTGACTCAGTCAGCCAATCGATTGCCTGCGCCGGGGGGCGGCAAGTGGTATCTTTATTTGCTTGAATGCCAGCGCGGCACTTACGTGGGCATCACCAATAATTTGACCAGGCGTTACCGCGCCCATGCCTCGGGTAAAGGCGCACGTTTCACCCGTGCGAACCCGCCGGTGGCGCTGCTGGGCGCGCAGCCGTTTCCCGACCGGGCGAGCGCCAGTCGTGCCGAATACCAGCTCAAGCGTCAGTCGGCGCGGCAGAAGCGTGCCTGGGCATCAGCCTGGCCGAGCCCTGATTCTTTGCCGATGGCAGGAGAGACCATGCACATTTTTTATTCAGACAAGACCCGCCTGCGACAGGCGAGAACGGAACTCCATGACGGCGCGCTGGTGGCCCCCTTCGAATGCCCCGAGCGCGTTGATCTGGTGTTGAAGCAACTCCAGCAGGCGGCGGTAGGCGAGCTTTACGAGCCGCGCGCCTACGGACTGGAGCCTGTGCTGGCAGTTCACGATGCTGACTACGTCAATTTCCTGGCCGACTGCTGGCACGAATGGGTAGCCGCCGGACACGAAGGCGAGGCAATCCCCAATATCTGGCCGGCACGCACCCTACGTGGCGACCGTATACCCCGGGTGGTAAGCGCCAAACTGGGCTATTACGCCCTGGCGGCGGAAACCTCGATTAGCGAGGGCACCTTTGAAGCCGCGATGGCCAGTAAAGATGTGGCGCTAGGGGCTGTCGAGCAGACGCTTGCGACCGGCGAGCCCAGTTTTGGCCTGTGTCGACCGCCGGGTCACCATGCCGCTTTTGACCAGTATGGCGGCTACTGCTTTTTCAATAATGCGGCGATCGCCGCGCAGCGAGCACTGGCATCGGGCAAGCGCCGCGTGGCGATTCTGGACGTGGATTTTCACCACGGCAACGGCACCCAGCAGATCTTCTATGAACGCGATGACGTGCTGTTTATCTCGCTGCACGGCGACCCCGAGGTGACCTTTCCTTACTATTCAGGCTATGCGGATGAAACCGGGCGGGGCAGCGGCGAGGGGTTCAACGTCAACTACCCGCTGCCGCCGGGCACGGACGTCGATACCTGGATGGCTACGCTGGATAACGCCCTTGCCAGGATCACGGAGGCACAATGCGACATGCTGATCGTGTCGCTGGGCGTGGATATCTTCGAAGACGACCCCATCAGCGCTTTTACCTTCAAAAGCGAGGACTTTAGCCTGCTGGGTCAACGACTTGCACATGCTGGCCTGCCGACGGTGTTGCTCATGGAGGGCGGCTATGCCGTGGACGACATTGGTATCAATGTCGTCAATGTGCTACAAGGCTTTAAACAGGGTATAAGTTAAGACTTCAAAAGATGACTCCCGACGTAAGTTCGGGCAGTCTATCGCCCTTCATACAGGGCAGGGAGTACGCGTGTGGCCGTTTACGGCGGTATTCAAGCACATGAGCTGGAGCGTTGGTTAAATGCCTTGACCAACGCTGCCTACGATAGGCGCTGCCCGCTTTCCAAGGTGCACGGCGGCGATGCGCGTGCCCGTGCGGCACGCCAGAGCTTGTTACTCCTTGCCAATGACTATCGTGCTGGAGAGCTATCCCGCGAGTCATGTGCCGCCGATCTGGGTCGCTGGTGCGAAGGCTATCTGAGTGAGGCGGAATGGTACGTGCTGGTCGGCACCCGCCAAGCGCCCATCCAGCCGCAAAACGAAGAAGAACGAAGCCTCACCGTGCTCAAGCAGCATCGGGTGGGGTAACACACGCTCCCATTCGCCATGACGGCGAAACCGCCGCGCTGTTACAATGGATAAATGAACAGCGCTTTCGCGACGCCGACCGCCTCCCTTGACGACCCTTTCTACTACCTGACGAACTTCCGCTTCGTTCTGGACTGGGTGGGGGAGCGCCACGCTGACCTGCTTTCGCCAGAAGAGCGTGATTTCCTGGACCAGTTCGACACCCTGCCGCGCGCATCCCAGGCGCTGCTGGTGCGCATGGTGATGCGCAAAGGCGAGCTGTTCCGGGTTAGCAAGCTCCGCTATGCCGAGATCGGCGACAGCGCCACGGCAATGGCGCCTTTGATTGCGCTGGGGTGGGTCGATGATCAGCCTACGCTAGGCATTGACGAGCTGTTCAATCAGCTGCGCCTGGCTGAACTTCGCCACATTTTAGCCGATGAGATACGCGCCGCCGGGCTTAACGCATCGAGTGCCAAAACGGTACTTTATGACACGCTGGCAAGCAGGTTCACTAAAGCGGTTTCTCTTCAGACCTGGTGGCCCACCGCGCCTGACCGGGTGGTGCGTCTCACCGTGATGGATACCTGCGACCGCCTGCGCCTGATGTTCTTTGGCAACCTGCGCCAGGACTGGGCGGAGTTCGTTCTAACCGAGCTTGGCCTGCAGCGGTTTGAAACGGTGCCCTTTACGCCGCAATCCCGTGCTTTCCAGTCGCGCCAGGAAGTCGATACCTACCTGGCGCTCCATTATTTGCGCCAACGTCTTGATGAGGGCGAACTTCCCGCCGAGCTTCACCCTGAAGTGCCGTCGTCGTCGGATAACCGCTGGCTCGCCACGCGGCGCGCACGGCTGCTGTTGCAGCTGGGCCGCGAGGCGGAGCGTAGGGGCGAATCGACGCTCGCGCTGACGCTTTATGGCGATGCTGGCAGTAGTGAAGCGCGCGTTCGGCAACTGCGCGTGCTGGAGCGATTGGGCGAGCACCAGGCGGCGTTTGAGCTGGCCACTCAAGCCGTTGAGAGCAGCCCTAACGAAACCGAACGCCAGGCGCTGGCGCGGATTCTGCCCCGTTTGCGACGGCGGCTTAAACTGCCTGCTGTGCCGAGGGACATTGAGCCGTCCCATGAGCGTTGGGATCTCACACTGCCGGGGCCGCAATGTGTCGAGCGGGCGGTGGCAGAGACCCTGGGCGAGCCGCAAGCGCCGGTCTACTATGTGGAAAACAGTCTGATCACCGGGCTGTTTGGCCTGCTCTGCTGGCCCGCGATATTTGCGCCGTTGCCCGGCGCTTTCTTTCATCCTTTTCATAACGGCCCCGCGGATTTATACCGCGACGATTTCGTGGCGCTGCGGCGTGACGCCTTCGATGCCTGCCTGGCGCGTCTGGAAGACGGCAGCTATTGCGAGGTGATTCAGGCGACCTGGCGGGAGAAATTTGGTCTGGCTTCGCCCTTTGTCCACTGGCCAATTGTCGATGAGGCGCTTGTTGAGCTGGCGCTTGAGTGTATCCCCGCAGAGCATCTGCGCGCCTGTTTCGAACGGCTGCTGGGGGATCTCAAGGCCAACCGCGCCGGGCTGCCGGATCTGGTTCAGTTGATGCCCGATGCCACCGCGGGCACGCCGCGCTACCGGATGATCGAAGTCAAAGGCCCCGGTGACCGGCTGCAGGATAATCAGCGCCGCTGGCTCACTTTCTTTCACCGTCACGCGATCCCCGTCGCGGTATGTTACGTCCGCTGGGCGGATAGCGCCGAGCCAACGCCATGAGCGCGACCTATCGGGTGGCGGTGCGGGCGCTGTGCGATTTCACCGCCCGCGAAGGCGATCTCGACCACCGCTTTACCCCGGCGCCCAGTGCCCAGGAAGGCATGCAAGGGCATACGCTGGTGGCCAGCCGCCGCGGGGCGGACTATATCGCCGAACTGCCGCTGTCAGGCACCTTTGAGGGGCTGACGGTGTCAGGCCGCGCCGATGGTTTTGACCCTGCGGCCAACCGCGTGGAAGAAGTCAAAACCCACCGCGGCAGCCTGGAGCGCATGGCCGATAACCAGCGCGCGCTGCACTGGGCGCAGGTGAAAGTCTACGGCGCGCTGCTCTGCAAAGAGCGCGGCTTGGCGCACATCACCTTGACGCTGGTGTACCTGGAGATCGCCAGTGGCAAGGAGACATTGCTTAACCAGGAGGCGTCCGCTACCGAGTTGCAGGCGTTTTTTACGGCCCAGTGCCAACGCTTTCTCGCCTGGGCGGAGCAGGAGGCCGACCATCGCCAGCGCCGCGACAGCCGCCTGCAAACGCTACGTTTTCCTCACAGCACGTTTCGTCCCGGCCAGCGCGAGCTCGCTGAAGACGTCTATAAAGCCACCGGCACCGGGCGCTGCCTGCTCGTTCAGGCACCCACGGGCATTGGCAAGACCGTGGCAACGCTGTTCCCCATGCTCTCGGCCATGCCGCGTCAGCAACTCGACCGCATCGCCTTTCTGACCATGAAGACCCCCGGCCGCCGTTTGGCGCTGGATGCGCTCGCCACGCTGCGCGCTGGCCAGGGCGAGGAAGCCCAGCCGCTGCGGGTCCTGGAACTGGTGGCCCGGGACAAGGCCTGCGAATACCCTGACCGCGCCTGCCACGGCGAGTCGTGCCCGTTGGCGGCGGGCTTTTACGACCGCCTGCCTGCGGCGCGACAAGCGGCAGTCGAGCAAGCGTGGCTGGATCGCGACGCGCTGCGTGAAGTGGCGCTGGCCCATGACGTGTGCCCCTACTATTTAGGCCAGGAACTGGCGCGCTGGACAGATGTGGTGGTCGGCGACGTTAATCACTGGTTCGACAGCCACGCGCTGCTGCACGGCCTTGCCCAGTCTAACGACTGGCGAACGGGCGTACTGGTCGACGAAGCGCATAACCTGGTGGAGCGCGCCCGCGGCATGTACAGCGCCGAACTCGACCAGCAACGCCTTAAACGGGTGCGCCGTGCCGCGCCGCCAGCGCTTGTCCGGCCTTTGAACCGTTTAGCCCGCCAGTGGCAGGCATTGTTTCAAGATACGATTTGCAAAGACACGTCGCTTAAAGACGCGGGGCGGGAGGCGGTAGGCGAACTGGGTAAGCCAGCCTATCGGCTGCTCACGACGCTGCCTGACAAGCTGGTGGCCGCCGCTCAGCAGGCGGGGGCTTCGGTGACCGATCACCTGGGTGAGCACCCTGAAGACGCCAGTCTGGAACTCCAGGAACTGCTGTTCGAAGCGCTGGCGTTCTGCCGCCTTGCAGAGCGCTTTGGCGAGCACTCGCTGTGTGATCTTACACGCTATGGGCGAGGGCGGGCGGTGCTGGGACTCCGCAACCTGATACCCGCCGATTTTCTGGCCCCGCGCTTTAACGCCGCGCACTCGGTGGTGCTGTTCTCGGCAACGCTCACCCCTGGTCACTACTATCGGGACCTGCTCGGCTTGCCGGAAAAGACCGTCTGGCGCGAAGTGGCATCACCGTTTGCCGCCCGCCAGCTTGAGGTACGCATCCGTCGCGATATTTCCACCCGTTTTCGTGACCGGGACGCCTCCATCGAGCCCATCGTCGCTACCATGGCGCAGCAGTATCAGCGCAGGCCAGGCCATTACCTGGCGTTCTTCAGCAGCTTTGCCTACCTGGCGGCAGCGCTGGCGCGCTTTCGCGAGGCGCACCCGGAGGTGCCCGTGTTCAGCCAAACCCGCGGGATGCCAGAGGCCGAGCGCGAGGCGTTTCTGGCGCGCTTTACCCCCGGTGGAAAAGGTATCGGCTTTGCGGTGTTGGGCGGTGCCTTCGCGGAGGGTATCGACCTGCCCGGCGACCGGCTAATCGGCGCCTTTATTGCGACCCTGGGCCTGCCGCCGTTTAACGACTTCAACGAAGCGCTGAAAGCTCGCCTGGGCGCGCGCTTTGGTCAGGGCGACGACTATACCTACCGCATTCCCGGCATGATCAAAGTGGTGCAGGCCGCTGGCCGGGTGATTCGCAGTCCAGAAGACGAAGGCGTTGTGGTATTAATGGATGATCGTTTCGCGCAAGCTAATGTACGTGCGCTACTACCTTCCTGGTGGGCGGTGGAGACCTTTTCTCAATAACGGCTTTCAATAACGACGATGGTTAGGCAGGCGAACCAATGACGGATCTACTCTGGTACCAGTATGCATTGATCGGGCTAATTTTTGCCTGGAGCGGTTTTGTCAGGACGAGCCTGGGTTTCGGCGGTGCCGTGCTGGCGCTGCCATTTCTGCTGTTGGTGGTGAACGAGCCCCTGGTCTTCCTGCCGATTATTGCCATTCACCTGCTGATTTTCTCCAGTTGGATTGCCTGGCGCGGGCATCGTCAAGTGCAGCAAGAAGGGGGAGCAGGCGCCGCACCGGCGAGTAATATCGATTGGGGCTACCTGGCAAAAGCCTTGAAGATCATGATTATCCCCAAGCTGATCGGCGTGGTGGGGCTGCTGACACTGCCGGCTAACGTGATGACCAGCATCATCTTCGGCATCGTGATCATCTATGCCATTGGCTATGTACTTAACAAGCCGTTCAAGAGCAAGAACAAGGTTGTGGACTATGTGCTGCTGGCACTGGGTGGCTATGTCAGTGGTACCTCGCTGATCGGTGCGCCGCTGATCGTGGCGGTGTTTGCCACGCATGTCGCCAAGGAACAGCTGCGGGATACCCTCTTTGTGCTGTGGTTCATCCTGGTGGTGATCAAGATGGTGTCGTTCGTCATCGCAGGCGTCGACCTTCAGTTGATACACCAACTGTGGCTGCTGCCGTGCGCTTTTATTGGCCATTTGCTCGGCGAGAAGGCCCACCGCTATATGCTCAAGGCAGACACCGGACTGTTCTTTCGTGTGTTGGGCGCGGTGCTGATTCTGGTCAGCGTGGTGGGGTTGATTCACCCGCCGGGGTGACGCGCACACCTCCTTAACAAGAGGCGGTTGTCTATCCCGCACGCCAACAAAAAAACGGCCACTTGCTGTAATAGCGAAGTGGCCGTTTTCATGGAAATCTTTGGTCGGAATAGCAGGATTCGAACCTACGACCTCTGCCTCCCGAAGGCAGCGCTCTACCAAGCTGAGCTATATTCCGATTTCTTGCCGCATGGTGCGACAACGGAGGGGCATAATACGTAGTCAGGCGGTTTTTTTCAAGTCTTGCCAGGGCTGAAAACGCAATTATGTTTGCCGGTCAACCGCCAGGCGAGCGAGCTCTGCCATCGTGTCGCGATAGGGGCTGGGAGGCAGAGCGTCAAGCTGGGCAAGTGCTTTATCGGCCATTTCCTCGGCCCGCGCCCGGGTGTAAGTCAGCGCGCCGGTGGCGTGAACAATGTCGAGTACCGCGTTAAGTTGCTCAAGCCCACCATCGCGGATGACCTGGCGAATCAGCTTGGCCTGCTCGGGCGTGCCTTGTTCCATGGCATGGATCAGCGGCAGGGTCGGTTTGCCTTCGGCCAGGTCGTCGCCGACATTCTTGCCCATGGCCTCGGCGTCGCCCTGGTAATCCAGCAGGTCATCGATCAACTGAAACGCCAATCCCAGATAACGCCCGTAGAGTTGCAGCGCTTGTTCCTGTTCGGGGGTAGCTTCAGCAAGCACCGCGCCGCTGTGGGAAGCGGCTTCGAAGAGCATGGCCGTCTTGCCGAGAATCGTCTCGAAGTAGTCGTCTTCTGAAACACTGGGATTGCCGATATTGGTCAACTGCTGAACTTCGCCTTCGGCGATGACGCAGGTGGCACCGGACAGAATCGCCATGATGCGCATCGAGCCGACGTCGACCATCATCTGAAACGAGCGTGCATAGAGGAAGTCGCCAACCAGGACTGATGGCGCATTGCCCCAGGCGTCGTTGGCGGTTTTCTTGCCCCGGCGCATGTGCGATTCATCGACCACGTCGTCGTGCAGCAGCGTGGAGGTGTGCATGAACTCGATCAGCGTGGCCAGGGGGATATGCTTGTCGCCGGTGTAACCCAGCGAACGTGCCGCCAGCAACGCCAGCAGTGGCCGCAGGCGCTTGCCGCCACTCTCAGTGATGTACTGGCCGATGGTTTCGACCAGCGGCACCTTGGAATTGAGCTGGGCGACGATGGTCCGGTTAACGGCATCGAAGTCATCCGCCACCACGGCGTGCAGCGGTGAGGGCGTGGAGCTGGCAGGCTGGACTGATGAGACGTTAGCGGTCATGGAGTGTTCGTCGCGGCAGATGGAGGCGGCATATGCCGCGTTAAATTGAAGCCATGCTATGGGGCTGTCCGTTAGGCGTCAAGGCGCCTGCGGGTGTGTGATACCCTATCATCTGTAATGGCGCAATAGGCCTTGTAGCAAAACGCAATCATCGTTATAATCCGCGACCCACTCATCATGCTCCCTGTCAGATGGCTGCCAAAAGGGGCGCCACTCGCCGCAGGTCGACAAGAGCGATTTTTGATGAGCGCCGTTTTCGGTGATCAAAGCGGCAATATTGACGTCCGGAGAGAGACATGTACGCAGTTATTAAAAGCGGTGGCAAGCAGTACCGCGTTCAGGAAGGCCAGACCCTCAAGCTTGAAAAGATCGAAGTCGCCACTGGCGAGACGATCGAGTTTGACCAAGTGTTGCTGGTAGCCGACGGTGACGACGTCAATGTCGGTGCACCGCTGGTTGGCGGTGCAAAAGTGTCTGCCGAGGTGGTTTCCCACGGCCGCGGTGATAAGGTGACGATCATCAAGTTCCGTCGCCGCAAGCACAGCATGAAGCGCCAGGGCCACCGCCAGTGGTTTACTGAAGTCAAAATTACCGGAATTTCCGCGTAAGCGGCCAATTCCCTTTCAGGAGGATTTTGCAATGGCACATAAAAAGGCAGCCGGCTCCACGCGTAACGGTCGCGATTCCGAGTCCAAACGCTTAGGTGTGAAACTCTTTGGTGGCCAGGCAGCGAGCGCCGGCAGCATCATCGTTCGTCAGCGCGGCACGCGTTTCCACGCCGGTACCGGCGTTGGCCTGGGTCGCGACCACACGCTCTTCGCTCTTAACGAAGGCTATGTGAAGTTCGAGACCAAGGGTCCGCACAACCGCAAGTTCGTTAGCATCGTTTCCGAGTAAACGGCTAACGCTGCGCTCGCATTTGCGAGAAAAAGCCCCGCCATGGCGGGGCTTTTTTGTCTGTTAACCCCTTTTGCTGAACGCATGAAGCAAAGGTCGGGTGACTATCGGGCGGCGAAAGCGGCCGGGAGAAACCAATGCAGTTCGTCGATGAAGCCTCCATCATTGTTGAGGCGGGAAAAGGCGGCAATGGCTGTCTCAGCTTTCGCCGCGAAAAATACGTGCCCAAAGGCGGCCCTGACGGGGGCGACGGCGGCCACGGCGGCAGCGTTTACCTGATTGGTGACGATGCGCTGAATACGCTGATCGACTTCAAGTACCAGCGTTTCTACAAAGCCGAAAACGGCCAGGGCGGCATGGGCCGCCAGATGAGCGGCAAGGCCGGAGAAGACCTGCACGTCAAAGTGCCGGTGGGGACAACGGTGATCGACGAGGATACCCTTGAAGTGATTGCCGATGTGACCGAGATCGGTCAGGTCGTGCTGGTGGCCGAAGGCGGCCGTCGCGGGTTGGGTAATATCCACTTCAAGTCGTCCACCAACCGTGCCCCCCGGCGAACCACGCCGGGCACCGAGGGGGATCGCCGCAACCTGCGCTTTGAAATGAAAGTCATGGCGGATGTGGGGTTGCTGGGCATGCCCAACGCGGGCAAGTCGACGCTGATTCGTTCGGTATCGGCGGCCAAGCCCAAGGTGGCCAACTATCCGTTTACCACCCTGGTGCCCAACCTGGGCGTGGTAAAGCTGGGCATGCACGAGCACTTCGTCATGGCCGACGTGCCGGGCCTGATCGAAGGCGCGTCCGATGGTGCGGGGCTTGGGCTGCGCTTTTTGAAGCACCTGACCCGTACGCGGCTGCTGTTTCATGTGGTCGACGTGGCGCCGTTCGACGAGTCAGACCCGGTCGAAGCGGCCAAGGCCATCGTTCACGAACTGGGCCAGTTCTCGCCGGCGCTTTCCGAGCGCCCCCGCTGGCTAGTGCTGAACAAGTTCGACCTGCTGCATGAAGAAGAGCGCGAGGCGCGCGCCCAGGCGATTATCGATGCGCTGAACTGGCAGGGACCGGTGTTCCGCATTTCGGCGATCAGCAGCGACGGCACCGACAAGCTGGTGCAGGCAGCCTATCGTTGGCTTACCGAGCAGCAGCGCCTGGAACACGAAGACGAAGAAGCCCATGCCCGGGAGCAGGAAATGCGTCGGCGCATGGAGGAAGAGTCCGTGGCCCGCACCGAAGCGCGACTCGGCCGCAAGCGCAAACGCGACGATGAAGATGACGACGACTTCGACGATGATGATTACGATGTGGACGTCGAATACGCGCCTTGAGGGCTAAAGGCGCAAGGGCGCCAAAAAGGAGGAGAGCGACGTGGCAAGCAATGAGTCGGTGCTGGGTAGAGCGGCGTTGAGCAGGGCTCGCCGCGTCGTGGTCAAGCTGGGCAGCGCGCTGCTGACCAATGACGGTCGTGGCCTGGATGAAGTGGCGATTGGCCGCTGGGTCGATCAAGTGGCGGCCCTGCACCAGCGAGGCATCGAGGTCGTCTTGGTGTCGTCGGGTGCGGTTGCCGCTGGCATGGTGCGGCTGGGCTGGCAGGCACGCCCCAGCGCGGTACACGAACTCCAGGCTGCGGCGGCGGTGGGCCAAAACGGCCTGACCCAGTGTTACGAGCAGCACTTCGCCCGCCACGGTGTGCTGACCGCGCAGATTCTGCTGACCCACGACGACCTTTCCAACCGCAAGCGCTACCTTAACGCGCTATCCGCATTGCGCACCCTGGTGGAAATGCGCGTCGTCCCGGTGGTCAACGAAAACGACACCGTGGTCACCGATGAGATTCGCTTTGGCGATAACGATACCCTGGGCGCCCTGGTCGCCAACTTGCTCGAAGCCGACGCCCTGCTGCTGCTGACTGACCAGGAAGGCCTGTTCGATGCGGATCCCCGCCACGTCCCAGACGCACAGCTGATTGGCGAGGCCCGGGCCGACGACCCGCGCCTGGCGGCCGTTGCCGGTAGCGGCGGGTCGCTGGGGCGGGGCGGCATGACCACCAAGGTGCGCGCCGCTCAATTGGCGGCCCGTTCCGGTGCGGTCACGGTGATCGCCAGTGGTCGGCAGCCCGATGTCATCACCCGGGTCATGGCGGGCGAGGTGCTGGGCACGCTGCTGCGACCGGAGCAAGCCCCCATCGCGGCGCGTAAACGCTGGCTGGCAGGGCAACTCCAGGTGCGTGGCACCCTGGTGCTGGACCCTGGCGCGGTCAAGGTACTGCGCGATAAAGGCTCCAGCCTGCTGGCCGTTGGCGTGCGCACCGTCCAGGGCAGCTTCAAGCGCGGCGATATGGTGGCCTGTGTCGATGAACAGGGCACGACCGTGGCGAAAGGATTAGTCAACTACGGTGCCGATGAGGCCCGCCAGCTAGCGGGCAAGCCAAGCCATCAAATTGAAGCCATCCTTGGCTACGTGGAGGCTCACGAGTTGATTCACCGGGATAATCTGGTGGTGGTTTAATTCGCTTGCAAACGCGGTGGTAAAGGCACCTGGCGCGGCCAGTTGTCGGGCACGATAAACAGCCGCTCGCAGCGCTGGGTCGAGGGCAGGTATATCATGACCTGCTGCGGCTGATGCCGGGCCATCGCCAATAGCGGCATCAGTGATTGTGACGCTGGTTTGAAGGCGTCAAACGTTGGCGGCGCCAACCAATGCGGTTTTTCGAGCCAGGCCACCAGAAGATCAGCGGGGAGCGTAGAGGCAAACGCTGGCCAATCGCTAACGTGGCACCAGCGTCCTCTGCGGTGTGCAACGGTTGCACCCTCCGGCGATGGCATGGGCGCGTGCCATTGATAAAACAGCACGCCCGGCATGGCCATCCGCTGGGTTAGCTGCCCGCCAAGGTCCGCCTCTACAGGGCCTGTATCCCGAGGGGCCAGCCAGTGGCCGAGTGTTTCCAGCGCGGGTATTGTGGAAGACAGTGGCAACTGATGGCGCTGCAAATGGCGGTATTTCAGTGCCAGGCTATCCAGACCGCCGGGGCCTATCCAGCGGTTCTGGCTGGTGGCGTCGCCAGGCCCTTCGGGCAAGCCCAGATAAAACTTGATCGCCACTTCCAGGTGCACCGGTGCTGGGTAAACCCGTCTGCGGTAGAGCATGTCCAGCTCGCCCAAGGTAATGCGCTTGCGGGTAATCCGCACGTTATGGGCCAGCAGGCGCGTATTGGGCGCGCGGTCCAGCAGCCAGTGCCATAGCTGTTCGTGATAGTGCCCCATTCGGCTAGCTTGACGACCATTGCGGGCCAGCGCCGGTATCGCCAAGCCATTCAGCCAGGTTTCCAGGGCGCCAGTTAACCCCAGCTCGGCCTGACTGGGGCGGCCTGAAAATGGGCTGGATGGCGGGAACGCCACGATATCCGGTGTCACGACCAGCCAGGCGAGATCACGCAATAAGGCGTCTTGATGTGTCGACGCCACACCTTCCAGGTAACCGGGCGGCTTCAAGCGTTGTTCTCCGGCCCGCGTAGTCTGGCGGTCAGGCAATGGCTGATCATGGTGGAATTCCCAGGGCATGGGGGGGTTATAAAGCGTAATGACGACGGCTTTTGGTAACACGCTTACCGCTGATATGGAAGAGGCCGTCTCTGCAGGCGCATGATCAGGGATTGATAGGGGCGGGTGGCAGTAACGCAAACGGGCTCCCCCTGGGAGCCCGTAAAACGACATGGTTAAAGATCAGTCGCGATCCATCTGGGTAATATCGTAGGAGCCCTGGCGCACACTGATTTCCAGTTCACGGCCGTTTTCGTCGCGCCCTTCAATCTCGATAACGCCGCTTTCGTCGATATCCATATCTTCAAACTCGACCATGCCTTCCTGGCTGGCAACGTCCAGCGCCTGGCGAATATCGTCTTCGTCCATGCCCCAGGCGCCGGTAATCAACCGCTCGCGTTTTTCTTCCTGGGTTTCGCCGTCATCGATTGAAAAGCTGACGTCGGCGTACCACTCATCGTCCAGCCAGCCTTCGACTTCTGCGCGGCCACGGCTCTTGATGCTGATCTCTTCGAAATGCTTGAAGCCGTAATCGTTGGCATGGGTCAGTACGTCGTCAATCCGGTCCATCGCCAGAGAATCTGCCTGGGCAGTGCCCACTGCAGCCGTAAGCAGTAACGCCGAGGTCGGGATAATCAGCATTTTTTTCATCGTATTCATGGTTAATTCCTTCTTTCCATTCGAGGTGGTAAACGGCATTCGGCGAATGCGACAGTGACGTTATACCCCCGCTATGCTTTCCTTAAGCTGACAAAGCGGTTCATCTAGCGTTCATGTTGACTTTGGCATGCTATGGCAATGAAACACCTCCTCTCCTTCCTGGCAACGCGGCAATGCCGTGATACCCCGCCTGCTCTGCGTCGCATGATGCTGGGGGGAATGATGGTGCTTGGTCTGGTCGCGGGGCAGGCATCTTCTGATTCTTCGTGGGAGACCCTGCACGGCGAGGTCAGCGAGGGTGAGGTGGTGTCGCTGGAAACCATTCTCGACTGGCTGGAGGCTCATTATATCGGCGAGGTACTGGAAGTTGAGGTCGAGCGTGAAGGTAGCTACATCGAGTATGAAATCAAGCTGCTTGGTCCGCAAAACCAGGTGGTAGAGTTTGAATTTGATGGTCAGACCGGGCAGCTTATGGAGATGGAAGGCGTCAGGATCAACGACATGCGCCGCACGGAATAGAAGGCAGAAACAGTGGTGACCCGATGAAGTGTTTGTTGGTAGAGGATGACCAGGCGTTAGCCCGCGAACTGGGCCAGGCACTACGCGATGGTGACTGGCTGGTGGAGCATGCGTTCAACGGCCAGGAGGCCGATTTTCTGGTGCGCACCGAAGCGTACGACAGCTTGATTCTGGACGTTGGACTGCCCGACGGTGACGGCATTCGTTGGCTGGCGGCATGGCGGGAAGACGGCGTTGATCTGCCGGTGCTGATTTTAACCGCGCGTGAACGGTGGGCCGATAAAGCGGCCGGTTTTTCCGCTGGCGCTGACGACTATGTCACCAAGCCGTTTGAATCCGCTGAGGTCTTGTTTCGCCTGCGCGCGCTGGTACGCCGCAGCCATGGGCATGCGCATCCGGTGCTCAGGGTGGGAGAGTTAAGCCTGGATACCCATACCCAGCACGTGGCGTTAGCGGGGCGCCCCGTGTCGCTGACCGCCCAGGAAACGCGACTGTTGAGCTATTTGATGCACGCCGCGCCCCGGGTGGTGAGCCGCACCGAGCTGTCCGAACACGTCTATGACCGTGACCATGAACCCGATTCCAACGTCATCGATGTGCAGGTCAGCCGCTTACGCCGCAAGTTGGGCGCATGGCGTATTGTCACCCAGCGCGGCCAGGGCTACCGCCTGTTGGCCGAGCAGTCGGCGGCGGGATGATGCCCTGGCCATATTGGCAAGGCCGCTTTGCGCGTCGCTCAATCGCCAGCCGTCTGTTAGTAGCGACTCTGGTGATCGTCATCGTTGGGCTACCGGTGGCGGGGTCCTTGCTGTCCCACCACTACCGTGAGTCGGCGACGCAAGCCTTCGATGATCGTCTGGAAGCCTTGCTCAATGTGGTCATCGCCGGGGTCGCCTTCGACCGTGTCGAGCAGCGCCTGGTCTTTGATCGTGATCTGGGTGATCCGCGTTTCGATCAGGTTTACTCCGGCTGGTATTGGCAGATGACCGATGGCCAGCAGCACACGCTCACCTCGCGCTCGCTATGGGATCAGCGTCTGCCAACCCATGACGGCAATACCCTCATCGCACGAACCGTTAGCGGTCCCCGGGCAAGCTCGCTGCGCCTGGTCGAGCGCGATATCCAACTGGCACCGCTGGAGCAGCCGCTGCATATCAGCGTTGCGGCTGAAGATCAGGCGTTGATGAACAATGTGCGCCAGTTTCAGCAGTGGTTATGGGGCGGTTTGATCGGTCTGGGCGGGTTGCTGTTGGCGGTGCTGGCGCTACAGATCCGCTGGGGGCTGGCCCCATTGCGGCGCATGCGGGCCAATTTGCGCGAGGTGGAAAACGGCGAGGCGCAGCAGCTGGATACCCGGCTGCCCGATGAACTGGCCAGCCTGGCCACCACCATGAACGCCGTACTGGCCCGCGACCAACGCTTGATAGAACGTGGCCGCCATGCCGCTGGCAATCTGGCCCACGCGCTGAAGACGCCGCTCAGCGTGATGCGTTTGCTGGCCCGTCAGGCACCGGCCGAGCAGCAGAGCGCCTGGGAGGCGGAGCTGACACGTATCGACAACGCCGTGCGCCACCATCTGGCACGCGCCTCGGCGGCCGGCGAGGGCGGCAGGGTAGCGCCCATAGCGCTCAACGAAGCCCTGGCGCCGCTGGTAAGCGGACTGGCAAGGCTGGCCCAGCGCCGCGGTATCCATCTTCAGCATACCCTGCAACGCGATATGCAAGCGCACATGGATACCCAGGACGCCCAGGAGATCGTCGGCAATATTCTGGATAACGCCCTGCGTTGGGCCAAGGGCGAGGTCACCCTGACCCTGGAGGCACGGGGCGAACACCTCCAGCTGTGTGTCAGCGACGATGGCCCCGGGATGTCCGCTGCTGATTGCCAATCAGCGCTTCAGCGGGGCAAGCGGCTGGATGAGAAACGTTCGGGCAGCGGTTTGGGGCTCGCCATCGTTGCCGACCTTGTCGCCCTGTATCGCGGCGATATGCAGCTTGAGCGGGCCACCTTGGGTGGGTTGGCGGTCACCATAACGCTGCCCGTTGTTGTGGTGCCCCGCCCGGATAGCCGCTGAAAACGCATTACGAACACCGAACAGGCAAGGAGCGATCAATGAGCCACCCCGCGGCAGCCCTCCCGGATGTATTGGTTGGCCCCATTCTGCGCCGTATCACCCCTTCTCGGTGGGTGATGTGGTGCCTGACGTCGCGGCCGCTCACCATGTCCCTGGTGTTGCATCCCGGAGAGCCGCAAGCGCAGACGTATCCGCTCGCGGCTTACCAGCAATGCCTGCCGGTCGGGCAACATGCGTTTATCCATTTGATCGACGTGCCCTTGGCGAGCCCTTTGCCCCGTGATGAGCGCATTGCCTATGACCTGAAAGTGCAGCAACGCGATGGCGGTTACCAGTCACTTCCCGAATGGGCGCCGTGGTTATGCTACGACGACCAGGACTATCCGGGTTGTGTGATCGCCTCGCGGCATCATCGCCTGATGCACGGCTCCTGCCGCAAGCCCCACCATGATAGCGCCGACGGCCTGGTGCGTGCCGACCAGTGGTTGGGCGAGCGTCAGGCGGCGCCAGGTGAATGGCCCGCGTGGTTGCTGATGACCGGCGACCAGGTGTATGTGGATGACGTGGCAGGGCCGATGCTGCGGGCGATTCATGCCCTGACGGAACGCCTAGGACTGGTCGACGAGTATCTGGAAGGGGCGACCATCAGCGACAGCCAGGCGCTCTATGCGTCCCCAGACAGCTACTACCAGCGCAGCCAGTTGCTACCGGATACCACCAGCAACGTGGCGCTACGCGAACGCTTTTTTGGCGGCGTGAAAAAGCCCGTCTTTACCTCGGCCAATGCGCAGAATCACCTGATGACGCTGGGCGAAATGCTGGCCATGTATTGCCTGGTGTGGTCGCCCGTGGCATGGCAGGTCATCGCGCCCACTCAGCCACCACTGGGTGACAAGGACGCCGCGCTCTATCAGCAGGAGCAGGCCGTGATTGAGGCGTTTGTGGCGGGGTTGCCCCAATGTGCGCGCGCCATGGCGCATTTACCCAGCCTGATGATCTTCGACGACCACGATGTAACCGACGACTGGAACCTGACCGCCGAGTGGGAGCGCAGTGCCTATGGCCACCCGTTCTCGAAGCAGATTATCGGCAACGCGCTGATCGCTTACCTGCTTTGTCAGGGATGGGGCAACGCGCCGGAAAACCTCAACCCGCTGGTTGACGAGGCCGCGGCGATGCTCGAGTCGGTGGATAGTAACGGCTATCTCGCCAACGTGGCCCAGGATGGGCTGATTGACCGCCTGCTGGCATTCCAGGGCTGGGCGTTTCAGGTCGCCGGCGAACCGCCATTGATCGTGCTGGACACCCGTACGCGCCGCTGGCGTAACGAGCGACACCCGCAACGCCCTTCCGGCTTGATGGACTGGGAGGCGCTGATCGAAATGCAGCAAGCGTTGATCGGGGCGCCCAGCGCGGTGATCATTTCTCCCGCGCCGATGTTCGGCGTCAAGCTGATCGAAGGCATCCAGAAGCTGTTTACCCTGGCTGGCAAACCGCTGATGGTCGACGCCGAAAACTGGATGGCGCATCGCGGGGCCGCAAACGTGCTGCTACAGATTTGGCAGCATTCCAAAACCCCCGGCAACTACGTGATTCTATCCGGGGATGTACACTACTCCTTTGCCTACGACATCGTGGTGCGTCACCGCAAACAGGCGCCTAGGCTATGGCAGATCACCTCCAGCGGGGTCAAAAATACCTTTCCCGATTCGCTGCTGGACACCTTCGACCGGCTCAATCGCTGGCTGTATGCCCCCTGGTCGCCGCTCAACTGGTTTACCAAACGCCGTAAACTGAGTGTTCACCCCCGGGACCCCGACCGTGCAAGTGCTGGCGAACGGCTTTGGAATGCCAGCGGTATCGGGCTGGTGACCCTCGACGAACACGGCTGCCCGATCGACATTCGCCAGCTGGACGCCAGTGGCGGGGAGGCCTGCTTCCCGCCGCCCGATATACCGGCGGCGGGTTAGGGATTATAGCGTCTGTCATCATTTCGTCACGGTATTGGCCCACGCTTAGCGGATGGACAAAAACGCTAGGGATAACCGATTGTTATTTAATGTGACGAACAGGCAATGACCGCACAAGAAGCGCAGTGGCTTAACCGCATCATTCATACAGAAGACCTGCAGGTTCTTTTCCAGCCCATTGTGGATGCCAGCCAGCAAGCCATCTATGGGTACGAGGCATTGGTCCGTGGGCCTCGCAATTCTCCCCTTTATTCGCCGCTGCGCTTGTTTGAAGTCGCCACTCAGGCTGGGCTGCTGGTTGAGTTGGACCTGCTTTGCCGTCGCCTGGCAATCTGTCGCTTTGCAGAACTTCAGCTACCTGGCCTGCTATTTCTGAACGTCATGCCGCTCACCATTCTGGAACGTGATTTTCGCGAAGGCTTGACGCTAGGCTTCATTCGCGAAAGCGGCCTTCCTCCAGAACGTGTCGTGATCGAGCTGACAGAGCATGTGCCCATTCATGATTACCAGTTGATGCGCCAGGCCGTGGATCACTATCGCCAGATGGGCTTTCAGGTGGCCTTGGACGATCTCGGCGCGGGCCACTCAAGCCTGCGCCACTGGTCGGAACTGCGCCCGGACTTTGTCAAACTGGATCGCCACTTTATTTCGGGGATTGACCAGGAGCCTGCCAAGCGCGAGTTTCTGCGTTCCATTCTGGATGTCGCGCGTAGCCTGGACTGCCAATTGATTGCGGAGGGCGTTGAAACCGCCGCCGAGCACCTGTGTCTGTGGGAGCTTGATCGTGGCCTGGCCCTGCTTCAAGGGTTTTATTTTTCCAGGCCCAGCACGGAGCCACCGCTGCAACTGCATATGCGGCTGCCTGCCGCCAAACCGCTGGCAAGCAACGCCGGACGAACGGCCCGTTCGATCTGTCAGGTGATTGACGCGGTCACCCCCAACTGCGCTGTTCTCACGCTGGCCGAGCGCTTTCGACAGCAGACGAGCCTTCGCTGTGTGGCGGTGGTCGATGACGGCCAGCCAGTGGCCGTGGTACGCCGTAATGCGTTTTTAACCTTGTTTACTAACCCCTACAGCCATGCGCTGTATGCCAAGCGTTGCGTGCTGGATGTCGCCGACAACAAGTCATTGATCACCAATGCCAGTACGCCGCTGGAAATATTGAGTCAGCAACTTACGGATAGCCGCGATATCGAGCAGGAAGACTTTGTCATTGTCGACGAAAACAGCCACTACCTGGGCATGGGCAATATTGTCGACCTGTTGCGTGAAATTACCGCCATCCAGGTTCGCCAGGCGCGCCATGCCAACCCGCTTACCGGCTTGCCGGGCAATATCCTGATCAATGAAACCCTGGGGCGCTACCTGAATGCCGGTGAGGGAGTGGCCGCTGCCTATGTCGACCTGGACAATTTCAAGGCCTTTAACGACGCCTACGGCTATGCCCGAGGCGATCATATGATCATTTCGTTATCCCGGCTGCTGGAGGCCCAGGCGGATAGCGTCGGTGGCTTTATCGGCCATATCGGCGGGGATGATTTCATGCTGCTGCTGCCGTTGGCGCATTGGGAAAAAGCGTGCCAGCAGATCCTGCATCATATGGAATTGATGGCCCCGGGGTTTTATGAAGAGGACGACCGTAAGCGTGGTGGAATCCACATTGAGAACCGGCAGGGGACAACCAGCTTTTTCCCGTTCGTCAGCGTCTCGATTGCTGTCAAGCCGATTCCTCCCGCTGCCGACTGTAAGGCCCTGGATGTCGCTGCCGAGCTTTCGGAGTTAAAAAAACAGGCCAAAAAAATCCCTGGCAACAGCCTGTTTGTGGAGCGTCGCACAGCCCCAAAGCTGCCAGCTTGAAAGCGTCGTGACACATCACGTTCGTCAAAACGTCACGAAGGGGTCATCTAAATGTCCCGCCCCTGTCATCTGAGAGCGTCAGTATCGTTGTGTCTTCTAATAACACATCAGGTGATCCATGCAGATGTTATCTCTTCCTCGTACCCTCATCAGCGCCGCCGTTGCCAGTGCCTTTGCCTTCTCCGCCGTGGCGGTTCAGGCTGATCTTTCCAGCCGCTACCAGGATACGGACGGCGATCTGATCGCGGATGTACCCAGCGATGAGTCCCAGTGGGTTGACCCGGATACGCTGGTGTTTGCCTACACGCCGGTGGAAGACCCCGCAGTTTATGCCGATGTCTGGTCTGACTTTCTTGATCACTTGAGCGAGGCGACGGGCAAAGAGGTACAGTTTTTCCCGGTGCAGTCCAACGCTGCCCAGCAGGAAGCCATGCGCGCGGGCCGTTTGCACGTCGCCGGTTTCAACACCGGTGGCGTGCCAGTGGCGGTCAACTGCGGCGGTTTCCGTCCCTTTGCCATGATGGCCGCCGAGGACGGTAGCTTCGGCTATGAAATGGAAATTATCACCTACCCGGGCAGCGGCATTGAGTCCGTTGAAGACCTGCAGGGCCGCCAGCTGGCATTCACCTCCGAGACCTCCAACTCGGGCTTCCGCGCGCCTTCAGCGTTGCTGCGTTCTGAGTACGGCATGGAAGCGGGGGAAGATTTTGAGACAGCGTTCTCGGGTTCACACGACAATTCAGTCTTGGGCGTGGTCAACGAAGACTACGAAGCGGCGGCCATCGCCAACTCGGTAGCGCGTCGGATGCTGTCGCGTGGCGTTGTGGAAGAAGGTGATTACGAGGTCATCTATACCTCGCAAACGTTCCCGACCACCGCCTACGGCACGGCCCATAACCTGGCACCCGAGCTGGCGGAGGATATCCAGGACGCCTTCTTCAGCTACGACTGGGAGGGCACCGCTCTGGAAGAAGAATTCTCCAACTCCGGCGAAGCCCAGTTTATCCCCATCACCTATCAGGATAACTGGGAGGTGATTCGCACCATCGCCGATGCCAATGGGGTGACCTACGACTGCGACTGATCGCGGGATAGAGGTTGTTAACCGGCCAGGAAGGCTCGCCTTTCTGGCCGTTTCGCTATACACGCGAGGTAAGAAAATGTTGACACTCAGTGGTGTCGCCAAGCGCTACCCAACCGGGGACCGGGCGCTGACCGATATAGACTTGACGCTCCCCAACGGCCAGGTGATGGCGCTGATTGGGCCATCCGGGGCCGGTAAAAGCACCCTGATTCGCTGTGTGAACCGGCTGGTAGAGCCCACCCAGGGCAGCATTCGCCTGGAAGATACCGAGCTCACCAAGCTTTCAGGCTACAAGCTGCGTCATGCGCGGCGTTCCATGGGCATGATTTTTCAGGAGTACGCCCTGGTTGACCGGCTCACGGTGATGGAAAACGTGCTCTCCGGTCAGCTGGGTTACGTGGGGTTCTGGCGCAGCTTTTTGCGCCGCTACCCTCAGGAAGCGGTGGTGGAAGCGTTTCGGCTGTTGGAGCGGGTTGGCTTGACCCACGCAATCGATAAACGTGCCGATGCGTTATCGGGCGGTCAGCGCCAGCGTGTGGGGATTGCCCGGGCCCTGTTGCAAAGCCCCAAGCTGCTGTTGGTTGATGAGCCTACTGCCAGCCTTGACCCGAAAACCTCCCGTCAAATCATGCGCTTGATCCGCGAACTATGTGCCGAGCGCGATCTGGCGGCGATTATCAATATCCATGATGTGGCCCTGGCGAAGCAGTTTGCCGACCGCATCGTCGGACTGCGGGCGGGTGAAATCGTCTTCGACGGTGACCCCAGTGAGCTCACCAGCGAGATCCTCACCACGATCTACGGCGAAGAAGACTGGGATACCACGCCCGAACCAATGGATGACGAGGTTAGCGAAGACCAGCGAGATACAGGCTCGTACGGCGCGGCCCCCGCAATGGCCGTCGGAGGCGGACGATGAGCGAGCAGGCCGAGATGTTGACAGCGCGCCAGCAAGCGGCGCGCCGCGGCGAGTGGCGGCGGCTACCGCTGATCGAAAGCCCGCGGCTGCGCTGGGGCATTGTCCTTGGAGTGTTGGTGTATCTTGTGTTGGCACTGGCCTCGGTGGAGGTGGACTGGGAGCGCGTGGCCGAGGGGGCGGGCCGTGCCGTGAATTTTCTGGGCGCGTTTATGCAGCCCGATTTTGTCAGCCGTTACGACGATATCGTCGCGGGCCTGCTGGAAAGCTTGACCATGACGCTGACCTCCACGGTGATTGGGGTGCTGCTGGCGATACCCGTCGGGTTGGGGGGCGCGCGCAATATTGTACCATTGCCGATTTACACTGTCTGCCGGGCGATCATTGCGGTATCACGCACTTTTCAGGAGGTCATCATCGCCATCCTGTTCGTGGTGATGTTCGGCTTCGGGCCTTTTGCCGGCATGATTACCCTGGCGTTCGCGACGATTGGGTTCATGGCCAAGCTGCTGGCCGAAGATATCGAGGACCTGGATTGGCGGCAGGTCGAGGCAGTGCGCGCCACGGGGGCCAGCTGGTGGCAAACCATGAATCACGCGATTCAACCCCAGGTCATGCCGCGTTTGATCGGGCTTTCCATGTACCGCCTGGATATCAACTTCCGCGAATCTTCGGTAATCGGGATTGTCGGCGCAGGTGGTATCGGGGCCACCTTGAACACCTCGCTTAGCCGCTACGAATATGATACCTCCGCGGCGATCCTGCTGATCATCATCGCCATCGTCCTGCTGTGCGAATACGGTTCGAGCCATGTCCGCCGCTGGACCCAGTAACCCTGAATCAGTCCTTGCTGAATCGATATTTTGTGGAGAAGTTGAATGCCCGTTTCCACCTCACCTTTGGGTCAACCGGTCTGGCGGCGGCGTACGACCCGCGCACAATGGCTGCAGTACCTGGCCTGGCTGGCAGGAGTCAGCCTGTTTCTGCTCTGCTGGAAGCTGATTTCGGATAACACCATGTGGGTGTTTGTCGAAGACGCCGGCCGCCAGGGAGCCGACCTGATCAGCCGCATGACCCCACCGGCGTGGGGCTACGCCAATGTCTTGTGGAAGCCAATGTGGGACACCCTGAACATTGCCACCCTGGGCACGGCGCTGGGCATTATCATGGCCTTTCCGGTGGCGTTTCTGGCGGCTCGCAATACCACGCCGCATCCGCTGATTCGCAGCGCCGCGCTGGTGGTGATCGTGTCGTCGCGCTCGATCAACTCGCTGATCTGGGCAATGCTGCTGGTGACCATTCTGGGCCCCGGCGTGCTGGCAGGCATTATCGCCATCGCCCTGCGTTCCATCGGCTTTGTGGGCAAGCTGCTCTACGAATCCATCGAAGAGATTCATCCCACGCCGGTCGAGGCGATCAGCGCGACCGGAGCAAGCCGCATGCAGGTCATGAACTATGGCGTACTGCCCCAGGTCATGCCGGCGTTTGCCGGTATCAGCGTTTACCGCTGGGATATCAACATCCGCGAATCGACCGTGCTGGGTCTGGTGGGGGCGGGCGGTATCGGCCTGCAGTTGAACGCCTCGATCAACAGCCTTGCCTGGGATCAGGTCAGCGTGATTTTCGTAATGATTTTTGCCACCGTCTTGGTGTCCGAATGGATATCCGCCCGGGTGCGGCACGCGATTATATGACCATTTTGCAGAGTGGCGGTGTTTGCGCCATGCTATAGACGAATCGGCTTAATTAGAGGCGCATCCATGCCCATCGCGCGCGGCTTACCTGTGGTAGGTGTGCTAATCCTCATGATGGTGTCAGGCTGTGCCAGCCGCGACACCGTGCTCAATGAACGCCTCGACGATGCCCAGGGCTTGTCCATGGAGCGGGCGCTGATTCTTTCCCATGCCCAGCAAGCGCTGGGCACTCCCTACCGCTTTGGCGGTAACTCGCCCGACGGCCTGGACTGCTCCGGGCTGGTGGAGATGGTCTATCGAGCGGCGGGTATTAACGTGCCCCGCACCGCCGACCAGCAGTTTCGCCAATTGGCCACCGTGGATGCCCCGCGCCCCGGTGATCTGCTGTTTTTTGGCTCACGCCAGAAGGCCACCCATGTGGGCATTTACCGCGGTCAGGGGCAGATGATTCACGCCCCCGGCAGCGGCCGCAAAGTGGTGAGTGTGCCCCTGGATATCGACTACTGGCAGCAGCGCTTTCTGGGTGCCGCTAGTCCAGCCCCTTGATGTTGCTGCGCATTGAACTGCTCTGAAGCAACGTTTGCGCCTTGCAACCGTCTTCTTTGAGCGTTGCACCTCCAGAATGCTTGTCCTGCCCTAAAGATTAAACCGTGGCGGCCGATAGTTGCTTATGGAATTATTTTCCATTAAAAAACACGCCTGTGTCAGCACAATGCGTTTATGGTCGCTTCGACTATGTCTCATTTCGTATAAACTATTGCTAATTTGATACTGGTTCATGTGAACGCCTGTGGGCGTAAAGCTTTTTTATTGGCCACGAACTGTGGCGACCCTAGTGATGTAATAAGTTGAATTAATGCATCTTTATGATTGAAAAACGTTGGATGAAGAGCGTTGATTTCAAAACCGAAGTCGTGTCTTCTTGCGGGTGGTAGCGCGGCGATGACCGTTGTCATTTTATAATTAACGAGGAGAGCAAGGACGTATGAGCCAGTCTTTTACGATGCCAAAGGTGCAGTCTTTGCCTCAATTGCATGTATCGTCGTTAACGCCTAACGACCCCACGACTATGTCCGAACTGTTACCCGCTCAGGCGGCGTTCTTGCATGCCAACGAGGCGATTATCATTACCGACGCCGATAACCGCGTTATCGATGTCAATCCGGCCTTTAGTGAACTCACCGGCTGCCCGCTTGCCGTGGTAAAGGGCAAGACACCCGAGGCGTTCAGTATCCTGCCGTTGGATGATAGTCGCACTACCCGGCTGATGCGTGAAGAGCTCCAACTGCGCGACCGCAGTAAAAGTCAGGTGAGTTACCGTAGCCACGATGGTCAGTTTTATCCCGGCATGATGTCGATTAACAGGGTGCGCGACCATAAGGGCAACGTTGACCACCATGTGATTGTCCTGGCGGATTTATCGGCCATTCCTGCCCATGCTCGGCATCTGAACAGGGAAGTCTATTTTGATGCCTTGACCGGCTTGCCTAATCTCCAACTGCTAACGCAGCTCATCCAGGAGTCCATTCAACACGCTGAAAGCAAGCAGATGCCCCTGGCGGTCTGCTCGCTGGACATCGATTTTTTCAAGTCGATCAACGATCGTTTGGGCTCGAGCGTGGGCGATACGCTGCTTTCGACCTTCGGTCAGCGCATCAGTCATCTGCTGTTTGGCGACGATGTGCTGGCTCGAGTGGGCGGCGATGAGTTTGTATTATTGCTTCACCATGGTGTGGAAGAAGCCTTCTTTGAGAACTTGCTGGCCTCTATACGTCGCCCTTTATTTGTAGACGGGCACACGGTTCAGTTCACGGCGAGCCTCGGAGTGACGTTTTATCCCAATGACCCGGCTCAGGGAGATGGCTTGCTGCGTCATGCCAATCAGGCCATGTATCGGGCAAAGCAGCGCGGCCGCGATACGTTCCACGTCTTTGATCCTAATCACGACCGGCAGCTGCAGGTGCGCCACGAGAAGCGTCAACGCTTTGTGGATGCGCTGGCGAACGACGAACTGCGACTTTATTACCAACCCCAGGTCGATATGCGTACTGGCCAGGTGGTCGGCGTCGAAGCGCTGATTCGCTGGCAGCATCCCGAGCGGGGGCTGATGGCGCCGGGCCAGTTCCTGCCGATCATTGAGGCGACATCGCTCGAGGTCGATCTTGGGGAGTGGGTGCTGGAACAGGCGATGCGCCAGCTGGTGGCGTGGCAATCAGCGGGCATCATGCTGCCCATCAACGTCAATATCAGCCCTTCGCACCTGCTGCTGGGCAATTTCAGCCAGCGCCTGGGTGAGCTGCTGGCGCGCTATCCACAGGTTCCTCCAGGGCTGCTCAAGCTGGAGGTGCTGGAAAGCGCCGCCATGCATGACATACAGGCTGCACTTACCACTATGGCTAAGTGCCAGGCGTTGGGCGTCAACTTTGCCATCGATGACTTTGGCACCGGGTTTTCATCGCTGACACATTTGCGTCAGCTGCCGGTGAACCTGATCAAGATCGACCAGAGCTTTGTCCGCGACATGCTCAGAGACCCGGATGACATGGCCATTGTTGAGAGCGTTATCTACATGGCGAACCGCTTTCAGCGGCCGATGCTGGCGGAAGGAGTGGAAACGCTGGCCCATGCCAAAGCGCTGATCGAGCGTGGGTGCGAATTAGCCCAAGGCTATGGTATTGCGCGTCCTATGCCCGCTGAAGAGCTGCCCAAATGGTTGGTGGCATGGCCCAAGCGGGACGACTGGAGCGGGCTTGGAAAGACGCATTAACCGTCAGGCGAAAAAGCCGACAGCTTAAGCAGCGCTTGGCGCGTTGCTAGGGTTCAGGGCGCTGTCAGTCGTTGTATCGTTGGCCGGTGTTGTACCTTCTGCGCTGGCACGTGCCTGAGCCATTTCGCTGGTTTGCATGGCCGCTTCAAGCTTGGCTTCGAGCAGATATTGCCTGGCCTGGGCGGCGACCTGATAATCCTTTGGTGAAGGATCGGCGGGGGCTAGCGCGGCGGCAATCACGGTTTGCATTTTCTCAATGGTGGCTTTGGGGTCGTTAGGTACCGGGCCGTAATCGATCGACACCTCGCCCGCGACGGCGTAGCGCTGGCCGTCAGGGCCTACTTCGTAATCATAGCTTGCACCGCCTGCATAAGCACCGCCAACCGTCTGGTGGGCCATCTCGTGTTGCCTGACTGCGCGGTCGGTCTGCTTGAGCTGCTCCAGCTGTTCAATTTCTTCTGGGGCCATCGGCGTACCGTCGGCGCGCTTTGGGCCCGCCGATTCGCCACGGGTCGCATTGTCCGATGAGACTTCGTCGGATGAGGCTTCCGGCTCTGCAGATGGCGCGTTAGCCGCCTTGGGCTCAGCCGTTGTGACCTTGGCCGAACCTGCATTGAAAGTGGGGGATGCCCAGGCTGACAGCGAGGCAGCCCCCAACACGGCGATTGTCATGGCAAGCGCTCCATGAAAACAAAGAAGTGTCGTAAAGTATCGGTGAGGTAAGCCGGTCGCGCAAGTTAACGTTGGCTGAATGGACCTCCGAGACGAGGAAAACAGGCGATGCAGACGATTGATGTGGTGATTAATCTCTCCTATGAGGCGTGTCTGGCGCACTACGAGGGGCGCATTGCCCAGGTCTATACCTACAGCCTTGACGGTCGCCGGGTGGTGTTTCCGGCAGAGGCGCTGCGTCGCGTCATGACTCACGACGGCGTTTACGGTTACTACCGACTAAAGTTTTCTGAAATGGGCCGATTTATCAGTATTCATCCGCTCGGTATCTGTTGAGTGTATATGCCCGATACTAAATCTGACGTGTCATTATATGAGGTCGTTTACGAGGTGATTCCCAACCTCAATACGGCCGAAAAGCTGATCAACAATACCCTGGAAAGCATCATGGAGGCGTCCGCGGATCCACTGGAGATCATGCGGCGCAAAGAACAGCAGGACGCTTTCCGTCTGGAGGCGCGCCTTGTGCGCATGCACCTCGAGCATGTGTTGACGCGCTATCGCGAGGAAGTAGAGGCCCTGGTGAACGCCGACGGCCGTGAAAGAGGCCCGCAGGTGACCCTTGACCCTGACGAGGCACAGGCGTTGCGCAGTGCCGTTGAGATTTATCAGCATGTGCGGGCCTATCAGCGGGGTGAGCGCCGCCATCCTCTGGCGAACCGCTAAGTTCCCTCTGCAGGTCCGAACCTCCAAAAGACCTCTGTCTAGGCTATAATGATCGCTTCAATGAACGTCCTGGCTTACCCGCCGGGTACGTTGGCAGCCTGCCTACCCGGCGACGGCTGCTGAGCTATCAGGAGATATACCATGTCTGCCTCACCGGTCACCTTGATGGTGGCGCGTCGCGTTGCCAAAGAACGTTATCCGCATTTCACCCGCTGGCTCAATGAGGGCCGCCATCTGGCCGCGGACTTCCCCGGTTACCTGGGATCTGGCGTGTTGGCACCGCCCGCCGACGACGATGAGTATCAGATTATCTTTCGTTTCAGCAGTGCCGAGACACTGGCTGTTTGGGAACATTCGGCTTCCCGGCGCGCCTGGCTGGCCCGTGGCCAGGGCCTGTTTGATGCCCCGCATGAGCATCGGGCTGTCGGTCTCGATGCCTGGTTCCAGGCGAATTCGCCAGCGCCGCCCCGCTGGAAACAGGCCGTGGCGGTGTGGCTCGCCTTTTTTCCTGTGTCGCTGCTTTTTCATTGGCTATTTGGTAGCACGTTCGCCAGTTGGCCGATGTTTCCGCGGGTTATGGTCAGCACGCTGATGCTGACACCGGTCATGGTGTTTGTCTTTATTCCGCTCTCGATGCGCTTATTGGCGCCCTGGCTTGAAGGTAAAGTCTCACCCTTGGAAGCTCTCCAGCGGTGCTTTTCTGAACGTAGCACCTAAGTTGACGTTAGCGTTGGCTGAAGGGCCATAGAGAGGTTTTCTACTACGCAGCCAACGCTGCTATGCTGAATGGGCACAGTGAAAGGAAGACTGGCGCCAGTCAATGGCTGGCATGCCCAATTGCCTATGGAGAGACTATGATCCACGTCCACCATCTGGAAAAGTCCCGCTCGCACCGCATCTTATGGCTCCTCGAAACGCTTGGGCTGGACTACGAGATCATCGTTTATCAGCGTGACGCTTCCACTCAGCAGGCCCCCGCAACGCTCAAGGAAGTGCATCCGCTGGGTAAGTCGCCGGTGATCACTGACGGTGAGCTGACGGTCGCCGAGTCCGGCGCGATCATCGACTATCTATTGCAACGCTATGGCAACGGCCGCTGCCAGCCGAATAGCGATAATGCCAATGACTGGGTCGATTATCGCTACTGGCTGCACTATGCCGAAGGCTCCTTGATGCCGTTGCTGGTCATGCACCTGGTGTTTGGCCAACTTCCCAAGCGCGCGCCCTGGTTGGTGAAGCCAATCGCCAATGGCATTACCCAGACCGTTAACCGCACTTTCCTGCATCCGCAAATCAATCAGCACCTGCGCTTTATTGATGACTATCTGGCAAAACGCGAGCATTTTGCCGGCCCATGGCCGAGTGGGGCGGATGTGCAGATGAGCTTCCCACTCCAGGCAGTAGCGGCAACGCATTCCTTGTCGACCTACCCAGCAATTGCCCGTTTCGTCGAGCGCGTTGAAGCTGACACTGCCTGGCAGCGCGTTGTGGAGCGCGCAGGCCCGCTCACCATGCCCGGGGCGTAAACGGCGTCATGGTAACCTTGATGGCGGCTCGGTCAGGCCTCAACGTAAGTCTGTTACGAGGGTATCGCGTCGGCCGAGCCGTCTTTGCGCTTGGTAGCAGCCTGCTCATAGCCCCGGCGCTAATGGCAGATGAACCCCTGCGTGTCGGGGTTTATCACAACCCGCCTAAACTGTTTCTCAATGACCAGCGGCACCTGGATGGTATTTTGGGCGATCTGCTACTGGCCATTGCCGAGCGCGAAGCCTGGCAGGTCGAGCCGGTTGCATGTGAGTGGCAGCGCTGCCTGGCGCTTCTCGAACGCGGCGATATCGACCTGTTGCCCGATGTGGCATGGAGCGAGGCAAGGGCCGAGCGATTCAGGTTTCATAGCGAACCCGCGCTGCACAGCTGGTCGCAAATTTACCAGCGGGAAGGGGTATCGATAGAGGCAGTGGTGGACTTAGCCGAACAACGGGTAACCGTGGTCGATGGGTCAATTCAGCAAGACCATTTGCTAGCGCTTACTCAACGCTTTGATATACCAGTTGACTGGATCAACGTTCCCGACTTTGAAGAGGGTTTCACAAAGGTCGCCAGCGGTGAGGCTGACGCCGCCGCAGCGAATCGTCATTTTGGCGAATGGCGCGCGAGTGAGGTGGGGCTGGTTGATACTCCGTTGATGTTTCAGCCCGTCCAGCTTTATTTTGCAGCGTCACCATCGCTTCCCCAAACGGTACTTGAGCGCCTTGATGACTATCTGACGCGCTGGAAAGCGGACACGGGTTCCCCCTACTTTGCCACGCTTCAAGCCTGGCAGGCGGGAGCACCCAGTCCACCCGAGACCCACAAGTGGCTGCGCTGGGGCGTGGCGGCATTGGTTGTGTCACTGGTCGTGGCGCTGCTGGTGAACCTTGTCTTGAAACGGCGTGTGGCACGGCAGCGGGTACGACTGGCAACCAATGAGGCCATGCTGGGCACCATTCTGGATAGCGTGGATGCCTATATCTACATCAAATCGCCTGACCTGACATATCAGTATGTCAATCATCGCATTTGTGAGCTTTTTGATCGTCCGGCAGAGGCGGTGATAGGGCAGCGCGACGAGGTTTTTTTGACCCTGCGACGGCTGCCGAGATTGTCCAGGTCGACCACCGCGTGTTGGCGTCGGGTGAAAAAATCACCCTGGAAGAGAGCCATGTCCTCAAGCACGACGACCGGGTAAGAACCTTCCTCTCGATCAAGATGCCGCTGACATTAACGCCGGGTAGCCCACCTTCGCTGTGTGGGATCTCGACCGAATTGACCGAGTACCTGGAGATGCAGTCGCGTACGCATTATCTGGCGTATTACGATGCCTTGACGGGTCTGCCTAACCGACGTCTGCTGATGGAATCCCTGGCGACCACTATAGAGGAAGACGGACAGAACAGGCCGTTCGGTGCGCTGATGGTCGTCGACCTTGATCATTTCCGATTGGTGAACGATCTGCAGGGGCACGCCAGCGGCGACCAGCTGTTGATCAATGTGGCCGAACAACTCCGCCAGGCGTTGGATAAGGACGCCATGTTGGCGCGTTTCAGTAGCGACGAATTCGTGGTGCTGGTCAATCAGTTGGATCCGCAACAGGAGGAGGCTGCCGCCAAGGCTGAGCGCATTGCACGACAACTGATGACCACGATTCATCAATTGCGCAATAGTCGCTCGCTGCCCATCAGTGCGAGCCTGGGGTTGGCGCTTTTCAATGGCGAATCGGGGTCGCTGGATGCAGTCCTGCAGCAAGCAGACATGGCGCTTCAGCAGGCCAAGGCGTCGGGCGGCAATACGCTGCGCTTTTTCAACCCCGACATGCAAGCCAGCGTGCTGGAACGGGCGAACCTGGAAGCTGATCTCCACCATGCCCTGGCGCGTCATGAGCTGGAATTGCATTACCAGATTCAGGTGAACCACAAGGGTGTCACGACCGGCGTCGAAGCGTTGCTGCGCTGGTATCATCCGGCGCGTGGCTGGGTTTCGCCCGCCGAGTTTATACCACTAGCCGAAGAAAGCGGCCTGATTATTCCCATCGGCGACTGGGTGTTGACCCAGGCCTGCCAGCAACTTGCCCGATGGTCGCAGCAAACTGCCTATGCACCGCTGACCCTTTCGGTCAATGTCAGCTCGGTTCAGTTTCAGCAGCCAGACTTTATCAACCTGGTGGAAAAACGCCTCGAGCAGACACAGGCACCAGCCAGTCGATTGGTACTGGAAGTCACCGAAAGTCTGCTGATGCGCGAGCCGACCCGCGTACGTAACACCATGCTCAGATTGAGAGAACAGGGCGTTCGCTTTGCCTTGGATGATTTTGGCACAGGATATTCGTCTCTGAGCTACCTAAAACGGCTGCCTCTCGATGAGCTCAAGATCGATCAGTCGTTTATCCGGGAGTTGCTGACGGATAAGGCGGACGCTGCGATCGTCGATACCATTATTCTGCTAGCAGTGAGTTTGGGCTTGTTGGTAGTGGCCGAAGGCGTGGAAACCCAGGCCCAGTTGGACTGGTTAAAAGGCCATGGCTGCTATCGGTATCAGGGCTATCTGCTTGGCCACCCCAAGCCCATTGATGACCTGTTCAAAGAAAAAATGCCCCGCCGCTAAGCGCGACAGGGCATCAATCAAAAACGCCGGGTGCGGCTAGCCAAACAGGGCGAAGCTTTCCGCATTCAGCCACATATGAACCAGGATACTGGCAGCGTAACCCAGCAAAATGACCGGCGACCACCTCAGGTGGCCCATGAACGTATAGGAGCCGCGTGCCTGGCCCATGACGGCTACGCCCGCCGCGGAGCCAATCGACAGCAGGCTGCCGCCGACCCCGGCAGTGAGGGTGATGAGCAACCAGTGTCCATGCGACATCTCGGGCTCCATTGTCAGCACCGCAAACATGACCGGAATATTATCGACCACGGCGGAGACGACGCCGAGCACAATGTTGGCCGCCGTGGGGTTCCAGCCGAGATATAGGGCTTCCGAGAGCAGGCCGAGGTAGCCCATAAAGCCAAGTCCGCCCACACACATTACCACCCCGTAAAAGAACAGCAGGGTATCCCACTCCGCGCGTGCCACGCGATTGAAGACATCGAACGGCACGACGCTGCCCAACTGCTCGAGCTTCTTGTTGTCGCCACGACGGCTGTAGCGCTCGCGCTTGCGCTCCAATGAACGCGGCAGGCTGCGGCGCAGGTAATAGCCGAAAAACTGCAGATAGCCAAGACCCGTCATCATGCCCAGCACTGGTGGCAGGTGCAGCAGCGTATGGCAAAGTACGGCGGTGGTGATCGTCAGCAGGAAAAGCACCACAATGCGCCGCGCACCGCGCTTCATCCACACGTCTTCCTGCACGCTTTCCGGTTTCTTGTTGGGAATGAACAAGCTCATGATGACAGCGGGGATCAGGAAGTTGACCAGCGCCGGGAAGAACAGAATAAAGAAGTCCTGGAATGGCACGATGCCAGCCTGCCAGACCATCAGCGTCGTGATATCACCGAAGGGGCTGAAAGCCCCGCCCGCATTGGCGGCGACCACGATGTTGATACATGCAACGTTGATGAAGCGCTTGTCACCCTCTGCCACTTTGGTCACCACCGCACACATAAGCAGCGCCGTGGTCAGGTTGTCGGCAATCGGCGACAGAATGAACGCCAATCCACCCGTTAACCAGAAGAGCGAACGGTAATTGAAGCCCTTGCGCAGCATCCACGAACGCAGCGCATCAAACACTCGGCGCTCTTCCAGGGCATTGATATAGGTCATGGCCACCAGCAGGAACAGCATCAGCTCGGTGAACTCCAGGAGCGTCACGCGGAAAGCATGCTCAGATGCCTCCGACATGCCGTTTTGGACATACACCCAGCCGATGAGGCTCCAGATAATACCGGCAGCGACCAGTACGGGCTTGGACTTGCGCATGTGGATTTTTTCTTCGGCCATTACCAGTGCGTAGGCCATCACGAAAATGCCCAGCGCGAAAAAGCCGACGATGGACTGGGTAAGGTCGAGCTCACCGGTCACGGCTAAAACGGCAGGGCTGAACACCAGCAGCAAGGCGGCCAACAAAAAAAGCCAGCGACGATCAAATCGTGGCTGGCATGGGGGGCGAAAAAAAGGCATGACGATGCGTTTCCTTTCGTTTGGATTATTGGAAGGATTTATAAGCCGCGTCAGTCTATCAGTCTGTATTGCGATGCAATATGTAATAAAAGCGAATGAAATTAGCGCTTCTTATCCACCAACGATTATTTTTTAGCAAATTAATCGTTTAGGTAATAGTAAAGTGGTGAATATTGCGGTTCATATCCCGCTGATCAAGGTAAAGCTCAACATGAGATAAATGCTGTAGCCTACTAACAATAAAGCCCCCTCCAGGCGCGATAGCCGCATGCCGGTATACAGAAACAGCACCAGTAGGCCCGCCGCACCCAGCATCACCCACTGGTCGAACAGGTTCACACGCGCAGCAATGGGCAGCGGCTGTAAAAACGCCGAAATACCTAAAATGCCGAGAATATTGAAGATGTTGCTACCCAGGATGTTGCCCACGGCAACATCCGCATGACGCCGTAAAGCGGCGATTACCGACACGGCCATTTCTGGCAGAGAGGTGCCGACGGCGACAATGGTCAGGCCAATGACCGCTTCTGAAATGCCCATCGCCTGGGCCAGGCCGATCGCGCCATAAAGTAATAGCTGAGACCCGCCGATCAGTAGGCCAAGACCCAGCGCCAGCGCGATGATGATCCCTATAGACGTTCTAGGCAGGGCGTTCAGCTCATCCGCTTCTGAGGCATGCATCTGGGCGGCGGGGATCGTCTGCTGGCGTTCGCTGAGATAAGCCCAAACGAGATAGCTGACCAGCCCGGCCAGGAAGATACCCGCGTCAATGCGCCCCAAGGCGCCCCCGAACGCCAGGCCGATAAACAGCAAGCTGGCTGCCACCATGACGACACCGTCCCGGCTGAGCGCCTTGGGCTGCACGGTCATGGGGCAGATGATGGCACACAGCCCAAGGATTAATAGGATATTGCCGATATTGCTGCCGACGATGTTGCCTACGGCAATATCCGGCTGTTGGTTGATGGCCGCGTGTATCGATACCACCAGCTCGGGAGCAGAGGTGCCAAACCCCACAACCACTAACCCGGTCAATAACGGAGAGACGCCCACCCGCCGTGCGCCTGCTACGGCGCCACGTATCAGCGCCTCGCCTCCCAGGGTTAAAAAGCCTATCCCTATCAATAAGCTTAAAGCATACAGCATGTACCATTTCCTTCTGATGTTGGCCCGAAATCGTCGGACGTTGGCATAACATAGCGGAGAGTATCGGTCTCTGCCTAATGATTTTTATATCGGTGGCAACGAGATCCAGTTAGTTGACATTTATTATGTTATAACATAATTTAAAGCCGCTATTTTGAGCCTGTTTCTAACCAAGGGAATACATCGACATGTTGAAGGCGTACCGTCAAAAAGCGATTTTAGTGGCGCTAAGCACCGTGCTGATTGCGGGGATGCAAAATGTGCATGCCAAGGACCATGACCATTCGCACGATCATGACCATGCTCACGACCACGACCACGACCACGACCACGACCACAGCCATGACAGCGATATCTATGCTGGCTACTTTGATGACGGGCAAGTAAAGGATCGTGCTCTTTCAGACTGGGATGGTGACTGGCAGTCCGTCTACCCCTACCTGGAAGATGGGACGCTGGACGAGGTGTTTGCGCATAAGGCATCGGAAGGCGACAAAACGGCTGAAGAGTACAAGGCGTATTACGATACGGGGTATCAAACGGACGTGGATCGTATCGAGATTGAAGGGCAAAACGTGACCTTCCATGAAGATGGCGAGCAGCGTACGGGGGCGTATCAGTACGATGGCTATGAGATATTGACCTACGAGGCTGGCAACCGCGGTGTACGCTTTATCTTCGAGCTGGAAGAGCCATCTGACGACCTCCCTCAATATATCCAGTTCAGTGATCACAGTATCTATCCCACCGATGCGTCCCACTTCCATCTCTACTGGGGCGATGACCGTGAAGCGCTGCTGGAAGAGGTCACCAACTGGCCGACGTACTACCCCTCAGCACTGGATGGTGATGAGATCGTCGATGAAATGCTGGCGCACTGATGTCGATGGTCAAGACGCTCCTCTGCCTTCTGGCAGATTCGGCAATGTGAAAAAGCGCTGGCAGAAATGCCAGCGCTTTGCTTGTATGGGGCGACACGAAAGCTGCGAAGAGTCGACCCATGACGCCCTATTGGTCTTTATCAATCGCAATACCATCATGTGCACGCTTGCTGGGGATCGGGCTTTTGGTCTCGAGCAGTTGGGCAACCGCAGACACGGGATGCTCTAACCCGACTACCCAGTTAGCGCTAACGGAATGTTCGGCGCAGGCGTATCAATCGGCGGATGATGAGCTTAACGAGGCGTATCAGGGACTGGTCCGCAAACTGGAGGCAAGTCCGGCGACGCTTGAAAAACTGCGCGTTGCCCAGCGGGCCTGGATAAGCTTTCGCGATGCCGAATGCGCGCTCGAGAGCAGTGGCGTAGAAGGTGGCAGCGCACAGCCCATGGTACGTAACGGCTGCCTTGCCACGCTGACCAAGCAGCGCACGGAGAGACTGCGCGAGCATGCACACTGCGAAGAGGGCGACCTGAGCTGCCCGCGTTAATGGCACAGATCGATTTGATATAGGAGCTGAAGAAACAAAAAAAGCACCCGTAGGTGCTTGATTTGAAGGGGTGTCTGGTGGCGGCGTCGTTTGAACTGATATGTTAAGTAGCTGTTATTAATTGCTTTTAACATCGGGTTGTCAGTTAGGCATACACCAGGGCATACACGGTGCTTGCTGCTAGGGCGCTTTCAACGGTGATTTGGTGGAGAAAACGGGAATTGAATAGCTGCAATCCCAAGTCTTTTTTAAGGTGGGCGAAACGCACAAAACGCTACCTCTCTCAATCGGCTTGGTACCTAGCCCAATAGCGTTACCCATTGTCAGGCATCACCGAGAACGCCAATACGGCGGCTTGGGTAGGCCAGGTTGACCACGCCTAGAAGTGACTCAGGCTCACATCTAAATGCGGGAAAAGGCCGCAATTCCGGCTATTCACTTCCTCCATTTCAAATGGAAAAAGCCCCAGCGTCGGCTAGGGCT
>NZ_JAMXSI010000011.1:0-115394 GCF_024124705.1 Halomonas sp. Mc5H-6
TGACCGTGAAGGTCTGCTGCTGGGCTTCGGTGAACTGCGCCGAGGTCGGTGCGATGCTGATGGTGATCGGGTCGCCGTCGTTGGGCGTGCCCGGCTCGTCCGGCGTGCCGGGTTCGTCGGTCACGGTCACGCTGGTCTCACCGGCGGTGGCGAGCTCTTCGAACTCGCTGTCGCTGTCGTTGAGGACTTCGGCGATGCTGTTGGTCAGGGTGGCCTGACCGCCCACGAAGGCGTCGTCGCCCGCGGTCACGGTGGTGCTGCCGCTCACTTGACCGGCGGCGATCGTCACGGTGCTGCCATCCGCCAGGCGGAACTCGAGCCCGTTGTGGGCACCGAGATCGGCGCCTTCCGGCCCGGTCAGGGTCACGCTGTAGGTGACTTCGCCGCCTTCGGCGACGCTGTCGGTGTCCGCTGTCAGCGTGGCGGTGACGGTGTCGTTGTCGTCAACCGTCGTCACTGTGGCTTCAGCGCTGGTATCAAGTGCTTCGTAGTTACCGCCCTCGGTGGAGGCGATGCTCAGGGTCTGGCTCTCTGCACCCTGAAGGAAGACATCGTCGTTACGACTGTCGAACGTCACGCTACCTTCTGTGGCACCGGCAACGATCGTGATCTGTTGCTCGTTGCTTAGCGTGATCACCAGATCGGTTTCTGGAGCATTGTCCACGCGGGCGGTGACCGTAATATCACCGGCCTCAGTGACTTGTTCCGGGACTTCCAGGGTGACGGTGGTAACGTCATTGTCGTCCACCACATTGACACTACCGGTGCTGCTGGTGTCCAACGACTCATAGTTACCGCCGGAGGTACCGGCGATACTTAGATCGATAGGCTGACCGCCCTGCTGGAAAGCGTCGTCATCACGGGTAGAGAAGGTCACATCGCCACTGGTGGCTCCCGCCACAATAGTTATTTGCTGGCCATTACTGAGGGTAATGACCAAATCGGTTTCTGGTGCGTTGTCGACTGATGCCGTGACGGTGATTTCATCGGCTTCAGTAACCTGCTCTGGCATACTCAGCGTAATAATGCCCTGTAGTCCAGCCTCATCATCTTCAGCAGCTGCATCGTCTTCGACCGGAGCTTCGGCAAACTCAACCGCAGGCGGGCCACCATCCACACCACCTGCATACTCAAACTGCAAACCTTGAACAGATTCTTCGATGCGCGCGAGCTGGACGAAGTCGGCGCCACCGCCGCCGCCACCACCGGCAGCACCACCGCCTGCGGCGGTTGCTTCAAGGAGTTCAAGGATGTCGCCGTCTTCTTCTTCCAATACAGACAGCAACGTTTCTATCTCGCTGTCTTGGGCAACGGTTTCTTCTTCCGTCGGGGCGTTTTCGGCATCCACGTCATTGGTGATCGCGACTTCTTCGTTGCCGCCGATCAGCGTCGGAGGCAGACCGTCGTCAAAATCAAGTTGCACACTGCCATTGGTAGAGGTGACGAGCGTTTCGCCTTCCTGAAGAACATCACCGATGGCCAGTTCGCGCAGGTTACCGTCAGGATCGCGTGCCCAGGCCTGACCGGTAATGGTAACAACGGTTGCAATGCTCATAGGAGTCATCCTCTAACAACAGAAATAAGGTTTTATATTGATAGTCACACTAGGCCAGACTGGGGAAGCTTAGTATTGGACCGTGGTACAGGATGGGGGACTATTTCGGTAGGTACTTCATACGTACTGGGGGGCTTTAAATCGCCCCAGCGGTATAGAAAAGGGCTAGATAGCTGGGCAGGTTGCTATCCGCCAAAGAGGTTATAGCCGCTTGCTACTGGCTGACTACTTTGAGGTGGAGTAACTGAGAGTCTCGTTTGCCTTTGCTGATGCGCCTTTCCCGGTCAGCTTGATGATCAGCTGTAATCGGTCATGGATATCGAGCTTGGCGAAGATGGCGGTCAAGTGAGCTTTCACGGTTCTTTCCGTTATGTCGAGTTCTCGGGCCACCACTTTATTGCTGGCTCCCTTGGCCACGGCCAACGCCACTTCGCGCTCGCGCTGGGTCAGCACTTCCAGCACCGATGACTGAACCTGTTCGTCGCCATTGAGTAGCCGCCAGGTACTCCCCATGACCTGGGCCATCAAATCGGCCGGAACCCAGATACCCTGGTTCATTACCACCGTGGCGATTTGTTTTAGCGTATCGGCGGGACTCAGCGCGTGGGCGTAGCCTCTTGCGCCTTGTTGAAGCGCGTCCATCGCCGCGCCATTTTCCGGCATCATTGACAGCACGACAACGGTGGCACGCTGGGACAGGCGGCGCACGAAAGAGGGCCCGTCATTGCCATGCTCTTCTTTCAGCACCCACACCAGGGTGCCAGCATTCGCCCACGCCTCGGCCTCCTCGGCCGTTACGCACTCAGCCTCGGCGAAGGCGGCTTGCCAGCGAGGCATCAACGCCTGGTCTTGCGTGACAAAAAGGTGGTTCATCAGCGTTCCCCTAATGAATTATTCCACGCGCGCAGGACAGGTTTCAGGAGAAACTCCATCACCGTACGCTTGCCGGTCATGATATCCACCTGGGCGGTCATGCCGGGAATGATGTCCATGTCTTCGTTATTGATTTCACCCTGTTCAGTACGAACCTTGACGCGATAAAAGGTGTTGTCGTCGTCATCGGTAATGGTGTCGGCACTGATGTTTTCGAGCTCGGCCTTTAAACCACCATACTGGGAATAGTCGTAGGCCGTCAGTTTGACGGTTGCCTCCTGCCCTGGAGTCAGGAAGGCGATGTCCTGGGGTGCAATACGCGCCTCGACCAGCAGCCGGTCGTCGGTGGGAATGATATCGACGACCTCCTGCCCGGCTTGGGCGACGCCACCGATGGTCGTGATGTGCAGGGTCTGCACGACCCCTTTCACCGGCGAACGAATATCGGCGAGCTGCACGCGATTCTGCAAGCCCGAACTGCCTTCATCCAACGCCGCGATTTCACTCAGCGTATCGGACAGGTCGTTGCGCCACTGGCTACGTCGTTCAGCGCCCAGTTCGCGCAACTGTGATTCACTTTCCTCAACGGCGGCTTCGAGCCGCTCGATCGCCGCATTGGCCTGGTCGCGCTCGCCGCGGTTGCGGGAAACTTCGCGCTCCAGACGCAGTACCTCGACTTCCGATACGGCACCGGAGGACAACAAAGGTCGTGTGAGCTGGAGCTCTTCACTGGCCATCTGCAACTCACGAGTGGCGGTGTCACGCCGTAGTTTTGCCTCGAGCAACTCGGCTTCACGTTGGCGGATACGGTCGCGAATCACGGCTTCCTGCTGGCGTAACTCGTACAGGCTGCTTTGATAAGCTTCGCGCTCTTGCGAAACGACAAGTGGCGCTTGTGCCATCAGCTCATCACTGGGCGAAAAGTCAGAATCCGTTACCAGGGCACGCAGCCGCTCGGCACGGGCTTTTAACGCCTGGGCCTGCACCCGGTTCTCACGAAAATCGGAGACAAAGCGGGTCGGGTCGATGCGCATGATGACCTCGCCCGCCTCGACCATCTCGCCTTCCTGAACGAGGATTTCCTCGACCACGCCGCCGTCGAATGACTGAACGCGCTGCAGCTGCTGGGCGGGAATGACGCGGCCCTGACCGCGGGTGACTTCATCAATTTCCGCAAAGCAAGCCCAGACAATCAACGCAATGATGGCCAGCACGATGCCGTAGAGAAATCCGCGGGCACGGAGGGGGTCCTGCTGCATGCGCGCCCAGTCGGCGTCGCTGGCCCAGTCCCGATTTATATGGGCCGAGGTGACGCGCTTGGAAAACAGCCGGTCCATGAACGGGCGAAAGGGTTTGCCACCCTTTTCGCTAAACCGCCCCAGCGCTTCAAAGCCCTGCTGTTCGGCGGATTTACGCTTTTTCGCCATTAGTTCGCCCTCCCGACCTGGCCTTTGCGCAAGGCTTCGACGACTTGCTCGCGCGGGCCATCAGCAACCACTTTGCCCGCGTCCATCACGATAATGCGGTCAACAAGCGAGAGCAGCGAGGTGCGGTGGGTAACGATCACCATGGTTTTTTCTTGACTGAAACGCGTCAGGTTCTTCTTCAGCGCCTCTTCGCTGGCGTGGTCCATCGCGCTGGTGGGTTCGTCGAGCAGCAGCACGCTCGGGCTGTTCACCAGCGCACGCGCAATGGCGACCGATTGACGCTGACCGCCGGAAAGCATGCTGCCCCCCTCACCGACCGGCAGATCAAGCCCGTAAGGATTGGATTTGACCAGGGACTCAAGGCCGCTCAATCGGACAGCCTCCAGCAGCGCTTCGTCATCAACGCCCTCGCTGCCCGCCCCAGCGACGATGTTCTCGCGCAGGGTGCCGAAAAACAGCGCGATATCCTGGGGCACGTAGCCGATATGCCGCCGCAGTTGCATGGGGTCGAACTGGCGTATGTCGACATCATCCAGGAAGATGGCACCGCCCGTGGGCTGATAAAGCGCCAGCAACAGCTTGCTGAGGGTTGACTTGCCCGAACCGATACGGCCTATCAGGGCGACCTTTTCACCCGGCTTGAGTCGGAAGCTCACATCGTTGAGCGCACTGCGCTCTGCCTCCGGGTAGCTCAGGCTGACGCCGTCAAATTTGATATCGCCGTGGACCACGGGGCGGTTGATATAGGCTTTGCCCTCAACGCGCTCGGTGGGCTTGTCCATCACCTCATTGAGGGATTCAAGCGCCGTGGATGACTGGTGGTATTGCGCCATCAACCCCGCCGCCTGGCTGATCGGCGCCATCGCTCGTGAAGACAGCAGGTACGCGGCGATCAGCCCGCCCTGGGTCAGGTCACCTTCGATGATCATGTAGACACCGATAATGATGATCGCCACCGCCACCGTATGCTGCGTCCATAGCGCCACACTGGTGACGGAGGAGCTGACCAGGCGCAACTGCGCCGCCGTGCGGGAAAGAAACGCCGACGCCCGCTCCCACATGCCCTGTAACCGGCTTTCACTGCGCAGCGCCTTGACGGTTTCCAGGTTGCCGATGGATTCCACCAGGGTGGCATTGCGCTGGGCACCGATGCGCCAGGTGGTTTCGGAGAGCTCGTGCAGCTTGCTCTGCGCGGCCAGTGCATAAAGGAAAACGAACACCGCGCCAACCACGATAGGGATCACCAGGGGCACCCCAATCAGCGCGATAATCGAGGCAAACAGAATGACAAAAGGCAGATCCACGAGCGCCACGATGGTGGCAGAACCAATGAACGCCCGCACGGATTCAAAGGATTGCAGCGTGGCGGTAAAGGAGCCTGTTGACGCTGGCTTGGCTTCCATCCGCATACCGAGCACCCGTGACATGATGCTGGAGGTCAGTTTTACATCGGCACGGCTGGCCGCCAAATCCACAAAGGCGTTGCGCATCAGGCGCAGCGCCAGGTCGAAACACAGCACGATAAAGATGCCGACGGCCAGCACCCAGAGCGTCTCGGTGGCCGCGTTGGGTACCACCCGGTCGTATACGTTCATCACGAACAGGGGCATGGCAACGGCAAACAGGTTGATCACCGCCGAGCCGATCAATACATCCCGGTAAAGCTTGCGGTTTTCGCGGATAACCCCCCAGAACCAGTGCCGAGAGCGCTGCTTCTTGACCTCGGGGCCACGCGCATCAAAGCGAAACTTGGGCCTGACATAGGCCGCCTGGCCGCTGTAGGCGTCTTGCAGGCCGACCAGGCTGACAATGGAGCTTGCCTCGCCCAGCTCGGGGAAAATGACTTCCGCCTGGCCGTTTTTAATGTCCAGGTTGAGCAGCACACAGGCGCGCCCGGATTCCAGCAGCAGAATTGCTGGAAACAGCGCGGGGTTCAGCTGCGATAGGCGTGACTTGACCAGCCGGGCCGTCAGATCAGCGCGCGCCGCTGCACGTCCCAGCACGCCGGGCGTCAGCCTGCCTTCCTCTAGGGGTAGACCGGCAATAAGCGCTTCTCGTGTGGCATCGTGGTGATGAATGGATGCCACAGCGATCAAGCATTCAAGAAGCTCGTCTGTATCGGTTCGAGTAGATGGTTCGTCTGATGCTACGTCTTTTTCGTTAGACACACATACCCCAAATCATAAATGCGACCTGCTCAGATGAGTGCGCCCAGCGATGCTGTCTCGCGTTCTTGTGTTTGTAACGAAAACTGGAAGAACGCGAAACAACCTACAGCGCCATCCTCTTACTTAACTGCTGACAGGAAAGGCTTCATCATACCCCATATCGCTCAACTGGCGACGAAAGCCTGGTACTGCATCAGGGGTGGTGCCGATCTGAACACGGTAAAGACCACCACCGTTAACGACGCGGGTTGGCATGTTCAACTGACCTTCAAGTTCTTTTTGCAACTCAGCGGCCGATGATTGGCTGCTGAGGGCCGCTACCTGAAGAAATGAGCTTGCATTCGCAGGAGTGGTGTTAACGATCTCATCCGTGAACGCTGAAGGACGCTCCGAGGGCTTGTCCGAAACGTCAGCGACCGAACGCGTGTCAATGGCGCGATCCCCACCAAACGAGCTCGTTGTACTGACACCCGAAGAGTTACCATTGCCGGTACTACCCACCAGATCCTCCAGCGTATAGTTGGCAGGCGCTTGAGTCGGGCAGATTGCCTCGGCATCAATCTCGACGCCATCGCTATCCAGTTCGGACAGGCTCGGCATGTCGGCGCGAGAGACGTCCAGGGTGCGCATCAGGTGCCCCATTGAGGCCAGCGTCTCGGCGTCGGCAATGGCAACATCATACTGAGCGTTCACGTAAGCCCGGCTGGCTTCGAAGAACTCGTTTTCGCTGTCCAATACGTCGAGCAGTGTGCGCTCGCCGATATCGAACTGCTGCTGATAAGCGCCGCGTACCCGGTCAATGGATTGGCGATGCTGATTCAGGTACTGCATCTGCTCGCGCAGCCGCTGGGTGTCCCCGTAGGCGATCTGGGTCGTTTGGCGAACGTTGCGACAAGCCAGCTCGCGATTTTCAACGGCTTCTTCGATGCGTTCGCTGGCGGCACGGAATGAGGCCAGATCCGAGCCACCCCGATACAGGTTCATGCTGGCAACCAGTTCGATGCTGCTCTGGTCACGACGACCGAATGCTGACGAGTCATCGTTGTTGCTGCCGGTGCGCCCTACGATATCCAACCGCGGATGGAAACCTGCTTCGGCAATGTCCCGCTCCGCACGCGATGCGGCAATGTCTTCAATCGCGGCGTGAAAGTCGGGGTTACCTTCATAGGCAAGATTGACCGCCTCTTGCACCGAGCTTGGCAGCTCATCCGAGAGTTCCGGCGTGGACGCCAGATTTTCTACCGGCAGGTCGCCGACGATGCGGTTGTAGCGCGCCGAGACATCGTGCAGGTTTGAGGCTTCGGTCAGCAGGTTGGATTCGGCCAGCGCGACACGACCGGTAATCTGCTCAAGATCAACACCGCGGCCGGCGCCGGATAGCGCACGCTCTTCGATCTGATCGTAGACCCGCATGTGCTGGCGGTAATTATCCTGGGCCAGGCGAACCAGCTCACGATAGCGCAGCACATCCGCATAGGCCCTGGTCGCTTCCAGGGCAACGTTTTCACTGGCGCCCAGCAATTCGTAGTAACGTACCAGCTCCGCCCGGTCCAACTGCTCTACCCGTCCGGCCGTCGCAAAACCGTCGTAGACCATTTGGGTCAACTCGAGCTGCACGTAATCCGTGTCATAGCTACCGCGGCCATCACCTTCGACGGACTCGCGGCCCACGCCAGCGGTGGCATCCACACTTGGCAGATAACCTCCCCAGGCTTCATCCCTGTCGTAACCCGCCGCATTGAAGGCGCGGAACGCTGCGTTCACTTCGGGATTCTGGGTGATCGCCTGCTGGACAGTCTCTTGCAAGTTGGATGAACCCGGTATCGCCATATCGGATGGAAGTGACTGAGCCATCGCCTGGCTGAGCGGAAGAAGTGTCAGGCTGGTGCCCAAAGCGGCCGCCTGAATGATACGTGACAAGCCAAACCGTTGGTAAAGCCCGTTGGTGCAGCTGTTTTTTTTTTCATCTGTGGTCCCCTCATGAAATATGAGACAGCGACTGCAGCAAAGCCACCGCAATCACCGATAGCAATCGATACGTTATTTTTTTATCGCGGGACTCACCCAACACTTGCTATGTTCAGGTGGCGCATCCTTTCCCGGTTTCCATACCCTGGTGGTGCTCGGCTCTAGCGCCTTGCGTGTCAATGTGGCTCATCAAAAGAGCTTAAGCACCCTGATGACGTATTTCCTCTTTATAGCTTATAACGCATGAGTTACGTCAGAAATATTAATGTAAGTAATCGTAAAACAAAATTGCATTATGTACAAAGTAAAAATGCCATAAATTTCTTAATAAGCAGGCATTGATACGTAAACCAAAGCCACATTTTTTGTTTACAAAGCTGATAACAAAGGCTTAACCCTATGGTTGACGCGTTTGCTGCCAGCCTAGCCCAGCCAGAATCAGCACCAAACCTACCAGGGTTGAAGGATAAATTGACTCACCAACGACTACAAACAGTAACAAAAGCGAGACAGGAGGGGACAGAAAGATCAGGTTTGAGACCTTGGCGGTGCGCGATACCTTGTGAACCGCCAGCTGCCAAAAAATAAAGGCGATCCCCATCTCGAACAGCCCCACATAAATACCGGCCATCAGCGCCGAGCCGCCATGCCACTGAAACCCTGGCCCCCATAACAGCAACAGCGTCAATACCGGCAACCCAACGGTGAAATTTTGCCACTGCCCCACCAAGGGCTGGCGTTTGTCGCGGGCATTGAGCAGCCAGTAAAGCGCCCACAGGAGCGTGGACGCTAGCGCAAAGGCCACGCCAAGCGGGTCGGCAAAGTGGACATCGAACACATTGCCACGGGTGGCGATCACCCAGACGCCTGCGTAGGCGACCAGCCCAGCGGTGATATCCTTGACGGTCAGGCGGTGCCCCAAAAGCGGTACCGCCAGAAACGCCATGGCCAGTGCCCAGGTGTAATTCAGCGCCATGGCTTCCTGGCCGGGCAGCCGATCATAGGCGGCAAACAGCACCAGATAATAGGCAACCGGGTTCATCAGCCCGGCCCAGGCAGCGGTTTTCCAGCCGCTGTTTAGCGCTATTCTGGCGTTACCCTGGTACACCACCAGAATGCCCATCAGCAGCCAGGAGACCAGCGCCGCCAGCCACATCAGTTCCAGGGGCGACATCCAGGTCAAGGCTACCTTGAAAGCGGTGGCGACGGTGGACCAGAGGGCAACCGCCCCCAAGCCATATAGAATTGCTTGGCGGTCCTGATTCATCGGTCGGTATGACCGAGGTTGCGGGCGGGTTCAACGTGGTCTCGCACCCGCTGTTTGAGGGTTTTTATATCCGGAAAACCGTCATCGCGCTTGCGCTCCCATAGCAAGGCATCGTCGCACCAGATTTCGAAGGTGCCGCCGTGGCTTGGGCAAAGTGCCACTTCGTCCAGCGCTTCGCCGAAAGTGGAGAGCAACTCCTGTGCATACCAGCCGCTGCGTAGCAGCCACTGGCATTGCGTGCAATAGCGGATTTGAATGCGCGACATCCTTGAGCTCCTTGGCGAGACTCGCCATTATCCATGAGTACTGTTAATAATCTGCGTAACAATCTGCGGGCATTGACTAATCTGCAGGCGTTAACCACCGCGTATAGTGAATACCTGTACTAGACAGGGGTATTGCCCAGCAAGAGTGTACTGAATAACACGGCTCGTCAAAACGAGCCGCCCGGGACGACGACTGCCAAGGAGCCTAGATGGCCAGACATGACCTTTCTGAATCGCGCATCTACGAGTGGCTGACCGGCGACGAGGACAGCCGGATGTGCGATGACATTCCCGATAGCGCCTGCCATGAGCAACCGCGTAACTTCATGCTGCATTTATGGGCAGCATTGGGCAATAAGCTGGCGGATGAGCTATCCAGCGCACGTCTGGTTCTACCCTGGCTGATGGGCATTATCGGCGCACCGGTATGGATGGTCGGGCTTCTGGTGCCTATTCGCGAGTCCGGGGCACTGTTGCCGCAGATTTTTGTGGCGGGCTTCATTCGCCTCAAGCCGCAACGCAAATGGGTGTGGGTGGCCGGTGCTGCCCTGCAGGCGCTGGCGGCAGTCGTGCTGGCAGCGTTGGCGTTGTGGAGCAGTGGCAGCCTGGGAGGCAGCCTGGTCTTGATGGCACTGGTCATGCTGTCGCTGGCCCGGGGCCTTTCGTCCATCGCCACCAAGGATGTCATGGGCAAGACCATTGCCAAACGCCGCCGTGGCACCCTGATGGGCTGGAGCGGCAGTGTTGCCGGGGCAGCCACCCTGGCCGCCGGGGGTGTGTTGATGTTTCTGGATGACTCCCTGGGCAAGGTGACACTTGCGGCGCTGCTCGGCATTGCGGCTCTTGGCTGGGCCGTCAACGGGATCTGCGCTGCCCGTATCGAGGAAACGCCGGGCGCTGTCGAAGGGGGCGAAAACGCCTGGGACAGCATCAAGCAGGGGCTTTCATTACTCCAGCAGGACCGCACGTTTTTACACTTCAACCTGTGCCGGGCGTTGCTGCTTTCCAGTGCCCTGGCCCTTCCCTATCTGGCGCTGCTGGGGCAACAGCAAAGCGGCAGCGAGCTAAGCAGTCTGGGGCTACTGGTCGTGGTATCGGGCCTGGCCGCCATGGTGGCAAGCCCCGTGTGGGGCAAGCGCGCTGACCAGTCCAGCCGAGGCGTCATGCGCGATGCCGCCATCGGCACGGCCGTATGCTGTTTGCTGGGTGCTGGCATTGTATGGCTGCCTGCCGTCGTTTCCGAGCGTATATGGCCTTACGCACTGGTCTATGCGGCACTGGTGATTGTTCATCATGGGGTGCGTTTGGGTCGCAAAACCTACCTGGTCGACATGGCAAGCCAGGATAACCGCGCCCTTTATGTGGCACTCTCGAACACCCTGACGGGGGTACTGATGCTGCTGGTGGGCGGGGTGGTCGGCCTGTTGGCACAGTGGCTGGGCAGTAGCGCCTTGCTGCTCGTTTTGTCCGCCACCGCCCTGGCGGCGATGTTCAGTGCCCTGCGATTACCGCAGGTTGAGTGACGTTCAGGATTGCAAAGCAGGGCAACGCTCGCCATGATGGTAAGTCGGTGGCAGCCGTTATGCGGCCTTTTGCTATCATAAAAATTACGTGACAATACGCCACGATAGGTTTGGAGCTGCAACAGGACCCCTTGATGAAACGATCTCCCATGATCAGCCCCGCGTTGCTCGAACGCATGGTTGACGCCTCCGAAGACGGCATTGTGGTTGCTGAACAGGAAGGTGACGAAAACATCCTGATTTATGTCAACAAAGGCTTTGAGCGACTCACCGGTTACAGCGCCGATGAAATTTTATATCGGGACTGCCGCTTTTTGCAGAATGAGGATCGCGATCAAGATCCTCTCAACGCGATTCGTGAGGCGCTGAGTGCAGGCAAGCCTTCGCGGGAGGTGCTGCGCAACTATCGTAAAGACGGCACCATGTTCTGGAATGAGCTGTCGATCACGCCGGTTTTCGACGAAGCCGATAACCTGATGTACTACATCGGCGTACAGAAGGATGTTACCGAACGGGTGGAAGCACAACAGGCACTCGCCGAACTCCAGGCCAAGCAGGCAGACACAAAAACAGAAAAATAAAACGACAAGGCTTGATCTTCAACCTGACCGGCGTTATATAGCGGCAAGGCGCTTGATGAAGCGCTTGGCGCTTTCTGTTGCTCTGCCAACCAGAAAGCCATAATGACGCCGGCACGCCGGCTTGGGTTGGAGGGCCAGTCATGAGCCGTAATCCCTTGAGTCGTGAAACTTTCTCTCCTGAAGACGGTGAAGTGGATGAGTTCGATTCCTCCGACGCCGTCAATGACGAACACTACAGCCGTTCTCGGCCGAGCAACAAAGCCGATACCCTGCGCGCCAGACGCCAGGTTGAGGCCTGGCTTGAAGAACGCCGCCTCAAACGTGCCATCGATGACGGCTGGGACGAAGAAGAGTAATGATGCAGAGTCATCAGGAACATTCCTGATGTCTTCCCCGCTGCGGCATCAGGTACCAACCTGACCGCACCTAGACGGTCAGCCCTCCCTGGCTGGCCTTTCGTCACGTGGGGCTCTATCATCTGCCTATCGCTCAGCGGTGACGCTGGCATTTTTTTCATCAACTAGACGGATTTCCATGGCGCAATACGTTTTCACCATGAACCGGGTCGGCAAGATCGTGCCGCCCAAAAAGCAAATTCTTAAAGATATCTCGCTGTCGTTTTTCCCGGGGGCCAAGATTGGCGTACTGGGCTTGAATGGCGCGGGTAAATCCACACTGCTGCGCATCATGGCCGGTGTCGATAAGGAGTTTGAAGGTGAAGCCCGTGCGATGCCGGGAATCAACGTCGGCTACCTGCCTCAGGAGCCGGAGCTCGACGACAGCAAGAATGTCCGTGAGACCGTCGAAGAAGCCCTGGGCGCCATCAAGGAAGCCCAGGAAAAGCTCGATGGTGTTTACGCTGCCTACGCCGAGCCGGACGCCGACTTTGATGCCCTGGCGAGCGAGCAGGCACGCCTGGAAAATATTATCGAAGCGGCTGACGCCCATAACATCGAGCGCAAGCTGGACGTCGCTGCTGAAGCGCTTCGCCTGCCCCCCTGGGACGCCCAGGTCGGCAACCTTTCCGGCGGTGAGCGCCGCCGTGTAGCGCTGTGTCGTCTGCTGCTCTCAAGCCCCGACATGCTGCTGCTCGACGAGCCGACCAACCACCTGGATGCCGAGTCGGTTGCCTGGCTCGAGCGCTTTCTGCACGACTACAGCGGCACCGTGGTCGCCATTACCCACGACCGCTATTTCCTCGACAACGTGGCGGGCTGGATTCTGGAATTGGACCGCGGCCAGGGTATTCCCTTCGAGGGCAATTACTCACAGTGGCTCGAGCAGAAAGAGCAGCGCCTGGGTCAGGAAGCCAAGCAGGAAGCTTCTCGCCAGAAAGCCATCAAGCAGGAGCTTGAGTGGGTACGCTCCAATTCGAAGGGCCGCCAGGCGAAAAGCAAGGCACGCCTTAACCGCTTCGAGGAAATGCAGTCCGGTGATTTCCAGAAGCGTAATGAAACCAATGAGATCTATATTCCACCCGGCCCGCGCCTGGGGGATAAGGTCATCGAGTTTCATGATGTGGCGAAACGCTTCGACGACAAGCTGCTTTACCAGGACCTTTCGTTCTCGGTTCCCCCCGGTGCCATCGTCGGCATTGTGGGCGGTAACGGCGCCGGTAAATCGACCATGTTCAAGCTGATTACCGGCCAGGAACAGCCCGATGCCGGCGAGGTCGTGATTGGTGAGACCGTGGATATCGCTTATGTCGAGCAGCTGCGCGATGCGCTGGACGACAAGCAGACCGTCTGGCAGGCCGTTTCCGGTGGTCAGGATATCCTTAACATCAATGGTTACGAGGTCGCTTCACGGGCGTACGTGGGTCGCTTCAACTTTAAAGGCAACGACCAGCAGAAACGCCTGGATGAGCTGTCCGGTGGTGAGCGGGGTCGTTTACAACTGGCGCAAACGCTCAAGCAGGGTGCCAACGTGCTGCTGCTTGACGAACCGTCCAACGATCTGGATATCGAGACGCTGCGTGCGCTGGAAGAAGCCCTGCTGGCCTTCCCGGGCTGCGCCATGGTGATCTCCCACGACCGCTGGTTCCTTGACCGGATTGCGACGCATATTCTGGCGTTTGAGGGCGATTCGGAAGTGGTCTTCTTTGACGGCAACTACACCGACTACGAAGAAGATCACAAGAAGCGTGTGGGCAACGACACGCCCAAACGCATGAAGTACAAGCGCATCGATGCTTAAAGCGTGTGATCCTGAAAGCAAAAAGCCCCGCCATGCGGGGCTTTTTTTATGCGTGGCTGTTTATGGATATCTGCCAGCGGTTAGCCGTGATACGTCGTTTTACTGACCGCCTTGAAGGCGCCGCGCATCAGCCACTGTACCGGCGGAGGTAGACTGACACCGCCCGCTTCCAGCGCCAGTTGGGCATGGTGATTTTTCTCCACGGCCACTTTGCGAAGCAGGGTACGTGACGTCTGACCAGCCTCCGGCAGGCGTGACTGCTGATCACTGAACCGCTTGGCGGCTTGCGTTTCGCAGGCGGCCAGCAGCCCCAGGCCAAGGCGCTCACTCAGTACACCCGTAGTCGCGCCAATACTGAGCGAGGCTATATAGAAACACGGGGCAAGCAGGCTTGTACGGCTATCCAGTTGCCGCAGCCGCTGGCTAAACAGGGCCAGATGGCCAAGATCATTGGTCGCGGATTGTTGCATTTGTGCGCTGGCATCCGGCCGTTGGGCAAATAGCCGCTGTCCCTGGTAAAGCCCTTGCAGGCACACTTCACCGCTGTGGTTGACGCGCATCATGCCCGCCACGTGGTGGGCCTCGAAGGCGGTCAGGGTTTCATCGGCTGGCGCTACCAGCACAGGCGCTTTAGAGCGCGCCTTGGGTGGCGCCAGCGTGCGCAGCGCACGGTCAAACTGATAGATCCATTGGTCAGAACGGGGGCATTGACGCCTCATGGCTCGCTCCTGGGCCGTGGGTCGTAAAGGTCGCCACGACCTACCCGGCGGGCCAGGTAAACTGACGCCCGCCGAGCAGGTGCATGTGGATATGATAGACCGTTTGACCGCCCATTTCGTTGCAGTTCATGACGACGCGGTAGCCGTCGTCGGCAAAGCCCTGCTCCTGGGCGAGTGTCGCCGCGGTATATTGCAGCCGACCAACGGTCGCCAGGTCATCGGCATGAATATCATTGAGCGTGGCAATGTGCTTCTTGGGGATAATCAACTGGTGCGTGGGTGCCTGGGGATTGATGTCGTTGAACGCCAGCACGTGCTCGTCTTCATAGACAATATCCGCAGGGATTTCGCGGTTGATGATCTTGCAAAACAGACAGTCCATAAAAGCTCCTCGGTGAGCGTGACCTGGCAACACAGGTAAACGGTTACCTGTGAGCCTAACGAAAACGCCGCTGTGACAACAAGTGGCGCACCAACGGTGCCAGGATAAGCTCCATGGCCAGCGACATTCTGGCGCCAGGCACCACCAGGGTGTGGGGCCGGGTCATGAACGAATCCTTGATCATCGCCAATAGCCAGGGAAAGTCCACCGTGGAAGGATCTCGGAAGCGGATAACCACGAACGATTCCGCATCCGTCGGTATATCCTGCACCTCAAAGGGGTTTGATGTATCCACCGTGGGCACGCGCTGAAAATTGATATGGGTGCGCGACAGCTGGGGCTGGATATAGCGCACGTAGTCATCCATACGGCCCAGAATGGTGTCGATAACCGCTTCCTGGGAATAGCCACGCATCTTGGTGTCACGATCAATTTTCTGGATCCATTCCAGGTTCATCGTGGGGGCCACGCCCACCAGCAGGTCAACGTGGCGTGCGATATCGTATTCTTCCGTGACCAGGCCACCGTGCAGACCTTCGTAAAACAGCAGATCGGTTCCGCAGGGTAGCGACTGCCACTCTGTGAAGGTGCCTACCTTGTGGCCCGCCTCGATCTTTTGTTTATCCTCGGCGTGGATATAGTGCCTGAAGGTCCCCGTGCCATGCTCGCCGTATTCGATAAACATGCCTTCGAGGCGATCCAGCAGGTTGGCTTCGACGGCAAAATGCGAAAGCTCGTTCTTGCGCTCGGGCTCTTCGCGGAACATGCGATGCAGTTCATCGCGGGTGTAGCGATGGAAGGCGTCACCGTCCACCATGGCAGCGTGCACATCTTCACGCAGGAACATGCGCTCAAAGCTACGCCGCACGGTGGTGGTGCCGGCACCGGACGAGCCGGTGATGGCAATGATCGGATATTCACGGGACATCGGTCAGGTGCCTCTTGCTTGCGCTAATGCCTGCACGACCGCCTCTGGCACTTTCACCGGACGGCCCGACGCCATATCAATCAGCAGTTGATTGATACGCGCGGTCGCCACTGCCTTGCCGCTTTCTGCATGGGCGATGCGCTGATAGACCGTCAGCGCCTTGCCGTCGGGAGGCGGTACGGCGGTTTCGACCACCAGGGCATCCGGCCAGCGCGCTTCGCTTTGGTATTGCACCGCCAGGTCAGCCACCACGCTGGGATAGCCCTGCATGTCCCATTCAGGCAGATCGATAGCGGCAAACGCCTGGATGCGCGCCTCATGAAGCAGCGAGACCAGCGCGTCGTGGCCGAGATGACGACCGTAGTTCATATCCGTGACGCGGACGCTTAGCGAATGGCGATGAATGATCGCTGCGTCGGGAAAATCGATCTGAACCCGTTCCATCCAGTTATCCTTGTTGTGATCGGAAAGCGTTGTGGTCGGAAAGCGAGGCAGGATGCCCATGTGGCTATCAAAGCGTCAACCTTCGGGGGAAGCGTCAAGCTTCCCGGGCAATCGCCCGGTGAGCGATATCGCGGCGACAGATAACGCCCTCCCAATGAATTTCATCGACGCCCTGATACGCCTTCTGTTGCGCCTGGGAGACGCTATCGCCCAAGGCGGTAACGCACAGTACGCGGCCCCCTGCCGTCAGGACATCGCCCTGGTCATTGTGCTGGGTCCCCGCATGGAACACCTTACAGCCATGACGCTCGGCATTGGCAATGCCGCGAATCACGTCGCCCTTGCGGTAGCTGCCCGGGTAACCGCCCGCAGCCAGTACGACACCCACCGCGGCGCGAGGGTCCCACTCGCAGCGCTGACCGGCCAGCTTGCCTTGTGCACCGGCAAGGCACAGCGCGGCAAAATCCGAGGTCAGACGCAGCATGATGGGCTGGGTTTCCGGGTCGCCAAAGCGGCAGTTGTATTCAATCACCTTGGGGTTACCCTGGCCGTCGATCATCAGGCCGGCATAGAGAAAGCCGCTGTAGGCATGGCCTTCAGCGGCCATTCCCTTGACCGTGGGCAGTATCACCTGCTGCATGATGCGCTCATCGACATCCGGCGTGACCACGGGCGCCGGTGAGTAGGCGCCCATACCGCCGGTGTTGGGTCCGCTGTCACCGTCGTAGGCGCGTTTGTGGTCCTGGCTGGTCGCCATGGGCACCACGTTTTCGCCATCGACCATGACGATAAAGCTGGCCTCTTCACCGTCCAGGTATTCTTCGATCACCACCCGTGCGCCTGCATCCCCAAAGGCATTGGCTTCCAGCATGTCACGGATCGCCGCTTCGGCCTCAGGCTGGCTCATCGCCACAATGACGCCTTTACCGGCCGCCAGGCCATCGGCCTTGATGACGATGGGCGCGCCTACCTTGGCCAGGTAGTCAAGCGCTGGCTCAACGGCGGTGAAGGTTTGATAGTCGGCCGTGGGAATCGCGTGACGCGCCAGGAAGTCTTTGGTAAACGATTTCGAGCCTTCCAACTGGGCGGCTGCCTGGGTCGGGCCAAAGATGGACAGCCCCGCGGCCTGAAATTGATCCACCACGCCTTCGACAAGCGGTGCTTCCGGCCCCACCACCGTCAACGCCACGTCTTCTTCGCGGGCAAACGCCACCAGCGCGGAAATATCGCTTGCTTCGATGGCGACGTTGGTCAGCTTTTCCTCACCGGCGGTGCCTGCATTGCCCGGTGCCACAAACACCTGCGAGACGCGCGGCGACTGAGCCAGTTTCCATGCCAACGCGTGTTCGCGACCACCGCCGCCTATCATCAAAACCTTCATGGGTATCCTTCTTTGCGGAAGAGCAGATTAATAGCGGTATTATGCCACAGCTTGCCCGCGCGTCGCTGGCGCTTAGGATGACTTGTCGTCGCTCTTTTTATCATGCGCTTTTTTATCATGCGCTTTTTTATCATGCGCTTTATCGTCATGAGTTTCGTCGCTCTGGCCCGGATCGTCGCTGCCGTTTTTGCCGGTGGGCGGTGCCTGATTCATGGTCTTCTGCCAAAAGCGCATGTTTTCCTCGGCCAGCTCGCGCATGAACTCCATGGGCGTGTGGCGCATGGCCTGCTGCCACTGGCTCTGCATGCGCTTTTGCTGCTCCATCATGATCTGGGTGCCCTGCTCCAGGTAACGCGCCAGCGGTAGCGGCGAGGACATGTCATAGACCCGGATCAGCTGAGCCAGGAGGTCGTTGGAGAACACTTCGGCATCACTGTCGGCACTTTCCTGTTCGATGATAATCGACAGCAGGATCGTCCGCGTAAGGTCTTCACCGCTTTTGGCGTCCTCGACCCGAAACGGTTCTTCCTCGAGAATCAGACGGCGCAGATCCTCCAGCGTCACGTAACGGCTTTGTTGGGTATCGTACAGTCTGCGATTGGCATATTTACGAATGACGCGCACGGCGATTCTCCTTAAACGCGATAGGGCTTTGCTTCCCGTTTCTGTTATTGTGCCTGCACTTGACGGCCATGCAAGCCATGTAACGATATTCAATAGGCGTCGCGTCGGCCGGGACGTGACATACGGGCTTTTCTCTACCTTTCCAAGCACTCAATAATCGACCACTGCCATGAACCTGATTTTACTCGAACCTCACGATGTGGCCCAGAACGGCCAGGCGCTGTTGCGCGACCAACGCCGTTTGACACACCTGCGCGAGGTACACCGCGCCCAGCCAGGGGATACCCTCACCGTTGGCTGCGCCAACGGGATGATCGGCAAAGCCGAATTGACCGCCATTGGTCCCGATCAGGCAACGTTGCGCTGGGAACACCTTGGTGAACCCCCACCGCCTGCCCTGCCCGTGCATCTGGTACTGGCACTACCCCGTCCACGTATGCTGGCACGCACCCTGGAACACGTGACCGCGCTTGGCGTTAAGCGCATGACGCTGCTGCATACCAAGCGGGTCGAAAAAAGCTATTGGCAATCCCCCGAACTGCGTCCCGAGAAGATACACCAGCATCTGGTGCTGGGCCTTGAGCAAGCACGCGATACGGTGATGCCCAGTGTGACCCTGGTGAAGGGCTTTAGGGCGTTTCTAGACGAGCATTTGCCAGCGCTACTGGCACAGGGCCGTGGTCTTGTCGCCCACCCGGGCATGCCCCACCCTTGCCCGAGGGGCATCAGCGAGGAAACGGTCTTGTTGATAGGCCCTGAAGGCGGCTTTATCGACTGGGAAGTGGAACAATTATTGAACGCGGGCTGCGAAGGCATGCACCTTGGCCCGCGTATTCTGAGAGTAGAGACCGCCGTGACCGCCCTGCTATCACGGCTTTTTTAGTCGTCAGGTTTCATCGCTGGCGTCATCATCGTCGGGATCATGGGCCACTACTTCTGCATCTTCGTCGCAGTCGGGATCTTGCATGAAGGTTTCACGGACATCGAGCAGGCCAAGGTGGCTGATGGTGCGCCGTCCCAGCAATAGCGGGTAATTCATGTCTTCCCGGTTACGCAGGCTGAACTGCTCTTCGTAGACGGTGTCGCCCATGCACACGTTGAGCAGCACGACGGGGCGCCTGTCCGTGCCACCGGCTCCGCGGAGCTTCAGGTTACGGTATAACGGGCGCTCGATCTCGTCGCTGAATACCTCGCCGCTTTCCTGGTCTTCAAGCTTGAGACGAAAACGCACCCAGTCTTCGTCGTCCTTTTCAAACACCTCGATGTCCCGAGCGTCCAGCGACGAGGTCAATGCACCACTGTCGAGTTTGGCTTTGACTTCCGTTCCCCAGGGGTGCAGCGTTGCCTTTTCCACCCAGCCAAATACCTTGTCGTCATTGGCCATTGCCTGACTGCTTGCCAGTGCCGTGACCATGGCGAAACCACTCAACAATGTCGTTACTACCTTGGGCATCATCATTTCCTATCCTGATATCCTTTGGAAGAAGAGCTACTCAACCCGCTGACGCAGCCGCTCGAGCAATGATTGCGTCGCAAAGCCATCAGGGGTCAATCCCTCAGCCCGCTGAAAGGCACGCAGGCCCTGGCGGGTGTTGGGGCCCATGATGCCATCAGCCCCGCCAACATCGTAGCCAGCTTGGTTGAGGTAGCGCTGAAGCGCTTGGACATCATCCCGCGTCAAAGGTGCCTCTTCACGCGGCCAGCTTTGCTGGATGCCATCCCGCCCGGCAATGGCGTCGCTCAGCGTTGCCACCGCCAGCGCGTAGCTGGTTGCGTTGTTATAGCGCAAAATGGCACGGAAATTGGGCCCGACTAAAAACGCGGGCCCATCGGCCCCGGCAGGCACGATGATTTCGGCACTGTCAAAACGCGGGAGTTCGCCGCTCACGGCTTCCACCCCCTGCTGCGCCCAGGCCTGACTGTCGCGACGGCCTGTCTGGGCGTAGTCGTAACTATCCGGCAGATTCACTTCAACGCCCCAGGGTTGCCCAGGCTGCCAACCCGCACGGGCCAGGTAGTTGGCCGTTGACGCCATGACATCCGGAATGCTCTTCCAGATGTCACGGCGGTTATCGCCGTCACCATCGACCGCATAGGCTTCAAAACTGGTGGGGATGAACTGGGTATGCCCCATGGCACCCGCCCAGGAGCCACGCATTTGCTCAGCGGCGATATCGCCCTGCTGGATTATCCGTAAGGCAGCCAATAGCTCCTCGCGGGCGAATTGCTGGCGACGGCCATCAAAGGCCAGCGTCGCCAACGCTTCGAGAGTGGAGAAATCGCCAAAGTTGCTACCGTAATTACTTTCGATACCCCAGATGGCGACAATAACTTCGGCGGGGACGCCGTAGCGCTGTTCCATTTGCTGTGCAGAGCGCCGGTGTTCTGCAAGCCGGTCCTTGCCGTTGTTGATACGGGTGCTGGAAACCGCCGTATCAAGGTATTCCCAGATGGGGCGCACGAACTCAGGCTGATACCGATCGAGCTCGATAATCCGTCCGCGATAGCGAACCTGGTCAAACGCCTCTCGCAGCGTCGCTTCGCTGATGCCCTGGTCCCTGGCATAGCGACGGAAGGCGTCGCGCCACTGGTTGAAGCTATCGTGCTGAAGGTCTTCCGCAACCTCGCCGGCCACCTGGGCGTCCACTTCGGTCATCAGTTGCTGGTTCGCCAGCACCGGCGGGCTCGAAAGCAGCACGGCCATCATCCCGAGCGTGGCGCTGATCGAGGAAATTGTCAGTTTTTTATACAACGTCATTTTATACAACATCATGGCTTCCTTGAGGCAGTCCTTGGCAGCCTCGGATGATGGCGCAGAACGCCTCGGTTTACTAGGGGCTGTTGATCACCACAGACGCGTCAACAAGATGACATGGGCAAGGACGACAATCACGGTCAAGAGCGTGCGCAGTTGCCAATACCACCCCGGCCAACCACCGCGTCCATTGCGGCTGAGGTCGTACCCCCAAACAAGCACAAAGCCGACGCACAGCACGGCAAGTCCCCAAAGCGGACTGAATAGCAACGCGGGCCAGGCAATCAAGCTCGGCGCCATGGCGATTAGCAGCCGTGGGCTATGGCCCGGTTGCGGATTCTGAAGCGCCGCCCCCCAATGGGTACCCCCCAGAAATGACAAGATCACCGCGCTGTAACACAAGAACGCTCGCACTGCGGTTTCTTGCCAGCCCCCAGGTCCCCAGCCTGCCAACCCGAGGGTCAGCAGGAACGGCAAGAGGCCTGCCAGCCCCAACAACCAGGCGGTACGGCGATCTTCCATGGATACTCTCATCAGTTACTCGTCTGTCAGTTACTTGTCTGTCCAGTTACTTGTCCGTTGCTTCCAGCTGCGCTTCATCGATCAGCCAGCGCTGCCAGGCCTCGGGTGCCACCCGAGGTGCCGGGAAACGTTCAGCGGCAACTCGCCATGGCTGGTGCCGAGCCAAACCATTGGGTAAATTTTCCAGTTCAGGCAACCAGTGCGCCACATAAAAGCCTTTAGGGTCATAATGGCCGGCCTGCTTCAATACGTTAAAGTAGCGATCCTGGCGCGGATCGCGCCCGACCCCGGCAATATAACGCCAGTTGCCCCAGTTACTCGCCACATCGTAGTCCAGCAGGCAGTGCTCGAACCAGGCAGCGCCCAGTCGCCAGTCCACGCCCAGGTCCTTGACCAGGAAACTGGCGACGTTCTGGCGGACACGATTGGAAATCCACCCCGTGCGGCTGAGCTCCAGCATCGCGGCGTCGATAAACGGCACACCCGTCGTCGCGTTGCGCCAGGCGTCAAAGTCAGGATTGGTGGCAGGCAGTTGGGCCCGACCGAATAGGGTCTCTCCCTCCAGTTGCGCCGCGCGTAAAAAATACTCCCGCCATAGCAACTCGAAACCAATCCAGTAACTGGATTCATTACTACCGTGCTGTGATTCCCAGGCTTTCACCTCATCCTGCACCTGACGCGGCGATATGCAACCATGGGACAGCCAGGGTGAAAAGCGCGTAGAAAAATTAGCCCCCAAGAGCCCGTTGCGGGTTTTCTTGTAGGTCGCGGGGCCATGTTGCTGCCAGATGTACTGGTGCAGGCGCGCGCGGCCCGCCGCCTCGCCGCCTGCAAAATCCAACCCTTGGCGCGCATCGGGCTGCCAGTTCGCACTGACGGCACAGACCTTGTTCAGCGGCGGAAAGCCACGCGGCGCGTCGGGCCAGGCAGGTAAGGTAACCGGCGCGGCCAGGCTTGGGGGAATGACGCAATGTTTCTCGACCTGGCGCCGAAAGGCCGAGAAGCTCTCGGGCAGTTGAGATAGATCGAACGGCAGGGCCTGCTCGTCGATCAACCGGCCCGATTCATGACACTCAACCGCTGTGGTCTCCGACAGCCGATCCTTGACCGCCTGGATTTGCTGTTTTTCTTCTACGCCGACGTGCTCGGCAACCCTTACTTTGCGCGCCTGAAGCTTTCCGGCGAGCGCCACAACCTCTTCGACGGGATCGCCGATACGCACCAACAGGTCGCTGCCCCGCTGTAACAGCTCGCCGCGCAGTTCCATCAAGCATTGCCACAAGAAACGTAGCCTTGCCGGACCAATTCGAGATACATCGTCATCGTCGAATAATGGCGCCAGCCACGCCTCATCAAGTACATAAAGACAGACAAGATGATCCGGCAGGTCGTCCAGGCGCAGCAGTGGGTTATCCGTCACTCTGAGGTCGTCGTGCAGCCAGACGATATCGATCGTGCTGTTCATGCTCAGTTCTCCTCAGCGCGTTTTGCGATCCGGGCTTCGCGCTGACAGCGTTTGCTGCAATAGCGGACCTCATCCCAGCATCGCGCCCATTTCTTTCGCCAAGTAAACGGGCGCTGGCAGTGAACGCAGACTTTTTCCGGTAAATGGTGTTGATGTGGCATCTTGATGTTCGCCTAAAAGAAGGCGCCCTCTAAACATAGACATCATATCCTACATAGTACAATTATTGTACATATATTTCCCATGCCTATGCGTCACTCGCCGGTGCTACCAGGTACAAAAAAGCCACCCGTAGGTGGCCAATGAAAAACAGAGATACGTAGTAGAGATAGGGTGTTCGCCTACAACCATCCCGACAATTCGTTATTGACCACCGCCACCAGCGCATCGATGTGGTCTTCGCGGTCATTCAGGCAGGGTATATAACTGAAGGTTTCTCCTCCCGCCTCCATGAAGCTGTCGTGGATCTCTTCCTTGATTTCTTCCAGCGTCTCGACGCAATCCGATGAAAACGCTGGCGACAGGATGGCGATGTGCTTGTGGCCCTGCTTGGCCAATTCAGCTACGTGATCAACCGTCTGAGGGCCAACCCACTTTTCGGGGCCAAACTGCGACTGGAAGGCGGTGTCGACTTCTTCCTTGCTGAACCCCAGCTTTTCGCGCAGCAGGCGCGTGGTTTTCTGGCATTGGCAGTGGTAGGGGTCGCCTTCAAGCAGGTAACGCTCGGGCACGCCATGGTAACTGGCGACCAGCTTGGTCGGCCGGGACGCAAATCCTTCGTAGGCTTCCCGCACCGAGTTGGCCAGTGCATCCGTATAGGCCGGATGATCGAAGTAGGCGGGCACGGTGCGGATAGATGGCTGCCACTTCATTTTCATCAGGGTACGAAACGCCTGGTCGTTGGCCGTCGCCGTGGTAGGCGAGCCGTACTGAGGGTAGAGCGGAAAGAAGACAATCTTTTCGCAGCCTTTCTCCTTCAGGCGATTCAGCACGCTTTCGGTCGAAGGATTGCCATAGCGCATGCAGAAATCGACCTCCACATCATCGCCGTAGAGCGCCTTCAAGCGTTCGGTCATTTTCTGTGTTTGCGCTCGGGTGGTAGTCAGCAGTGGGCTTTCGTTCAGCTCGTTGTTCCAGATGCTTTTGTAGGCGTTACCTGATGAGAATGGCCGCTTGGTCAAGATGATCAGTTGCAGCAACGGCTGCCACTTCCAGTTGGCATAATCGACCACCCGTTTATCAGACAGGAACTCGCTCAGGTAACGACGCATCGACCAGTAGTCGGTGGCATCCGGCGTCCCCAGATTGGCCAATACCACGCCCACCTTCGCGCGGGGCACAGGGGGATGGTCGCTGGGGGCATGCATTAGGCGACCTTCGCCCGGCTGATCCTTTGCGACTTGCTCGGTCATGATATTCACTCCTGCTGACAGCACCTTGAAAAATAAATCCTATCACTTTTCTGCAAACCGGCGGCATAAAGTTATACTATTAACATTATTTGTACATATTTGGGTTAATTTATGTCTAAGCCTTTATTGCTCGTGCTGGGCGATCAGCTGTCGCTTTCTCTGACCACGTTGCGCCACGCGCCTGACAATGCCGTTGTCGCCCTATGCGAAGTGGCCGACGAAGCGAGCTACGTTCCCCATCATAGCCACAAGCTTGGCCTGTTCTTCGCCGCCATGCGCCACTTTGCCTACCAGCTGCGCCAACAGGACTTCGAGGTTCACTACAGCAATCTGGATGATGCTGACAACTGCCACTCGTTGATTGGGGAAGCAGAGCGCTTGGCCCTGCTTTACGGCTGCGATGAGATACGCGTGACGCGTCCCGGCGAATGGCGGCTTTATGAAGCCATGCTGAACCGCCAAACCGCCGAGCTGCCCTGGCAACTTCACGAGGACGATCGTTTTTTCACGACGCCCGACGACTTCAGCCAGTGGGCTGAGGGACGCAAACAGCTACGCCTTGAGTACTTCTACCGTGAGCAGCGTAAGCGCACCGGGCTGTTGATGGAAGACGGTAAGCCGATGGGCGGGCAGTGGAATTTTGATCATGATAACCGCGAGCCGATCAAGGGTGATCTGGCGTTTCCGGCGCCACCCAGGCATCACTACGAAAAGATGACCCAGGCCGCCTTCGATGCGGTGAAGCGTCATTTTCCCGACCACATGGGCGACCTGGCGACGTTCAACTGGCCGGTGACGCGCCGCCAGGCACTCACGGATTTGCGGCATTTCCTTGACCACTGCCTGGCCGATTTTGGCCGTTATCAGGATGCAATCAGCGAAAGCGCCGCCTTCCTGTTTCACTCCCGCCTGTCGGCCGCACTCAATATCGGCCTGCTCTCACCGCAAGAGGTGTGCCGGGCGGCCGAACAGCGTTACCTCGATGGAGAAGCGCCTATCAACGCCGTTGAGGGCTTCATTCGCCAGATACTTGGCTGGCGCGAATACGTGCGGGGGCTTTACTGGACGCAGATGCCCGACTACAAGCGCCGCAATTCGTTGGGTTTCGAGCGTGATCTGCCTGCCTTCTATTGGGACGCCAAGACCGATATGCACTGCTTGAAGCGGGCAGTGGAAATGACCATGGACAACGGCTACGCGCACCATATCCAACGCCTGATGGTGACCGGCAATTTCGCCCTGCTGTGCGGGGTCAAGCCGGAGGCACTGTGCGACTGGTATCTGGCGGTATACATCGATGCCTGCGAATGGGTGGAGTTGCCCAATACGTTGGGCATGGTGCTGCACGCCGACGGTGGCCAGATGGGGTCCAAGCCCTACTGCGCGTCAGGCAAATACATCAACAAGATGTCGGACCATTGCCAACACTGCCGTTACTCACCCAACCAGGTCACGGGTGAGAAGGCCTGCCCCTTCAACAGTCTTTACTGGCATTTCCTCGAGCAACACCGCGACACCTTGCAACATAACCCGCGCATGAAATTGATTTATGGCTCGCTTGATCGGATGGCACCTGACAAGCGCACGGCCATTCATCAACAGGCGCAGCAATTTCTCGACCAGCTTGAAACCTCGCCGGGTTACGGGCAATCCCACCACACCGCTGGCTATTCAAAGGAGACCACTTCATGAGTCGATTCAGCCCGCTTGGCGCCAGTGCGCCTGTGACGCTCTATCACGATGGTCACTGCCCTTTTTGCCGTGTGGAGGTTAACTGGCTTTCCCGGCACCACCATCAGGACCGCATCCGGCTGGTGGATATTCAGAGTGCTGACTTCAACGCCACCCACGATCGAGAGACATTCGAGGCAATGATGGGGTTGCTTCACGTGAAAGACAGCCAGGGCAACTGGTATATCGGCATGGAAGCTAGCCGAGCTCTGTATGCCGTTCTGGGATACCGGCGGCTGGTTTGGCTATCGTGCCTACCGGGATTGAAAGGATCCCTTAACTGGGGCTACCGATGGTTTGCCCGTCGACGGGTGCGACTGGGCCAGTGGTGGGAAAAACGGTCTAGCGGATCGTGATAGCGCGCATGCGGAAGATTTAAAAAACCAGCGGCACACGCGAGCTTAACGGAGCATTGTAATGAGCATCACGACCAATCATTTCGTCGTGAGCGACGTGCTGAACCAGATAAGCGCGGTGGATGTCGGCGCGTTTCAGCTCCAGATAGATATCATCCAGTGCGCGAAACATCATCGGCTTACCACGCCGGGTTAACATATGGCGTGTGCCTTCCACGTCTTCCAGTTCCACTTGATAGTAGCGGCTGCCCGCATGGCTGATAACACGTATTTCGAAATTATCATGTTGAGCAACAAACGCCTTGAGCGACGTCATTTCCATGGTTCCCTCCTGGGTTATTAGCATCTCAGTCACATAGCATGCCGAAAGATAATGGCATTTTTGTTGCAGTGCTATGTTAGGGCTATGACGCTGATACCCCAGGAGAGTTCCTGGCTCAGACTATTGATATTCCGAGGGGTCAATCGCCTTGCCTAGCGAATTGCGATCGATCCAGTTGCCTGCTTTGGTCTGCTTGTAACGAAACACCACTTTATCCCCTACCTTCACCGGCAACTCCGAGTCTTCGGTCTGGTAGCTGTATTTTTCGCCATCGACCTCGATGTAGTAGCGGTACAGGTCGGGCATGCCCAGCCACTCCTTGAAGGGCCCTTCTCGTTCGAGGGACTGCAACTCCCCGCGCGCTTCCAACTTGGGTAGACGCTGACGATTACCACGTCGAAAACCACCTGCCATGCTGTGCTCCCGTTCTGTTTACTGATTGGCCGGGCATTATACGAACCTGACTCCCGGTCTCAAGTTAATCACCGAAGGCTTCCCCGTAGCTATCCGGTGCCAGATCTTCAAAGCGTGTGTAGCGGCCGATAAAGGCCATGTGTACGGTGCCGATGGGACCGTTACGCTGTTTACCGATAATCAGCTCGGCAATACCCTGATTATCAGGATTATCTGGATTATAGACCTCATCGCGGTAAACGAAGGCGATCACGTCGGCATCCTGTTCGATGGCGCCCGATTCCCTCAGATCCGACATGACCGGACGCTTGTTGGGGCGCTGCTCAAGGGAGCGGTTCAGCTGCGAAAGGGCGACGACCGGACAGTTGAACTCTTTCGCCAACCCCTTCAGTGAACGTGAAATTTCCGAGATCTCGCCGGTGCGGTTTTCGGAAAAACCGCTGATCTGCATCAGTTGCAGATAGTCGATCATGATCATCGCCATATTGCCGTGCTCACGCACGACACGGCGAATACGCGAGCGCATTTCATTGGGCGACAGCGCCGCTGTATCGTCAATAAACAGCTGCTTGTCTTTCAGCAGGTTGACCGCTGAGGTCAGCCGCGGCCAATCCTCGTCTTCCAGTTGCCCGGTACGCACGCGGGTCTGGTCGATACGCCCCAGGGAAGACAGCATCCGCAGCATCAGCGATTCGGCGGGCATCTCCATGGAAAACACCATCACCGGTTTATCGCTGGAAATGACGGCGTGCTCGACCAAATTCATGGCGAAGGTGGTGTTATGAACACAGATATCTTCCGCAACAAAGTTATGCGTATCGTCTACCGTCAAGTCGTAGACCTGCTGCATGCCGAGGGGCTCGATGGCGACAACCTCATCCCAATAAACATCGGATGTCGCTAGATTTTCGAGGTATGCATCCCCCTCTAAGAGACGGGCAAATTCGGCAGCCCGGTGGCGTGATAGGCAGCGCTCACTGCTACCTGACAAATGCGAATTATAACCCACCGGTAAGGGATCACCCGATTGCGCAAACAGCTCACGCCAGGAACGCTCGCCTTTCCTGGCCAGCACATAGCGATTGACCGACTTGGGCAAGCTATCGCGGTTACTGTGCGCGCGTTTTGTATTGATACAGGCACTAAGCGATTCTAATGCCTGCTCTTTGCTATAAATACCAACGTCCTGGATGAAACGTTTTTGGCTTGCCTGGTCAAGTATCTCAAGCTCCCAGGGTGATTGGCGCAGATTGGCATACTGATTCTGCTTCTCACGAATTTTGCTCAAAATACCAAAGCGCAGAAGCAAATGCTGGACATCGCGGATCAGTTCACGGCTTGACGACGCATAGCTGATGCGTCCTTGGCCATTAGCCTGAACAAAAGCGCTGCCATCACAGGCAAAAAGACGGTTAAGAAATAGAGCTAACGACTGTTTAGGTAGCCGAAATATGCAATCTGGCATGCGCTTGTGCAGTGCTTTTTTTGCCCACACACCGTGCGCTTCAAGAAATTGCCTGACAGGGTTTGGCGCATTTTTAGCCACAGCGCTATAGTCAGACTCAGCACTGTCACTCGCCAAGGGCATGTTCAACGTCTCGCAAAGACGCATGTAGGTTGCCTGAGCGGGCACAGAGTTTCCACTACACCAGGCACTAACCGCTGCTTTACTCACGTTTAACAACCCGGCAAGCGCCTCCCCGGTCATGTTCTGCGCCCGAAGCGTCTCTCGCAGTGCTTGTGAAAACCGCTCCCTCAAGGGGTGAAAGCGTGCCGCATCCCGGCTTACCCGCAATGAAGGCGTTCGCTCAGCACCTTTGTCAGCATTTTCAACCAAACGACAAGTGACGCCAGGAAAATGGCTTACCGCTTGGGTAAACTCAGCACGAAGTTCCGGATTATTATTAGTGAACATGGGGCAGGCTTGCGTTGTGCCGCCATCAGCCAACATAAACGCCAACATCTTGACTTGATGCTCAGGCATTGTCTCTTGGCCAAACACCGGTATTTCACGGGGCACCGCAATGCGCTCACCAACGGCTATCTTTTCCAGCGGCTGCCAGCCATCACCGGTTAAAAACGGGTGCGTTAGCGTTGTCGCCACTTCTCTTCCTGTCGCCGTACGAACACGGAAAACGGGCTTTTCGCCATCGTCGACAAACGCCGATGCATGGGATTGCTTCAGCTTGAAATCATCGGTTAGCGTCAGAAGCGGCGCTTGTTGACGTGCCACGAGTTCATCAATCGTAACCAGCGCGCCAGTGTCCGGGTCGACCAGACGCGACCCACTCATCAAGCACTTACCCATCGAGGGCCTTCCGGCGATGATCACCAGGTCGGACGGCTGGAGCCCGGATGTCATTTCATCGAGATCGCGAAAGCCCGACGATAAGCCGGTCATCTGGCCTTTGAGGTTGAAGAGCTCGTCGATGCGGTCGACCGCTTTGGTCAACAGGTCGCTCATGCCGATGGGGCCACCCGTCTTGGGGCGCTCTTCGGCAATCTGGAAGACCAGCCGCTCGGCTTCATTGAGCAACTCATCGGCGGGACGGCCCTGGGGCGCAAAGGCTCCTTCGGCGATCTGATTGGCGGCCCGGATCAGCTTGCGCAGCGTCGCCCGTTCGCGGACGATATCCGCATAGGCGCGAATATTGCTCGCCGAGGGCGTGTTCCTTGCCAGTTCGGCCAGAAACGCCAGCCCGCCCACGGTATCCAACTGGTCGCGATCTTCCAGCGCTTCAGAGAGCGTCACCACGTCCATTGGCTGCCCGGACTCAGCCAGGTGGATCATCACGTTGAACACCAGGCGATGCTCATAGCGATAGAAATCGTCGGCCACCAAGCGGTCGGAAATACCGTCCCAGGCCTGATTATCCAGCATCAGCCCGCCCAGTACTGACTGCTCTGCCTCTAGCGAGTGGGGTGGCAGCTTGAGCGCTGCCGTTTCCTGGTCAGCGGGTGGCTGGTCCTGCATAACGAGCTCCTTTAAACACGACGGCGTCGTCAATAAACGCTATATCTTAGCCGCCGATGATCGCAATCACTACCGTGAGCGTCACGCTCGACTGTCTACAAATACTGACTGTCTCTACAAATACTGACTGTCTACCAATAATAAAGGGCGCGGGGAAATCCCCGCGCCCTTTAGGACGTTGCCGGTCGTACAGTGCTTACTCTGCGACGACGACGACGCGTACAGCGGCATCCACTTCAGCGTGCAAGTGAAGCGCGATGTCGTATTCGCCGGTCTGGCGAATCGGACCCAGCGGCATACGCACTTCGCTTTTGGAAACCTCGATACCGGCAGACGAAATGGCGTCTGCCAGGTCGCGAGGACCAATCGAGCCGAACAGCTTGCCTTCTTCGCCCGCTTTAGAGACCAACGACAGTTCGATGTCGTTGAGCTGTTCAGCGCGTGCTTCGGCTTCTGCCTTGCGCTCGGCCGCTTGGGCTTCGAGCTCAGCACGCTGGGCTTCGAACGCCGCAATATTATCTTTCGTTGCCGGTACTGCCAGGCCGTAAGGCACCAGGTAGTTACGACCATAACCAGGCTTAACAGTGACTTTGTCACCAAGGCCGCCCAGCTTACCAATTTTGTCGAGCAGAATGACTTCCATCTCGTAAACCTCTAGTCAATTGCTGCGGGCAAGGCGTGCGCGAATGTTCGCGAATGTATCTATCAGCCCCAACAGCAGCACAATGAGAATCGTGGGCCAGGTCGTGATCAGCAGCACATAGAACGCTACCAGCCACAGCCCGTTCATCCCCTTTAATCCAACAATACCATGCACTAATGCAATGCCAGCCACTAGCAGTGGTATCCAGGCCAGCATCGCCAACGCGGAGATGCCCAGCACCATGCTGATAACACTCAAGACAATCAGCACGACCAGTTCCTTGGGTGCTAAACGCAGCCCATGAAACTCTTCACGGAAACCACCCGGGTTATAAAGCCCAGCTTGCCAGCTACGCGCCAGTGCCAGACAGGCAACCGCCGCAAGTAGCACGACAAACCCAGTGACACCACCAACGACAAGCGCGGCTAGCTGCTGGGTATCATAGCCCTGATCGGCAAACTCGTTGAGCATCCGGTCAACTTCCTGCGAGCCTTGGCGTAGCTGTTCGAGCATCTGCTCGGTACCCGCCGGTGGGCTGAAGATACCCAGCTGTACCATCACGGCGGCGGCAATCGCGCCGAGAATAAGGGCTTCACTCCAGCGCATGCGCTCACGCAGGACAACGGCCATCAACGTCACCAGCAAGATACTGGCCAGCGGAATCACATCACCCTGCACCCACCACATCCCGGCTGGCAATGCCGCCGCGATGGTAACGGGCAGGGCTTGCGCAAAACCGCGGCGAAGCGTTACCAGTGCGCTGATGGCGGCACCCAGCCAAAACAGCCAGGGCACGAGGGTGGCCAACGCTGCCCCGCCTGCGGCGTAGGGCGTGCCACGCATTAGCCATCGCGCCAGTGCTAGCATCACGTTAAGCGCTTACTGGTGGCTGTCGGAATAGGGCAGCAGCGCCAGGTAGCGCGAACGCTTGATAGCCGTTGCCAGCTGACGCTGGTAGCGGGCCTTGGTGCCGGTAATGCGGCTTGGAACAATTTTGCCGGTTTCGGTGATGTAAGCCTTCAGCGTGTCGAGATCTTTATAGTCGATCTGCTTGACGCCTTCGGCGGTGAAGCGGCAAAACTTACGGCGACGGAAAAAACGTGCCATGGAATAAGCTCCTTAGGTTACGTGGAGTGAATGCAATCAGGCAGATTCGGATTCAGATTCTTCAGCTTCAGCGCGCGGTTTTTCTTCGCGACGCGGACGCTTCTCTTCTGCCGGCTTCATCATCGGCGATGCTTCGGTCACGGCTTCTTTACAGCGCACAACCAGGCTGCGGATGATGGCATCGTTGAAGCGGAAGATGTTCTCGATTTCGTCGAGTGTCTCACCCGTACATTCAACGTTCATCAGCACGTAATGGGCTTTGTGGATCTTGTTGATCGGGTAAGCCAGGTGACGACGGCCCCAATCTTCAAGGCGATGCACAGTGCCGCCGCTTTCGGTCACGAGGCTGGTGTAGCGCTCGACCATGGCGGGGACTTGCTCGCTTTGATCCGGGTGGACCATAAACACGATTTCATAATGACGCATGGGATCTCCTTGCGGTTTGGCAGCTTCTTATGCGCAAGCACTAGGCAACGCGACATAGAAGCAAGGAGTTAACTGAAGTGCCATCGTCCATTGATGATTCAATGGCATTGGCATCAAGCAGAACAACGATTTAATAACCGTACGTAGCAAACGTTCATAAGAACGAGCACCCGTTTGCCAGACAAACGGGCGCATGCATTCTAGTGGTGGTCGGGTTAACTTGCAAGCTGACGCTGGCGTACCGCCTCAAATAAACAGATACCGGCAGCAACGGACACATTCAGACTCGACACCTGCCCGGCCATGGGCAGCTTGGCAAGGTTATCGCACGCCTCGCGGGTCAAACGGCGCATGCCCTTGCCTTCGGCCCCCATGACCAGCGCGGTCGGGCCCGACATGTCGATGTCGTATACGCTGGCGTCGGCCTCACCGGCGGTGCCGGTAATCCACACGCCTGCATCCTTGAGCTTGGCCATCGCCCGGGCCAGGTTAGTGACCTGATACACCGGCACGACCTCGGCGGCGCCACAGGCCACTTTCCGCACGGTTGCGTTCAGGGGCGCCGCCTTGTCTTTCGCGACGATCACCCCGTGGGCCCCGGCGGCGTCGGCACTGCGCAGGCAGGCACCGAAGTTGTGCACATCGGTCACGCCATCCAGCACCAGCAACAAAGGCGGCGTGCTCGACGGCCAGGCGCGAAGCTTGAGCCACAGCGATTCTTCATTTTCAGGAGACAGCGGCGGACAAAAGGCCACCACGCCCTGATGCGCAGCCCCTTGGGTCAGTTGATCCAGCACGACACGCGGGTGCTCTATGATGCGCGCGCCCTGGCCACCCGCCTGGGTCAGCAGTTCGCTCAACCGATTGCCAGCGCCCTGCTGTACCCAGATCTCCCTGGGGGCTTCACCGCGCTCGAGCAGACTCTGCAAGGCGTGAACGCCGTACACCTGGTCGAGGCCATCCGGGGTATTCGGGCGCTTCTGTGAGGCTGACGACTTCATGTTCAGCCCTTGTTCGGTGATGGCTTGCGCGGACCTTTGCGCGTGCGCCGGGGGCCACGACGCGTATCGGGCTTATCCTTGCCGGACTTATCCTGGCCGGGCTTATCCTTGCCGGACCTTTCTTTATCGCCCTTGCCAGACGTCTTGGCCCCTTCGGTGGAGGTTTTTTTGCGCGGCTGGCGACGCGGACGCGGCTTCTCGTCGGCCAAGGCAAAATCGATCTTGCGATCGTCCATGTCCACGCGGGCCACCTGAACACTCAAACCATCACCCAGGCGGTAGGTGGTGCCGGTGCGCTCGCCTTTAAGGCGATGCTTTTCCGCCTCGTAGTGGTAGTAGTCGGACGGCAGCGAGGTGACGTGCACCAGGCCTTCCACGTAGAACGCATCCAGGCGGACGAACAAACCAAACTGAGTGACCGAGGCAATGGTGCCATCGAAGGTTTCGCCCAGTTTGTCGGACATGAACTCGCACTTGAGCCAGCTTTCCACGTCGCGGGTGGCGTCATCGGCGCGGCGCTCGGTCATGGAGCAGTGCTCGCCCAGTTCGAGCATCTGCTCGAAGGTGTACGGGCACCATTTGCTCGGCGGCTCGACCGGGGCACCTTCGACTCTTAGCACGGTATTGGTCTGGCGCGGCCCGCGAATTACTGAGCGGATGGCGCGGTGCACCAGCAGATCCGGATAGCGGCGAATCGGCGAGGTAAAGTGCGCATAGGCCTGATAGGCCAGACCGAAGTGCCCTTCGTTCTGCGGTGAATACACCGCCTGATTCATCGAGCGCAGCATGACGGTCTGGATGATATCGAAGTCTGAACGATCAGTGATCGTCTCACGCAGCGCCTGGTAGTCTTGAGGCGTTGGCATATCACCACCGCCTAGCGAGAGCCCTAGTTCGTTAAGGAAGAGACGCAGCTTATCGAGCCGCTCGGGCGTCGGCCGTTCATGAATACGGTACAGCGCAGGCAAATCATGTTTATCCAGGAAGCGTGCGGTGGCGACGTTGGCCGCCAGCATGCACTCTTCGATCATCTTGTGCGCATCGTTACGGCTGCGCGGCACGATTTTCTCGATCTTGCGCTCATCGTTGAAGATGATCGCCGTTTCGGTGGTGTCGAAGTCGATCGCCCCGCGCTCTTCCCGCGCCTGGCGCAGCAGCGTGTAAAGCTCATGGAGATTTTCCAGCGGCTTGACCAGCCCGGCGTGTTCTTCGCGCAGTGCCTTACCTTCATCGTTGTCCTCCTCGAGCATCGCCGCCACCTTGTTGTAGGTGAGACGTGCATGGGAGTTCATCACCGCTTCGTAGAAACGGTAGCGGCTGATAGCGCCCGTCTTCGAGATATTCATCTCGCAGACCATCACCAGCCGGTCGACGTGCGGATTGAGTGAACACAGCCCGTTGGAAAGCAGCTCCGGCAGCATGGGGACTACCTGACCGGGGAAGTACACCGAGTTGCCCCGCTTGCGCGCTTCATCGTCAAGCGGCGTGCCGGGGCGAACATAGTGGGAAACATCCGCAATCGCCACCAGCAGCTTCCAGCTACCCGACTTGGTTTTCCAGGCGCAGACCGCATCGTCGAAGTCCTTGGCCGACTCGTCATCGATGGTCACCAGCGGTGTGTCACGCAGGTCGACCCGGTGCTGCTTATCGTCTTCAAGCACCTCTGCCGATATACCGCTTGTCTGGTCCAGCACTTCCGGCGGGAATTCAGCCGGAATCTCGTAGCTGCGGATGGCGATATCGATTTCCATACCCGGGTCCATACGCTCGCCGAGCACTTCGATCACCTCACCCACTGGCTGCACCCGGGTTTCAGGTTGCTTGACGATCTTGGCTGAAATGACCTGCCCGTCTTTAGCACCGTTGCAGGCGCTGTGGGGGATAATCACTTCCTGGGTGATGCGCGGATTTTCGGGGATCAGGATGCCGAATTCCGGCGTATTACTGCGGTAAACACCCACAATGGTCTGCGTGTTGCGTGAGATGACATCGGCAATGGTGGCTTCATCGCGACCACGGCGGTCACGGCCGCTGATTCTCACCAGTACATGATCACCATGGAAGACGCGACGCATCTGGCGCGGAGGCAGTACCAAGTCTGGTTTCTTGCCGTCGTCGCGCAATAGAAAACCGAAGCCGTCACGATGGCCAAGCACCTTGCCCTTGATGAGGTCGAGCTTGTTGATCAGCGCATAGGCGCCTCGACGGTCGCGCAGCACCTGGCCGTCGCGTTCCATGGCGGCCAGCCGACGGCGCACGGCTTCATGATGGTCTTCGTCTTCCAGACCCAGCAGCTGACTCATATCTTCGTGGGTAACTGGTTTGCCGTGCTGTTCCAGCGCCGCCAGTAGATATTCACGGCTCGGCGCGGGGTTATCGTATTTATGCGCCTCGCGCTCGGCGTGCGGATCATCATTCAATGTCCAGTACTTCATGCGATCAACATCCTTGCTTGCGTTGGCGGGAGGCGTAAAAAAAGCGCGTGCATTGCATGCCGCGGATGGGGGCTTTCAGCCTTCACTTGGCTGAAAAATTTCATATTTTGTTTGGTCATGCGCGCATTATAGCGCTGTGCGGCCCATCACCCAACCACCTTGGCAACGATTCTCGTATTTCGACGTCAAAAACCGCTGCCTAACGCTTGCATTTAGCCAATACACCGGTATCATACGCGCCACTTGCCCAGATGGCGGAATTGGTAGACGCGCTAGCTTCAGGTGCTAGTGACCGTATGGTCGTGGAGGTTCAAGTCCTCTTCTGGGCACCAATCAAACTTGTGTTATCCCCTTTTCACAAGGTTGATGGTGTAAAAAGTTGTGTTCGCCCAGGTGGCGGAATTGGTAGACGCGCTAGCTTCAGGTGCTAGTGACCGTATGGTCGTGGAGGTTCAAGTCCTCTCCTGGGCACCAATCGAACACAACCCGCAAGTAACAACTTGATGCGCCCAGGTGGCGGAATTGGTAGACGCGCTAGCTTCAGGTGCTAGTGACCGTATGGTCGTGGAGGTTCAAGTCCTCTCCTGGGCACCATCGATAGTGCCCGCATCAGTTGAACTCCTGAGTTACCTACTTACTGATAACGCCCCGGCTTTTTCGCCACTTCTTCCAGTGCCCAGCCGCCAGTGCGGATTTCGCTTTCCAGGACACTTTCCACGTTGTCATTCAGCTCGTGGAAAAAGTCCAGACCGGTACGTGCTTCGATGTCATCAATGCTGACCAGGTAGTCGTCCAGCGGCTCGTTGCCGCGCACATCCTGGGGCATGATAAATGCAAGCGCCAGCGGTGCTTCATCGTGGGGTGCCACGATGATCTTGTAGAACGCCTCGGGCACTTCGACCAGGCCCACGCGATTGAAGACGTTATCCATAAAGCGTTCAGGAAAGATGGGGCCGGTAATGATTTGCAGGCGATCGAAACGCGGCGCGAAATGGTCCATGACGGCTTCTTCCAAACGCTGCCAGAGCTGGCGATTCAGATTGGGCCGTTGCGGGGTCATGTTGCTCATGTAGAAGGTATCGAGCTGTGCACTGCGCCCGTGAACGGCGGCGATGGCATAGTTGGGGGCCAGGTGGCCGCGATCGTAGCCGCTGCCGGAATAGCTGTCAGTGCCCACCGGCCATAATGTCCGCCAGTCGGGACGAAAGTCCGGACGCGACCCGATGCGCGTATCGTCCACGGCGGCGACCTGATAACTGACCCAGAGCGGGTTGACGCGAACGTCCGACCAGCCCACCAGAAAACCATCGTTGCGCAGCACCCGGTGGAAGGACGTAAAGCTCAGCGCCTCCCAGGTCGGCACGCCCTGCCAGGTGTACATATCTTGATGCTGACGCTCCTGGTACTGCCAGAGCACGCTGCCCAGCACCACAAACAGCACGAGAATCCCTATTCGTCTGGCCTGCCGACGCCAACCCAAGCGTAACTTACCCAATCCCACAACTCCCCTGACCCGCTAGATCCAGCCCTTGATCAGACAGGGCGCGTTACCAACCCAGTGAAAACATGGTTTCCAGATCGTGGCGCGAGTGCACCTGCATGGCGTTGAGCGTTTCCGTGTCGCTGATGCCTTCAACGGCATTGAGTCGTTCGGTGACCAGGTCGGCCAGGCTCTCGAAGTCGCGAGTACGTGCGATAGCCACCAGATCGTAGCGGCCGCAGGTCGAATACACCTCGCTGATACCGTCGACATCCGCCAAGCGCTCAGCGACGGCCTTGACCTGACCTTTCTCGGTATTGATTAGGATGACTGCGTTTTGCATCGCGCCCTCATGAACTGTCGGTGTTGGATATGGTCTGATAGTGGCAGGAGTATAACAGGGCCCTGGCAGCGGGCGTAGTGGCGCAAAAGTAGTGGCGCAAAAACAGTGAGGCTCAAAATAGCGACGCTAACAATAGTCGCTCTCTCAGCGTGACTGATTGTCGCTGCACCGTTCAGGGTATTCGCACTCCACGACGAGTTTCGCTAGCATGCCAATATGCGCCTATTACATTAGGCGCTGTATAATAAATAGCAACGTCGATAACAGACACCGTGACAATACGTCAGTCAATGACGACTAGGAGCAACCATGGCTAACCAAAGCCGACGTGCCTTCATGCGATCCAGCATGCTCAGCCTGGCTGCCCTGCCGCTGGGTGCGGGTATCCTGTCCAAAACCGCCTTTGCGCAAACGCTGCCGCGCCTGGACCCTTCGGCAAGCAATGCTCAGGCATTGAACTACGTGGAAGACGCAGCGGATGCCAGCGATCACCCGGCCTATGAAGAGGGGCAGCGGTGCGACAACTGCATGTTCTACTCCGCCGACAACCAAGGCTGCCAGCTTTTCCCGGAAAACAGCGTCGAGCCCGGAGGCTGGTGCCAGTCCTGGGTCGCACAAGGTTAACAACCAAAATGGCAGAGACGTCATACGCCTCTGCCATCATCCCCTCTTGAGTTTATGTCACTCTTCGCTTTGAGTGTTTTCTTCCACCGGCCACCGATAACGACGCGTGACGCGCCCTTCTTCCATTGAAATCAAGTGGACGGGGAAACCCCATAGCTTCTGCAAGTGCCGAATCACCGGATATACGCTACGTGCCAGTGGGCGGCGGCTGTCTTGCACATGGTGCAGAGTGAGTGAACGATCCCCCCGAATGGCCGCTTCCACGACCTGAATATTGGGCTCGCGCACCGATAGGGCGTATTGCGTTGCCAGCGCATCGCGTACTCGCCGGTAGCCCTGTTCGTTGTGAATGGCGGCCACCTCCAGCATTTCTTCCTGATCATCGTCGACCACCAGAAACAGCTTGTGATCGCGCATGACCTTGGGCGACAAAAACTGCTGGATAAAGGATTCATCCTTGAAGTTGCGCATCGCGAATTCGACCGCTTCCCGCCAGGGCGAACCCGCCATATCCGGAAACCACTGGCGATCCTCGTCGGTGGGCGCTTCGCAGATGCGTTTGATATCCATGAAAATGGCAAAGCCCAGGGCATAGGGGTTGATGCCGTTGTAGTAAGGGCTATCAAACGCTGGCTGGTTGATCACCGCTGCATGGGACTGTAAAAACTCGAGCATGAGGCCTTCATCGACATTGCCATCGTCGTAAAGGCGATTCATCAAGGTATAGTGCCAGAAGCACGCCCAGCCCTCGTTCATTACCTGGGTTTGCCGTTGGGGATAAAAATACTGCGCCAGTTTACGCACGATACGCACGATTTCGCGCTGCCATGGGGCCAGTAGCGGCGCGTTCTTCTCGACAAAGTAGAGCAGGTTTTCCTGGGGCTCGGGAGGATATCGGCCGCCACTATGCAGCCCAAGCGGGTCATCTTCTTCCGGCGATAAACTGCCGGGCAACGACTCGCCGCCTTCCGGGCTGTCGGGGATCGTGCGCCACAGCAGGTTCACCTGGGTTTGCAGGTAGGCCTCACGTTCGTCCTGGCGTTTGGCTTCTTCTTCCGCCGAAATCGGCGACGGCCGCTTGTAACGGTCCACCCCGTAGTTTTGCAGCGCATGGCAGGCATCCAACAGCTGCTCGACCGCCTGAACGCCATGGCGCTCCTCGCACTTTGCGATGTAGTGGCGAGCGAACACCAGATAATCGACGATGGACTCCGCGTCGGTCCAGGTGCGAAACAGGTAATTGCCTTTGAAGAAAGAATTATGCCCGTAACAGGCATGGGCCATGACCAGCACCTGCATCATCAGGGTGTTTTCTTCCATCAGGTAGGCGATGCAGGGATTGGAGTTGATGACCAACTCGTAGGCCAGTCCCATCTGGCCACGCTTGTAGGCCTGCTCGACGGCGAGGAACTGCTTGCCGAACGACCAGTGGTGGTAGCCTACCGGCATGCCGACGCTGGCGTAGGCATCCATCATCTGCTCGGTGGTGATCACTTCAATCTGGTTGGGATAGGTGTCCAGCCGGTATTCGTCGGCAAGCCGAGCCAGCTCGGCATCAAAACGCTCAAGGATGCTGAAGTTCCAATCGGAACCGGTCGCAATCGGCTTGTGGGTGGCTTTCATGGCGCACTCCTCAACGGGCGGTCAGTGCTGCTGACTCAAGCGACGCTTGAACAATTCACGGAAGACGGGGTAGATATCCCCGGCGTCGATAATCTGGCGCATGGCAAACTGCTCGGGAAAGCGAGCGGCCACGGTCTCGTATTCCTGCCATAGCGACTGATGGTCATGGGGAGTGATTTCCACATAGGCATAGTACTGGAGCTGCGGCATCAGCTGCTTGATCAGCAAGTCGCGGCACACGTTTGAATCATCATCCCAGTTGTCGCCGTCGGAAGCCTGGGCAACATACAGGTTCCACTGCTCCGGCGGGTATCGCTTGTCGATGATCTTCTTTACCAGGGTGAGCGCACTGGACACGATGGTGCCGCCGGTTTCACGCGAGTAGAAAAACTCCTCTTCGCTGACTTCCCGGGCGGCGGTGTGGTGGCGGACAAAGACGAGCTCGACTTTCTCGTAATGCTTTTCCAGAAACAGATACAACAGCAGGAAAAACCGCTTGGCGATGTCCTTGTGGTTCTGGGTCATCGAACCGGAAACATCCATGACGCAGAACATTACCGCCTGACTTGAGGGCTGTGGCTGGGCAGCCAGCTGGTGATAACGCAGGTCGTAGGTATCGATAAACGGCACCGCTTCAATGCGTTTTTCCAGGCGCTCGATCTCGGCCTTCAGTTCAGAAATTCGCGCCGGATTGCGCAGCACCGGGTCTTTACGTTCCTCGGCCTCAAGTGCCTGCTGAGCCTCTCGCAGGGCGCGCTTGATGGGGGCGCGCATGGCGATACGCCGGGCATAGGCTTCACGCATCGAGCGGGTAATGCTGATGCGCGCAGGCACCCCGTCCCGCGCCAGGCCGGCGCGCACCATCTTGATTTCCTGCAGCGACTTGAGCGGTTTGCGCTGAAGGTGAGGCAGCTCCAGTCCATCAAAGACAAATTCCAGAAACTCTTCGCGGCTCAGGGTAAAGGCAAATTCATCGGTGCCTTCTCCCTGATTGGAAGCGCTGCCTTCACCAGCGCCGCTGCCGCCGCCCTGCCCGGGTGGGCGTTGAATTTTATCCCCCGCCAGAAACTCCTTGTTGCCGGGGGAGACAATTTCGCGCGCCCCGCCCGGTCCGTGCTGAAACACCGGCTCGGAAATATCCTTGGTGGGGATCGACACCTTCTCGCCCCGCTCCATGTCGGTAATCGAGCGACGGTTGACGGCCTCTTCCACGGAGCGCTTGATATGCTTGCGGTAACGCTCCAAAAAGCGCTGCCGATTCACCGCGCTCTTGTGCTTGGCATTGGGCCTGCGATCGATGAAGTAGGTCATGTGACCTCCTTTTTAAGCGCATCCGCTACTGGGACTTGCGTACGCGCAGGTACCACTCGGAGAGTAGCCGCACTTGTTTTTCGGTGTAGCCACGATCCACCATCCGCGCAACGAAATCCTCGTGCTTCTTCTGGTCCGACTTGGACGCTTTGGCATTGAAGGAAATCACCGGCAGCAGCTCTTCGGTATTGGCGAACATCTTGTGTTCGATCACGCCTTTGAGCTTTTCATACGACTGCCAGCTGGGGTTCATGCCGTTGTTTTGCGCCCGCGCGCGCAGGACAAAGTTGACCACTTCGTGGCGGAAGTCCTTGGGGTTGGAGATCCCCGCGGGCTTCTCGATTTTTTCCAGCTCCTCGTTGAGTGACTGGCGGTTGAGCAGCTCACCGGTTTCGGGGTCACGGTACTCCTGGTCCTGGATCCAGAAGTCCGCGTAGGTGACATAGCGGTCAAAAATGTTCTGCCCGTACTCGCTGTAGGACTCGAGGTAAGCGGTCTGGATTTCCTTGCCGATAAACTCGACGTAGCGCGGGGCCAGAAACTCCTTGATGAAGCCAATGTAGCGTTCGAATACTTCCGACGGTAACTGCTCGCGCTCGAGTGCCTGTTCCAACACGTAGAGCAAATGCACGGGGTTAGCCGCCGTTTCCGTGCCATCAAAGTTGAACACCTTGGAGAGAATCTTGAAGGCAAAGCGGGTTGATAGCCCCTGCATGCCCTCATCCACTCCGGCGGCGTCGCGGTATTCCTGGATCGACTTGGCACGCGGGTCGGTATCCTTGAGATTCTCGCCGTCGTAGACGCGCATCTTCGAGTAGATACTCGAGTTTTCGGGCACTTTCAGCCGCGAAAGCACGGAGAATTGCGCCAGCATGCGCAACGTATCCGGTGCGCAGGGCGCAGCGCTGAGCGATGAGTCTTCAAGCAGCTTCTGATAAATCTTGATTTCTTCGGTTACCCGCAGGCAGTAAGGCACCTTGACGATATACACCCGGTCGAGAAACGCCTCGTTGTTGCGGTTATTGCGAAACGCCTGCCACTCGGATTCGTTGGAGTGGGCCAGTATCACGCCGTCAAAGGGAATCGCCCCCATGCCTTCGGTGGGGTTGTAGTTGCCTTCCTGGGTGGCCGTGAGCAAGGGGTGCAGCACCTTGATGGGTGCCTTGAACATCTCGACGAACTCCATCAACCCCTGGTTGGCACGGCACAACCCACCCGAGAAGCTGTAGGCGTCCGGGTCGTCCTGGGAATAGAGCTCCAACTGACGAATATCGACCTTGCCGACCAGGGACGAAATGTCCTGGTTGTTCTCATCGCCGGGCTCGGTTTTGGAAATAGCAATCTGGTTAAGCCGTGACGGGTACAAACGCACGACCCGGAACTGGGAGATATCGCCGCCATATTCTTTCAAGCGCTTGGCCGCCCAGGGCGACATGACACTTTTGAGGTAGCGTTGAGGAATCCCGTACTCTTTTTCGAGCAACTCGCCGTCTTCTTCAGGCGAGAACAGGCCAAGGGGTGACTCATAAACCGGCGAGCCTTTAATGGCATAGAAGGGAATCCGTTCCATCAACAGCTTGAGACGCTCCGCCAGCGACGATTTACCGCCGCCCACCGGCCCCAGCAGGTACAGAATCTGTTTGCGCTCTTCTAGCCCCTGGGACGCATGACGGAAGTACGACACGATCTGCTCGATGGCTTCTTCCATGCCGTGGAACTCGGCGAACGCGGGGTAGCGCCGGATGACTTTATTGGAAAAAATTCGCGAGAGACGCGAGTCCTTGGCCGTGTCGATGACCTCAGGCTCGCCAATGGCTTCCAGCATGCGCTCGGCCGCACTGGCATAGGCCTTGGGGTCGCGGCGACATAGCGCCAGGTACTCCTCAAGGCTCATGTCTTCTTGCTGAACGCGGGCAAAACGGTCTTGAACGTGATCAAAGATGCTCATGGAACTCTCCTGTAGCCCATCCCCAGGCAATCACCGCCAGACAGTCAACATCGATGCGATGCGCCAAACGAGGTGTCGCTTATCAGCATAGTCAGCATTAGCAAAATGTGATGACTCAAACTTCAACGCTAACGCTTTCATTCTATGAGCGTAGAGTAGGGAGATTAGTTGCGTTGACAGACCCAACGCAAAACGCCGCCTGGAAGGCGGCGCTAGAGACTAAAAAACGGTCCGAATAACCCTCGGCGGGGGCGCTGTGAACCCATCCATGGGCGCTACATTCGCCACCCATGGCGAATAACCCCCGCTACGGGTTAGTTCAGACCTAACTCAGCATAAAACCTCTTAATGTGCATGCTATTCGAGCACTTCCTGGATATCGGTCAGCAGCTGGTCGAGTAATTCAACGGTGGTGTTCCAGGCGCAGACAAATCGCGCACCGCCAGCGCCAATGAAGGTATAAAAGGTCCAGCCTCTGGCTTTCAACGCTTCGATGGCCCGGGGCGGCAATTCAACGAAGACGCTGTTGGCCTGGGTCGGAAACATCAGCGACACGCCGGGTAAGGCTTGCAGGCCATCGGACAGATAGCGCGCCATGGCGTTGGCGTGCTGGGCGTTGGTCAACCAGGCACCGCTTTCCAGCAACCCAAGCCAGGGCGCAGAGACAAAGCGCATTTTAGACGCCAGCTGGCCTGCCTGCTTGCAGCGATAGGAGAAATCTTCGGCCAGCTCCCGGTTGAAAAACAGAATCGCCTCACCAAACGCCAAGCCGTTTTTGGTACCCGAGAAGCACAGCGCGTCGACGCCTACCTGCCAGGTCAACTCGGCCGGGGTGGCATCCAGGCTGGCACAGGCGTTGGCAAAGCGGGCGCCGTCCATATGCAGGCGCAGGTCGTACTTGTCCGCCATGGCGCGGATGGCCAGCAGCTCCTCTCTGGAATAGACGGTGCCGACTTCGGTGGCCTGGGTCAGCGAAATGACCTTGGGCTTGGGATAGTGGATATCGCTGCGCTTGGTGACCAGCGCTTCGATGCCTTCCGGGGTCAATTTGCCGTTGGCACCCGGCGACGTCAGCAGTTTGGCGCCGTTGGAGAAGAACTCAGGGCCGCCGCACTCGTCGGTTTCAATGTGGGCCAGCTCATGGCAGATCACACTGTGGTAGCTACGCCCCATGGCGGAGAGAGCCAGTGAATTGGCAGCGGTGCCGTTGAAGACGAAAAACACGTCGCAATCGAAGTCGAACATATCGCGAAAACGATCGGCGGCCCGGGCTGTCCAGCGGTCATTGCCGTAAGCGAGGTCATCGGCTTGGTTGGCTTGCAGCAGATATTCCATGGCTTCCGGGCAAATACCGGAGGTGTTATCACTGGCCAAAAATCGTGGGGTACACTCCGAGGTCATGGCGATAATCCTTATGGCGAGTCCTTGTGGGCAATCCTTTTCGTCTAACGGTCTGGCGGCGTGAGCTGGGTGCCACCCACACCGTTTGGACTCGTTAGACTTAATAACTAGGTTACACCCAGTCTATCGCCATTTCAGTGCTATAAGGAAGCGGCCAGACGGGTGCCCTGGTCAATGGCGCGCTTGGCGTCCAGCTCAGCGGCTTCATCGGCGCCGCCAATCACATGCACGCGGCGGCCTTTCTGCTCCAGCGGCGCGATCAGGTCCCGCACCGATTCCTGACCTGCGCAGACCACGATGGAAGCCACGTCGAGCACCTGATCCCGCCCTTCTTGGCGGATATGTAGACCGTCGTCGTCGATCTTGAGGTACTCACAGCCGGTGAGGGTTTTGACGCCGCGCTGTTTGAGCGATGCGCGATGTACCCAGCCCGTCGTCTTGCCCAGGTATTTACCCGGCTTGGAGGTTTTACGCTGCAGCATGACGATCTCCCTTGGCGACGCAGGCGGTGCGGGCGCTTTCAAACCGCCCCGCGCCGCCATCGAAAGGTCCACGCCCCATTCCTCACACCATGCGGCCAGATCCAGTGTCGGGTGCCCCTGATGGGCCAGCAACTCAGAGACATCAAAGCCGATACCCCCCGCGCCTATCACCGCCACCGTGGGCCCAACGCGCTCAGGGTGTTCAATCGCTTCAGCATAGCTCAGCACCTTGGGATGATCGGCACCGGGTAGCGTCAGTTCACGGGGCATGACGCCGGTGGCAATCACCACCTCATCGAAGTCCGCCAGGGATTCGACGGTGGCATCAGTGTTCAGGCGGACCTCCACGGCGTGTTTATCCAGCATCACGCGGTAGTAGCGCAGCGTTTCGTTGAACTCTTCTTTGCCGGGGATCTTGCGGGCGTAGTTGAACTGCCCGCCGAGTTCGCCACGACGCTCAAACAGTACGACGGTATGGCCGCGGCGAGCCGCTTCCACGGCTGTCGCAAGGCCCGCCGGGCCGCCGCCGACCACCGCGACGCGCTTCACCTTGCGGGCAGGCTCAAGCGTCAATTCGGTTTCATGGCAGGCGCGAGGGTTGACCAGGCAGGAGGTGAGCTTGCCCGCAAAGGTGTGATCCAGGCAGGCCTGATTGCAGGCGATACAGGTGTTGATTTCGTCGGCCAGCCCCGCTTCGGCCTTGCGTACCCATTCCGGGTCGGCGAGAAACGGCCGCGCCATCGAGACCATGTCGGCATGCCCTTCGGCCAGAACCTGCTCTGCCACCTCCGGCATGTTGATACGATTGGTGGTGATCAGCGGGATCGACAGGGCCGCTTTCATGCGCTTGGTCACTTCGCTGAACGCCGCTCGGGGGACGCTGGTGACAATGGTCGGTACCCGGGCTTCGTGCCAGCCAATGCCGGTATTGATCACATCGGCACCGGCCGCCTGAATGGCTTTCCCCAGGGCAACGACTTCTTCCCAGGTGCTGCCCTCCTCCACCAGGTCGATCATCGACAGGCGAAAGATGACCAAAAATGAATCGCCGACAGCGGCACGGATGCGTTTGACGATTTCGACGGGAAAGCGAACCCGACGTTCGAAATCACCGCCCCATTCGTCGTCGCGCTGATTGGTCCGCTGACAGATAAACTGGTTGATCAGATAGCCTTCGGAGCCCATCACCTCAACGCCATCGTAGCCCGCCTGCTGAGCGAGATTCGCACAGTGCACGTAGTCGGCAATTTGCTGCTCGACCTCATCGCTGGTTAGCGCGCGCGGTGTAAAAGGGTTGATCGGTGCCTGAATGGCCGACGGTGCCACCAGCTCAGGCGAGTAAGCATAGCGGCCGGCATGCAGAATCTGCATACATAGATGCCCACCCTCGGCGTGAACGGCGTCGACGACCTGGCGATGTTCTGCCAATTGCGATGCCTCGGTCAGCGCGTTGGCGCCCTGGAATACCGCCCCCTCCGCATTGGGGGCAATACCGCCTGTTACGATCAGACCCACCCCGGCCCTTGTCCTCTCTGCATAAAACGCAGCCAGCCGCTCAAAGCCGTTGGGCGCTTCTTCCAGATTAGTGTGCATGGAGCCCATCAACACCCGATTTGGCAGCGTTAAATGCCCCAGTGTGATCGGACGGAAAAGATGCGGATAGGCAGGCGCACGAGTCATCACGGTTCTCCAGAGGGTTATTCGATGATTATTCAAACAAGCGTATGACATCCTGCCCGCCACGTACAGTCCCCCGTTCTGATGACAAGCACTGATGACAAGTCCAAGCGACAGGTTCTTGTGAAAGGGCCTTGCTCACTCAGCAAAAGGGCGTCACATTACTCGGCTAACGATAAGGGACTGTTTCCAGGGAATGTGCTATGCCATTGATGTATTTTTTAGCCCCGCTGACCACTGTGCTGATCTGGTCGGGGAACATGACCATCAATCAGTTGACCGTCGGGGCCATCGCACCGAGTAGCATCGCGTTCTTGCGCTGGCTGCTGGCACTGCTGGTGATGACGCCTTTTGTACTGCCTGCCGCCATACGCCACCGCGATGAAATCCGCCGCCACTGGCCCAAACTGGCTTTGCTGGGGCTGCTTGGCATGGGCCTGTGGCAAGGCTTGGCCTATGTCGCCGCGGAAACCACCAGCGCCACCAACATGGGCATACTGGCAGCAATGGTGCCGCTCCTGACCGTGCTGTTGAGTGCGTTGATTTTACGCGAGCCGCCCACCCGTGGTGGTGTGGCGGGTGGGATCCTGGCGTTTATCGGCGTGACCGTTCTGCTGGGTCGTGGCAACCCGCTTTCCCTGCTACAGCTGGAAGTCGCCTATGGCGACGCCCTGATGGTGGTGGCGGCTACCTGCTATGCGCTTTACGGCGTCATGCTCAAGCGCTGGGCGATGAAGTTGCCGCCCTGGGTCATGCTTTACGCCCAGGTATGCTTTGCCGTGCTGCTACTGCTGCCGCCTTATCTAATGGGGCCGATGACGCCGGTGGACAGCCAGAACATAGGGCTCATCCTCTATGCAGGCATCCCGGCATCAATCATTACCACCTTTTTATGGATGCGTGCCGTCCGCCAAATTGGCGCCAGCCAGGCGAGTATTTTCATCAACCTGATGCCGCTGTTCAGCGCCCTCATCGCCATGGCGTTTCTGGGCGAGCAAGTGGCGGGCTTCCACTTTATCGGTGGTCTGCTGATATTGGCGGGCGTCATCATGGCGCAAACGTTGACCCAGCCCTTGGCCCAAGCCTTTAAGAGAGAAGGTGCTGCCATGCGTAAACGCAGCTAATGAAATTCATACTTGTAAAAAAAAATATCTCCACTAAACTTGTACACACATTCATTGAAACAACACCTTTGAATGATAAAGCACTCAACCAGATCATAAGGATTTGCCATGAAAAATGTAATTAGGACAGTCGCGCTGGTAGGTACATTTGGCTTGATGTCAGGGATGGCATTTGCCGAACATCATGAAGACATGAAGGATCATGAATTGAACGAAGCGGAAGCAAGCGTCGATTCCGCCAATGATCCTTCTGACGGTCAGTCCGAACCAGATGCGATGATATCTGATGATGCGGTAGTAGAAGACGAGAACATCACGGAGAGTGCCAACGATCCGGACGATGGTACGACAGAGCCTGAGGGACAGTTGGAAGACGGTGAAGTCGCTGAAGACAACGGTGTCGACTCTGCAAATGATCCCGAAGACTGATCATCCACTCTTGTCACCTTGTAAAAGCCCCGGCATCTAGCCGGGGTTTTTCGTTAGCGCCGAGTGACAAGGGTAGAGCCATTGTCACAGTTTATCGATCGAGAGTGTTATCATGACACGATAGTTTTCACACAAAGGGTAATGCATGTCCCTAGAAGAACTGCACCTTAATCTCCGCAACCTGACGAGCGATGACTATGAACAGCTGAAGTCATTGATGGATGCGGTGTATCACGACATCGGGGGTGCCTGGCCGAAGCTTACGATCGATAAACTGATCCAGGAGTTTCCTGATGGCCAGATCGCTATCGAGGACGATGGGGTCCTGGTTGGTGTAGCGCTGACCGTTCAGGTGGATTACGACGAGTTCTCCAACCCGCACAAGTATGACGACCTGATCGGCCATCGCGAGATCATCCGTAATGATCAGGATGGCGACGCCATGTACGGCCTGGATGTGCTGATTCATCCCGACTACCGGGGTTACCGCCTGGGTCGCCGCCTTTACGAGGCGCGCAAGGAGCTGTGCCGTTCGCATAACCTGCGCGCCATTCTGGCGGGTGGGCGAATTCCCGAATACCATCAGCATTCCGATGAACTGTCCCCGGCCCAGTACATCGATAAAGTATCGCGTAAGGAGATTTACGACCCCATTCTCTCGTTCCAGTTGGCCAACGACTTCCAGGTCAAGCGCCTGCTGCGCAAGTACCTACCCGAAGACGAGCAGTCCAGGGGCTACGCCACGCTGCTTGAGTGGAACAACATCCTCTTCGAACCCGCAGAAAGCGTGCTGGACACCCGCCCGACCCAGGTGCGGGTAGGGGCAGTGCAGTGGCAGATGCGCGAGTTCTCTTCCGTCGAAGCCGCCCTACAGCAGATCGAGTACTTTGTGGACGCACTGTCGGATTACCAAAGTGACTTTGCCGTCTTTCCGGAGCTGTTCAACGCGCCGCTGATGGGGCTGCAGGACCGTGAAGCCCAGCAGGACCAGATGGGCGCGATTCGCTTTCTGGCGGGCTTTACCGAGCGCTTTGTCGCCGAGCTGTCGCGGATGGCGGTGTCCTACAACATCAATATCATCGGTGGCTCGATGATCGAGGCGGGCGAGGATGACCGGCTTTATAACGTCACCTACCTGCTGCACCGCGATGGCAGCATCGAGAAGCAGTCGAAGCTGCATATCACCCCCCAGGAGCGCCGCGACTGGGTCATCGAAGGCGGCGACGACCTGCAGGTGTTCGATACCGACGCGGGCCGCGTGGGCATACTGATCTGCTACGACGTTGAGTTCCCTGAACTGGGCCGCCTGCTTGCCGATCAGGATATGGACATTCTGTTCGTGCCTTTCTGGACCGACACCAAGAACGGTTATCTGCGGGTGCGCCATTGCGCCCAGGCGCGCGCCATCGAAAACGAGTGCTACGTGGTGCTGTGCGGCAGCGTGGGTAACCTGCCGTCGATCGAGAACCTGGATATCCAGTACGCACAGTCGGCGGTGTTCTCGCCATCCGACTTCGCCTTCCCCCATGACGCGGTGCTGGCGGAAACCACGCCCAATACCGAGATGATCTTCTTCTCGGACCTGGACCTGACCCGCCTGACCGTGGTGCGCGCCGAAGGCTCGGTAACCAACCTGAAAGACCGCCGCAAGGATCTCTTCGACCTGCGCTGGCGCGACTGGTCCTGGAAGTCAGGCGCCAACCTCGACGACTAGCAACCGCTCCTAAAATAGCCACAAAACCGACAACGCCGCCTTTATCAGGCGGCGTTGTTATTGGCTTTCTAATAAAGCCGTGAGATGACATCTGAACCGGCATGGAACAACCCTACGCGGGGGCGCTGTGAACCCGTCCATGGGCGCTACTTTCGCCATCCATGGCGAAAAACCCCCGCTACGAGTTGTTCCATGCCTCATCACCTATACCAGCTTCTGTCAGTCAGGCCAGACAAGGTGCGCAGGGACGCGCCCCTTGGCATCAAACGCCACACCTTCATCGCGCAGTTTTTGATGCTGGCGGGCTGCGCCGCCGTGGTCGGCAAGCTTCAACGACGCGGCAATGACCCGGTGCCAGGGCAACTGGTGACCGTCCGGCAAGTGGCGCATTGCAGAACCCACCATGCGCGGGGTCGCGCCTTCGGTCATTGCCGCAATCCGCCCGTAGGTCGTCACCCGCCCCGCCGGTATCTGATCGACAATGGTATAGATCTGTTCGAGTAGTTCGGGCCGGGGCATCGTTTTACTCTCCTTCTAAATCGCGTTTATCAACCACTGCCATACCGTTTCAGCGTCTTCGCTAACGATACGACGGCTCGGCCTTACCAGCCAGAAACGCTCATCGCTTGGCACGCTTAGTGAAAATGGGGCCACGAGATCATCGCGCTGCTCGAGCAGGCGACGATGCGTCAGCGCAACACCGCCTCCCTGGCTTGCCAGCGCCAGTGTCATGACCTGATTATCGCAGGTCAACGCATGGCATTGTGCCTCCAGATGCGACACCCCCGCCGTCTGTAACCAGCCGGGCCAGCCGACCCCAAAGCCCACGGCGTGGAGCAGGGTGTGCCCGGCCAAGGCTTCCGGTGAGGTCAGCGTTTTGGCAACCTGCGGAGAGCACACCGGCAATAGCTGCTCATCACCCAGCGGCCACATCTCGACACCACTCCATTCCCCACGCCCGTAGCGAATTTCAATATCCGCCCCTTCTGGGCCAAAGTCATCGGGCCAGATAGCGCTGACCAGGCGCAGGGAGAGTTGGGCGTGCTGACGATGCAGTTGAATAAGCCGGGGCGCCAGCCACGACTGCTGAATGACCGGCGTCGCGCGCAACGTGACCGGCTGTTCACTGGTCATGCCGAAAACCTCGGACGTCCCTTCGCTAATACGCGCAAAGGCATCGTGAATGCTGGGTAACCAGGCCTGCCCGGCGGGGCTCAGGGTAAGACTGCGGGCATGGCGAACGAAAAGCTTCTGCCCCAGACGGTCTTCCAGCAGCCGGATACGTTGACTGATCGCTGCCTGGGTCACCCCAAGCTCATTGCCTGCGGCGGTAAAGCTGAGCGTTCGAGCAGCGGCTTCAAAGGCTTGTAGCCATAGTAGTGGCGGCAACGAGTTCATGAAAAAGCTACCTATAAGCTGAGTGAGGTCTTAGGGGCCAGATTAATCGTTTGTCACTGCCATTGCGACTGCGCATCCTAGATGGGCGTTATTTAGTCAATGCCGGGAGGAAGTGATGAACAGTGCCGTTTTCGCTGAAGAGCAATACCAAGCGCCCCAAATGGGTGAATTAGCCCCCTATCAGGACGGCCCATCACTGACTGAGGCGGTGCCTACCGATGAAGGCATTCGCCTCACGTGGCAGGATGGCCAGCACACCACGCTACCGCTGCTGTGGCTGCGCGACCATTGCGCCTGCCCCGCCTGTCGGCACCCGCAAACCCACGAGCGGTTGTACCTGCCGCTTGAGGATATCAGTGAAACGCCGACCATCGAACTTGCCGGAGGCCATCTTTACCTGACCTGGCAGGATGGCCACGAAAGTGCCTTCCACAGCGGCTGGCTTTACCAGCGCCGTCCGGAAACCGAGATCCCCACGGCCGTTCCATCGTTGGCCCCCTGGCGGGATCAGTTCACCCCCGAGCGCATTCGTCATGCCGATTTCCTGACGCCCGAGGGCGAAAAAGCCTGGCTGACGGCCATGTTGCGCGACGGTTTGGCGCTGATCACCGAAGGCCCGCTGGTTGAGGAAGAAGTCAGCCGCCTGGCGGAGCGTATCGGACCCCAGCGTGCCACCAACTTTGGTTCGCGCTTTGATGTTCGCTCAAAGCCCAACCCCAACAATGCTGCCTATACTGCCGTCGGCCTGCCGCTGCACATCGACCTGCCCAACTGGCGTCAGCCGCCGGATATTCAACTGCTCTACTGCCTGCAGAACGAGGCGAATGGCGGCCAATCGCTGTTTGCCGACGGCGCCCGGGTGGTCGATGCATTACGCCAGCAGGACCCGGAAGCCCTGAAGATTCTGAGCGAAACCGCCATCGATTTTCGCTTTCAGGATGACACGCACGATATCTCGGTACGCGAGCCGGTCATCAAGCTCGACGCTGACGGTAACCTCATCGAAATCCGCCTAAACAACTGGATTCGCGACACGCTGCACCTGCCGGCGCCCAAGATGGCCGCCTGGTACCGCGCCTACCGCGTTCTGTGGCAGCTGTTTCACAGCGAAGCGCACCAGATCGAGTTCACCTTATTACCTGGCCAGATGGTGGCGTTCGACAACCGCCGCGTCCTTCATGGACGGCGTGAATTCGACCCCAACAGCGGCGCACGTCACTTGCAGGGCACCTATCTAGACCGTGACATGCTCGCTTCCAAGCTGCGCGTCCTCGCACGTAGTTCATGAGAAGCGCATAACGAGCGAATGCATTGATAATAAACCAAGCAAGGAGATCGATCGTATGACACACCTGAAACCTCTCGCCTCAGGCATTGCCTTTGCCAGCGTAGCGTTGTTTGCCTCGGCAGCCCACGCCGATGACGAAACCCTCGACTTTGGCGTACCCGCCTGGCCGGGCATTACCGTCAAGACCGCCATCGCCGAACAGTTGCTCAACCCGCTAGGCTACGAAACCACCACTCAGGAAATCGGCCTGCAGGTGATTTACCAGGGGATTGAAAGCGGCGACATCGATACCTTCCTGGGTGCCTGGCTGCCTGCCCAGCGCGAGATGTTCAACCCGCGCAAGGAATCGGGCGTACTGGTCGATGTGGCCAACAACGTCGATGGCGCGCAAATGACGCTGGCCGTGCCCGAATACCTCTATGAAGACGGCCTGCAAAGCTTTGCCGATCTTGACGACTACCGTGACCAACTGGATGGCAAGATTCATGGCTTTGGTGCCGGTTCGGCGGCCAGCGAAATCCTCAATAACGCCATTGATAACGACATCTGGGGACTCGGCGACTGGCAATTGGTCGACACCAGCGAAGTCGCGATGCTTTCCGCCGCGAGTGACTCGATCTCTCGCGAAGAACCCATTGTGTGGGTTGGCTGGACGCCTCACTGGATGAACCTTGAGTTGCCGATGCGCTATCTCGACGACGAGAAAGACCTGTTCGGCGAGAACAATGGTGAAAGCGAAGTGCTCACCCTGATGCGTTCTGGCTACGCCGACGCCAACCCCAATGTCGTGACGTTCTTTGAACAGTTCACCTTCAGCGCCGAAGAACAAAGCTGGATGATCCAGCAGTTCGGCCAGGAAGAGCGTGAACTGGACAGTGTCGCCGAGCAGTGGATCAACGAAAACGCCGAGCGGGTGGAAGCCATGCTCGCCGACGTGACCACCACCGACGGCGACCCCGCCTGGCCGGTTATTGAAGCTCAGCTCAACGAGTAACGCTCACCGGTAGCGTTGTCGAGGGGCTATCTTTCCATCAGACCGCCATGGAAGGCGGGAATGCCAAAATTGCCGGGAGCCTTTCCCGGCCCTGGAAACAGCCCCTCGCTTCAACCTGCCCTCGCACCCCGTCATTGAGTCGTTGTAAAAGGCGACTACGGGTCAGCTTTCCCGGTAAGTGTCGCCATGACACGCCGAGGACCACCCTGCTCACGGTGTTCACCGAGCCAGACCCCCTGCCATGTGCCAAGCACCAGGCGGCTATCACGCACCGCCAAGGTTAATTGCGTACCCAACAGGCTTGCCATGACATGGGCGGGCATGTCATCCGGGCCTTCCAGCGTATGACGGAAATAATCCAGCCCCTCCGGCACCAGGCGACGCATGAAAGCGTCCATATCATGGCGAACATCCGGGTCGCTATTTTCATTGAGGGTCAGCGAAGCTGAAGTATGCAGTAACTGCAGATGCAAAATGCCCATCTCACATTCCGCCAGCCAGGGTAGCGCCCCGACCAGCTCTTGGGTGATAAGATGGAAGCCCCGTGGCCGCTCGGTTAGGTGAATCTCATCCTGGTGCCACATAACCCTCGCCTTAACATTATGGGTGTGTCATTCCATTCTACTCATTGTTATTGGCGACGCCCGAATTAGCAAACGCCCGTCACCCCAGGAGCACACAATGTTAAAACCATGGAAGGTGTTAAAATCATGGAAGGTCGTCCTCGGCAGTGCCGCCATTGCCGGTTGTACCGGCATCCCCGACGGCACTCAGCCCGTTACCGGCTTTGAGCTGGACCGCTACCTGGGCCAATGGTACGAAATCGCCCGGCTGGATCATTCCTTCGAGGAAGGGCTGCAATGCGTGACGGCAACATACAGCCTTCGCGAGGATGGTGGCGTCAGAGTGATCAACCGCGGCTACAACCCGGAGGAGCAGGCCTGGGACGAAGCCGAAGGGCGCGCTTACTTTATCGACGATGACGATATCGGCCGACTCAAAGTCAGCTTCTTTGGCCCCTTCTACGGCGGTTATAACATTCTGGCGCTGGATGACGACTACCAGTGGGCACTGGTATCAGGCCCCAACCGCGATTATCTCTGGATTCTCTCGCGTACCCCGGACATGGACAGCGAGCTGGAAAACCGCCTGCGCGAACGGGCGGCCGAGCTGGACTTCCCGACCGACGAACTGATCAATGTCGCCCATGATGATACATGCCCCGAGCGCTAAAGCGGCATGGCAGGCACGCGCATTGCCATTTCTTGCTGCAAGTAATCGATAAAGGCACTGATGCGTCTGGGTATATGACGACGATGTTCAAATAGGGCGTAGAAATCCGCGCGTACGCCTTGCCAGCCGGGTAACAACGGCACCAGCGCGCCGCTGGCAAGGTACTCGTTGACATCCCACCAGGAACGCAGCATCACCCCGTGGCCTTCGAGCGCCAGGCGGGTCACCACCTCACCGTCGTTACTGGCCAGTCGACCGCTGACTTTTACCGCTTGAACATCGGCGGGCGAGCCGCAGCGCTCGAATCTCCACAGTGGGAAATCACTGTCGTTTTCGCGGATGACCAGACAGCTATGCTGCGCCAGATCTGCAGGGGTGGTTAACGCAGGCATCCGTTCGAGGTAGCTGGGTGATGCGCAAAGCACGCGACGATTGACCAGGATGCGCCGCGCCACCAGGCGGGAGTCCGGCGGCTCCCCGATGCGCACCCCCACATCAAAACCGTGGTCGCTGAGGTTCAGCGGAAAATTGGTCAATTCCAGCCAGCTTTCAATCCCCGGGTTCTCGACACAAAAGCTGGATAGCAACGGCGCGACATGTCGCCTGCCGAAGCCGAAGGTGGCATTTACCCGCAAACGCCCGCCGAGTGCCTGGCTGAACGAATCCCCGAGGCCATTTTCCAGCTCGTCGAGCTCTTCAAGAATCAATCCCCCGCGGGCCAGGTAGTGCTCACCCTCAGCGGTCAGCGTCAGACGCCGCGTGGTTCGCGCCGCCAGCATGACGCCCAACCGGGCTTCCAGCTGTTTTAGCCGCTTGCTGACCGCCGACAGCGAGAGCCCCAGCTCCCGCGCGGTGGCGGTCAAGCTACCGGCACGCGCCAGCTGCTGAAAAAAGGCCAAATCATCCAGGGGAGTCACTGATTCTTCACCTCAGGGCAACAATAGCTTGCATCATAGACTAATTATCTTCTTTGCTATAGGGGCTACACTCACATCACCGCGACACCTTAATAAACGACACCTTAATCGCATCGTTAGCCCTATCTAACCAGGAGTCACCATGGCCCACCGTATTGCAGTGATTGCCGGCGACGGCATTGGCACCGAAGTCATGCCCGAAGGCATCCGTGCTCTGGAAGCTGCCGCCAAGCGTTTTAACATCCCGCTGGAATTCACCACCTTTGAGTTCGGCAGCTGCGACTACTATCTGGAACACGGTAGCATGTTGCCGGATGACTGGTTCGAGCAGTTGAAAAGCTTCGATGCGCTGTTTTATGGCGCGGTGGGCTGGCCGGACAAGGTGCCCGACCATATTTCCCTGTGGGGCTCGCTGTTGCAGTTCCGCCGCCGCTTTGACCAGTACATCAACCTGCGCCCGTGCAAGCTGATGCCCGGTATCAAAAGCCCGCTGGCAGGCCGCGAGCCTGGCGATATCGATTTTTATGTCGTGCGCGAAAACACCGAGGGCGAGTACTCGAGCATCGGTGGCAAAATGTATGAAGGCACCGAGCGCGAAATCGTCCTTCAGGAAACGGTGATGAGCCGCACCGGCGTTGACCGGGTCCTCAAGTACGCCTTTGACCTGGCGCAGACCCGCCCGCGTAAAAAGCTGACCTCGGCCACCAAGTCCAACGGCATCTCGATCACCATGCCCTACTGGGATGAGCGCGTGACGGAAATGGCCAACAGCTATCCAGAGATCGCCGTGGATAAATTCCACATCGATATCCTCACCGCCAACTTTGTGCTGCACCCGGACTGGTTCGACGTGGTGGTGGGCAGCAACCTGTTCGGCGATATTCTTTCCGATCTGGGCCCCGCCTGTACCGGCACCATCGGCATTGCGCCCTCGGCCAATATCAACCCGGAAGGTAACTTCCCCAGTCTGTTTGAACCGGTCCACGGCAGCGCACCGGATATTGCCGGCAAGGGCATTGCCAACCCCATCGGCCAGATCTGGTCCGGCGCCATGATGCTCGAACACCTGGGTTATCAAGAAGCCGGGGAAGCAATGGTCACCGCCATTGAAGCCGTGTTGAGTGACGGCGATAGCCAGGTTCTCACCCGGGATGTTGGCGGGCAAGGCAGCACAGAAAGCCTTGGCAAGGCCATTGCCGAACGGATTGCCGCGCACTGACGTCGTCATGGCAACGTATTTGCGTAGGCGTCCACTTACATAGCAACTGGCTGCCCGAACAAGCTCAACCGGGCAGCCAATGTATGACTTCCACATCTTTATGTTCTACATTTTCCTGAGAGCGCGTGAAGCCTGCTTCACTTCGCTCATAACAAGTTCTCAAACAACAATCAGGACAATGCTATGAAACTCGGACGCCGTCAGTTTCTTTCGGCAACGGCCACCCTGGCCGCCGTCAGTACATCACCTCTGCTCTTTGCCTGGCAGACCGCAAAAGGCCCCACCCCGGAGCGTTATCCCATCGATGCCTGGCAGGTCGAGGATCCACGTTTTAGTGATTACATGATTTTCAACAGTCCTCTGGAGCGACACTGGAGCGGAGGGCTTTGGGCAGAAGGACCCGCATGGAACGCCATCGGTCGTTATGTCGTGTTCAGCGACATCCCCCGTGCCAAGCAGATGCGCTGGGACGAAGCCACGGGGCAAGTCAGCGTTCTAAGGGACAATGTCGGGCACTCCAACGGCAACACCTTCGATCATCAGGGCCGACTCATCGCTTGTGAACACTACCCCTCACGCGTTCTGCGCTACGAGTGGGATGGCAGCACCACGGTGCTCGCCGAGCGCTTTCAAGGCAAGCCACTCAACGCCCCCAATGATGTCATTGCCCTACCGTCAGGAGGCGTGATTTTCACCGATCCAGGCTATGGTGCTCACTTCGACTATGAGGGTAAAAAACGCGACCTGGAGCTCGACACGGCGATCTATTACGTCGATGACAGCCTCGATGAGCCCATCCTGCTGACCAGTGACATTCATAAGCCAAACGGTATCGTAATGACACCGGATGGCGAGGGATTCTACGCAAGTGACAGCGCGCCTACCCACTTCGACGAGCCCGCGCGCATCATCCGCTGGACGCTCGGCGAAGACGGCCGCAGCGTCAGCGACCGGCAAGTAATCGTGACCAGCGAAGACACGATTTTCGACGGCATGACGTGCGATGTGGATGGCAATATCTGGTCAAGTGCCAATGGTGGAGAAGGTATCGATGGCGTCGTGGTCTTCTCCCCGGAAGGCACCTTGCTCGGACGTGTCTTGCTGCCCGAAGTCTGTTCGAACGTGTGTTTTGCGGGCCAGGATCGTAACCGGCTATTCATGACCGCCAGCCAATCCGTCTACACCATCTATACGGCAACGCGTGGTGCGTAGCCAATGGCTATTTGTTTCTATTGATGACTAAAAAAGCCTCGCCGGATAATTCCGACGAGGCTTTCTTGTGTCACAGATGCAAACGATTAGCTTGCCAGCTTGGCCGCGATGCCTGCGACATGCTCACCCTGGAAGCGGGCAATTTTCAGCTCGCGATCATCCGGCTGGCGAGAGCCGTCACCACCGGCGATGGTGGCAGCGCCGTAGGGCGTACCGCCACTTACCTTGGAAATATCGAACTGCTCTTCGATACCATAGCCAATCGGCACGATCACCATGCCGTGGTGGGCTAATGTGGTCCAGGTAGAGGTGATGGTCATTTCATCGCCACCGCCGGTGCCGGTAGAGGTGAATACGCTGGCCACCTTGCCACGCAGCGCGCCATTCGCCCACAGCCCACCGGTCTGGTCGAGGAAGGTACGCATCTGACCGGCCATGTTGCCGAAACGCGTTGGCGTGCCAAAGATGATGGCATCGTAATCGGCAAGCTCCTGCGGCGAGGCTTCAGGCGTCGTGAAATCCTGCTTGCCACCGGCATTCTTGAAGGCATCTTCCGGCATGGTTTCGGGCACGCGCTTGACGGTAACCTCAACGCCATTGACGCGCTTGGCACCCTCGGCGACAGCCGCCGCCAGCGTGTCGATGTGACCATACATGGAATAGTAAAGCACCAATACTTTCGTCATTGCTCACTCCTTTGCGCTGCAATCAGTGATGTCTGAGTAGATAGGTACAACATAACCTAATGGCACGTATAAAAAAGCGAATGTTTTCGACCGCGAGAATCGATTTCATCGATGCTCTGCCATTTGCGCTTTCGTCATTCGCTGACTAGTTTTATTTCACCCCCCGCATCCATGGAGAAAGGAATGACAATTTTTGAAGCCCTGCGTAAAGATCATGATATTCAGCGTGACCTTCTGGCGCGCCTGGTGGAAACCCATGGCGATAGCGATGAAAGGGAGCAGCTCTACAAGCAGGTTCGCGCGGAATTGAAATTTCACGCCAATGCCGAAGAACGCGCGCTTTACATTCCCATGATGGACGTTGACCTGACCCAGGAAAAAGCCCGCCACAGCGTGGCTGAGCACCACGAAATCGACGAAATGATCGAGTTGCTCGACGACACCGATTTCAGCGCAACCAGTTGGCTGACCCACGCCAAGAAACTCCAGCATCTGGTCACCCATCACCTGGATGAAGAAGAGCACGAGGTCTTTCAGCTCGCCGGACGAGGCCTTGAAGATCCGCAGAAAACCGCGCTTGCCGAAGAATACAATGAAGAAATGCAGCGCCAGCGTTCGGCTTGACCATTGAGAGGATCGATAACGCCCGAGTTGCACAGCAAGTCGCTTCCGGGCGTTTTTTATCGGCAATCTTTCACGATGCCACCGCGCTTTTTCATTCGAACGACGCCAAGGGTTGCCGGTCAAGCGGAAGATGGTAAAGGTAGGCCACGTTTATCAGCTTGTTGCACTGCCAATGACACAACACAACGTTACCCGGCGAAGTTCTCTCTCTGGCGCTGTTACCCGCCACGAGGTGCCAGCATGCTAGGCGAGTGGCTGGACTGGACCCTCGACGATCAGCGCGATACGCCCCGCCAAGGCAGTTTTGCCAGCGGTCGCTTCGACATCAGCGCGCCCGGCGTTCTGCGCCTGACGCCGCACCGTCAACGACCCGATGCGCACGCCTGTATCTTTTCAGCCGCCATTCACGGCAACGAAACCGCCCCTGTCGAGCTGATAGGTGTCTGGCTGAGTGAGCTGGAAGCCGGAACGCTAACGCTCGGCGCCCCGGTGCTGGTGATTCTCGGCAATATTCCCGCCCTCAAGGCCCAGCAGCGCTTCATCCACACCAACCTCAACCGGCTATTTGAGCGCGGGCTCTCTGCCAACGGCGACGAACCGGCCCGAGCACGCCAGCTGATGACCGAGGTTGATGACTTTTTCAGCGACAACGCTGCATTACCCAAGCTCCACTACGATCTGCACACGGCGATTCGCGCCAGTCTCTACCCCCGCTTTGTCGTGGAGCCCTATGGGGATAGCGACACACACGGCGAACAGTGGCAGTGGCTGGCCGCTGCCGACATGCAGGCCGTTTTGCACCAGCACCAACATAGCTGGACATTCTCCCACTACAGCAAGCATTATCACGGCGCTCAATCGTTTACTTTCGAGCTCGGCCGGGTAGCCCCTTTCGGGCAGAACGACATGGCGTCGCTCACGCCGATGCTGGTACTGCTGGGTCATCTCAGCGAAGGCGCCGAGCCGACAAAAAGCGATATTGAGTCGATAACGTTTTATCGCGTTCAGCATGAGTTGATGCGTCACGGCGACAATTTCACGCTGTGCTTCGACGATGACACCCCCAATTTCACCCGTTTTGCGCCTGGAACCTGCCTGGCCAACGACAGCCAAACCGGTGAATATCGAGTGGGCGATACCCCACTCCACGTGGTATTTCCCAATGCCAATGTCGAAATTGGGGCACGCGCCGCGCTCTTGGTGGTTCCCTGCGCGCCACCCACAGGATGAAGGGATGACAACAACAATCCACTGGCGATGATCACCCGCTTGGCGTTGTCTACGACTAACGTCGAGCCACTAAAAACACCAGGAGAACGTGCATCCGCCGTTTAGCCTGATAGAATCGCCCCTTTTTTCGCGCCAGCCGCCATCAACATTCACTGTTGCCGCGGCAACTCAGTATTGGAGCCAAGCACATGGCCGCTACGCCTATTCCTCTTGAAGTGCGACATATAAAAAAACGTTTCGGCGATACGGAAGTTCTGAAAGGCCTTTCCCTACAGGCCCATAAAGGGGATGTCATCACCCTTATCGGGGCATCGGGGTCTGGCAAAAGCACCTTCCTGCGCTGCATGAACCTGCTTGAACAGCCTGACGAAGGCGACCTTTACGTGCACGGCGAACAAATCCGCTTCAAGAACACTCGTCGTGGCCGCGAGCCCGCCGACTGGAAGCAGGTGGTGCAGATGCGCGCCAAGCTGTCGATGGTGTTTCAAAGCTTTAATTTGTGGGCCCACATGACGCTGCTCGAAAACATCATCGAGGCGCCGATCCATGTACTGGGCAAACCCAAGAAGGAAGCCATCGAGCACGCCCATGCGCTTCTCGAAAGGGTCGGACTGACGGCCCGCGCCAATGCCTACCCGGCGCAGATGTCGGGTGGCCAGCAGCAGCGTGGTGCCATTGCCCGTGCGCTGGCCATGGACCCGGAGGTCATGTTGTTCGATGAACCCACCTCGGCGCTGGACCCCGAATTGGTAGGCGACGTCCTCAAGGTCATGCACGGCCTGGCCGAAGAAGGCCGCACCATGGTGGTGGTCACCCACGAAATGAGCTTCGCCCGGGACGTCTCCAGCCAGGTCATTTATCTTCATGAAGGAAGGGTGGAAGAAGCGGGGCCGCCTGAAGAACTCATCGGCAACCCTCAATCTCCCCGCCTGCAGCAGTTCCTGGCCCCTAAATACTGATTCGCGAGGCATACTATGCTTGATCATCATGGTTACGGCCCGCGCTTGCTGGAAGGCGCCGGCGTAACGTTGCAGCTAGCGTTGTTATCACTGCTTCTCGCCGTGGTACTCGGGCTTATCACTGCCAGCGCGAAGATGTCGCGCAGTTGGCTTGCTCACCGTATCGCGACGCTCTACACCACCGTTATCCGCGGCGTTCCCGACCTGGTGCTGATGATGCTGCTGTTTTTCGGCGGACAAATCGGCGTCAACATGATCACCGACTGGCTCTATTATCAATTCGATATCGATATTTTTATTAATATCAATGAGTTTGTTGCGGGTGTGGTGACCATCGGGCTGATTTTCGGCGCCTACATGGGCGAAACCTTCCGCGGCGCCTTCATGGCGGTCGATCACGGCCAAATCGAAGCCGGCAAAGCCTATGGCATGAGCAATTCACTGGTATTCCGGCGGATCCGCTTCCCACAAATGATGCGCCACGCTCTGCCCGGCCTGTCCAATAACTGGATGGTATTGCTAAAGACCACGGCGCTGGTCTCGGTCATCGGACTTTCCGACATGGTCCGAGTGGCATCCGAGGCCTCCAAGGCCACCCGCGAGCCGTTCACCTTCATGATTGTGGTGGCGCTCATTTATCTGTTGATCGCCAGCGTCTCGGAGTGGATATTTGTCCGCCTGCAAAAGCGCTATGATATCGGGTACGGGGAGTCAGACTAATGGAATCCCTACTCAACTGGCTGGAAACCCAGCTCGCCGACAACAGCATTTTCACCCTGCAAACGCTGTCGCACTATGGCGAAGGCCTGACGACCACCGTCCAACTCGTCTTTCTCTCGCTGGTTATCGGGCTTATTGCGGCGGTGCCACTCGCTATTGGTCGCGGCTCCAGGCATGCCTGGATCAAGTGGCCCATCTTTGCATACACCTATGTCTTTCGCGGTACCCCGCTGCTCATCCAGCTCTACCTGATTTATTACGGCGTGGTGTTCGTTGACGGCATTCAGGAGACCTGGCTGTGGGTCATTCTGGAAGATCCTTTTGTACCGACACTGATTGCCTTCACGCTCAATACCGCTGCCTACACGACCGAAATTTTTCGGGGCGCCATCAAGTCCACCTCGAAAGGCGAAATCGAGGCTGCGCGGGCTTACGGCATGTCGCCCGGTTTGACCATGCGTCGCATCATCATTCCCAGTGCCTTCCGCCGCGCCCTGCCCGCCTATGGCAATGAAGTGATTTTCATGCTCCACGCCAGCGCGATCGCAAGCGTGGTCACCATCATGGACCTGACCGGTGCGGCACGCTTTGTCTATGCCCGTTACTATGCGCCCTTCGAGGCCTTCTTGTTCGTCGCGGCCATTTATCTGTGCCTGACCTTTGCCATTCTATATTTCTTCCGCCATCTGGAGAAAAAACTGCTGGCCCATCTACAACCCCAAACAGGCTAGTGTGAAACAAACGTTGGTTCATACGTCGACAAAACATTGTTGTCGGCGCTAAGCTGACGAAGGTTATGTTCCTCACCATACGGTGAATTGCGTCCATCAGGAGACTCATAATGAAAAAAGTCCTAACTCTTTCACTACTTGGCTTGGCGATTGCCGCGTCCAGCGCCCAGGCACAGGATTACGAAGAAGTGCGCATCGGCGTGGATGTTCCCTACGAGCCAATGGAATACCGCACACCTGACGGGGACCTCACTGGCTTCGATATTGACCTGGGCAACGCCCTTTGCGAAGAAATCGGCGTTAGCTGCGAATGGGTCGTTCAAGGCTGGGACGGTATCATTCCGGGCCTGCTGTCACGTAAATACGATGCCATCATGTCGTCCATGACCATCAACGATGACCGTCGCGAGCAGGTACTGTTCTCCGACCCTTACATCACACCGCCGTCCGCCTGGTTTGCGCCTGAAGGTACCGAGCTTGAAAGCATCAGCGAGGAAGCGCTCACCGGCATGACCATCGGTGTGCAGCGCGGCACCCTGCAGGATAACTACGTCACCGACATGTACGGCGATGTAGCGGACATCAACCGCTACGCAACCGCCGACGACATGGTGCTGGACATGGAGTCCGAGCGTCTGGACATCCTGTTCCTCGACTTCCCGGTAGGTAAATCAACCCTGCTGGATAGCGAAGAAGGCGATTACACCGTTGTCGGCGAGATGCTAACCGAGCCGAAAGAATACTTCGGCGACGGTTTCGGCATTGCCTTCCGCCAGCGCGATGAAGCCCTCGCCGAGCAGTTCAACGACGCCCTTGAAACCCTCCGCGAAAACGGCACCTACGACGAAATCTACGCACGTTACTTCGAAGCAGAGTAAGCAACCGCCCCTCCCTGGGATGCTGGGGAGGGGTTTCTACTTTCAGCAAGATCTTGCCTCTACAGCCTCCTACCGACATTCATTTAGCCCTAAATGAACCGACGCCTTATCTATCGGTCTTTGCATTAGCAGCATTTACCCCATTATTGCTAAATCCAACTTGGCGTCATTCACAGGGAGGTACTATGGCGGTTTCAGCGAGACCCTCGTCACACTGGACGGGCTGGGCGCAATGGCTCGCCCTGCTCACCATGACGCTGGACCATGTATCGCGCTATGTAGTCCCGGATGGCTGGGGGATTGATTGGGTGGGATCATCCGTTGGCCGCATTGCCTTCCCACTGTTTGCCGCGATGGTCGCCTGGCACGGCCTGTTCAATACGCGCAACCCGATACGTTACGCACGGCGCATGCTGATTATCGGGGTGATCGCGCAGCTACCTTACATGCTGATGCCGCGTGAATCCGACGCCTTCATCCTCAACATCTGCTTTACCCTGGCTTCAGGCCTGACACTGGGTTCACTGGTACGGTTGGGGTGGCAGCATTATCAGCAGGAAAGCATTCACTTTGGCTGGCTGCTGGGGGGTGCCGCGGCAGGGGTTACCCTATGGTATCTGCTCGGCTTTTGGGTCGAGTATCACCACTACGGGTTACTATTGATTCCCTTGTTGATGTTTGCCATGCAGGCGTTGAACGACGCGGAGGGTGATTTTTCAGCGCGGCTCTGGTCGGGGCTGGCGGCCTTTCCGGCCTTGTGGATAGCGGGCCAGATGAATGCTTCCGACATGGCCAAGTCGTTTACGGTAGGCACCTGTATTGTCGTGCTGGTGATTGCCGCAGGCGCCGCACAGCGCATACCCACCCTCCAGTGGACCATGCCCAGGCGCTTATGGCTGGCCTGGTACCCCGGTCATTTCGCTTTGATCGCGCTGTGGCTGCTGGTCAGTGGCCAGCTCAGCTAGTCGAATCGTCATTGGGTGAACGGAACCGGGCCAGTTTTTTGGCTTCCTCCAGCATCCACGGCTGATAGCGTCGACGCTGCGCGCGGCCTCCCATTTTGGCTTGGTACATGGCCAGGTCGGCTTCTTTCAATAACTCGTCATGCTGACAACCACAAGATTGAAAACAGGTATAACCAATACTTGGCGTTACATCTACCCAGTGGTTATCCAGTCTGTAAGCGCCCGAAAGCGCATGCTGGATCTCCTGCATATAAGCTTCAGACCAGTCGTCCAGCGCCTTTGCCGTGGGGGTGTTAGTCAAGGCCAGTAGTACGAATTCATCACCGCTGAGTCGAGCGGCCATATCACCTTCGTGTAAACACCTCTCCAGGCGGCGCGCCACCTGGATCAGCAAATCGTCACCGGCAGCGTGGCCAAGCGTATCGTTGATCAGCTTGAAACGGTCCAGATCCATGAACAGCAGCAGGCCACTGGCGTACTTTTCATCGGTGCAAAGCGTCTCAAGCCGCTCGATGAACATGCGCCTGTTTGGCAGGTCGGTTAATTCATCGTAGTAGGCCTGGTGGTAAATCGTCGCTTCCCGGGCAGCCATGCTGACCCGCAGTGAAATATTGTCGTGAATGATCATCCCCAGGCGCCGACTGGTGACAATCAACAATCCTAAAAACACCGTCATTATGATGCCCATCATGGTATGGGTAGGCACCTCGGACGTCACGAAACTCCATTGCAGAGGCAGTGCAATCGGCAATATGAATAAGAGTACTATCCACCAAATAGCCGAAATCATAGTCACGCAACCGGCTGCCACACCCGACAGGATGATCGCCAGCGCCGCGACATATTCAGGTCGCTCGGGTGAAAACATAAGCACACCGGCAGTTCCCCAAACGCATCCGGCCACAAAGACGGTGAACGCGAACCCGAATATCCATTTCGGGTGCGCTTGTGATGATGCGTCGGACTGCAGAAACAGGGAAGCCAGACGCAAGCGAACCAGGGAGATGGCGATAATGGCCACGAGCCAACTGATTAAAACGGCGGGGGCGACGACCTCCCACATAATGCTGACTAACAGCACTGCCCCTAGAATACCGGCGTAGACGGGCTGCCACAGATTGTTATAAAGGATGCGCACTTTTTCGCTGGTGAGAGCCCAGTCCTTATCGGGATCTTCACCCTCAAACCGGCGCCGCAGACTCGATAGGATCGCCGCACTAGACAACTGTGGCATTTAAAAATGTCCCCCTACATTGCCGACTTGGCTATCGCGCCTATTTTTTAATCGGCCACTCTACCCTTTTAAGGGATTTGCGAATGCTTGGCGATAAAATCTGGTGTCTGGATTCAACGGGCAATTCAACTCGTCGATTCGCTAGCAGGCGCTTGGGAATTGGCCAGCCGTTGCACTTCATCCAGCATCCATGGCTGGTAGCGGCGGCGCTGCGCGCGCCCTTCCGTCTTGGCCTGGTACATGGCCAGGTCGGCTTCCTTCAGCAGTTCACCATGGTCGCAGCCGCTGGCCTGGAAGCAGGTGTATCCCATGCTCGGTGTCACCTCAACCGAGTGACTTTCCAACCGATAAGGCGCTGACAGGGCTAACTGGACGGCCTGCATATAGTCTTCAGCCCAGTCATCCAGCGCCTTGGGCGTGGTGGTATGGGTCAAGGCCAAAAGCACGAACTCATCACCGCTCAGCCGTGCCGCCATATCGCCTTCATGCAGGCAGCCACTCAGGCGGCGTGCCACCTGGACCAGCAAGTCGTCACCGGCAGCGTGGCCTAGGGTATCATTGATCAGCTTGAAACGGTCCAGATCCATGAACAGCAGCAGCCCGCTGGCATACTGATCATCAGCGCATAGCGTTTCCAGGCGTTCAATAAACATGCGCCGATTGGGCAGATCGGTCAGCGCATCGTAGTAGGCCTGGCGGTAAATGATCGCCTCGTGCTGCTTGCGCTCGGTGAAATCTTCAATCATTGCCACCCCACCGACCATTTCCTGGCGAGCACTATGCACCCCGTTGAAAAAGGCGCGCAGCGGCGTGCCTACAGAAGCGTTGGGGAGTCGATAAGTCCCCTCGTAGTAGCCGGTGCCCTGGCTCAAGGCGTCGATGACCGCCCGGGCAACCGCTTTATCCGCACTTGGCGCCAGCATGCAGTAACCAATCAGCTGACCACGCTCAACGCCAAGAATCTCCAGTAGCTTGCCGTTACAGTCGGTAATGGTGCCCTGATCGTCGAAGTGCAGCACGCCAAGCGGCGACTGATCAAAAATCGACCGGTAGCGGTCTTCGCTTTCCATCAACTGCGCCTCGCGCGATGCCATGCTGACGCGCAGCGAGATATTATCGTGGATGATGCGGCTCAAACGGCGGCTGGTCACGACAATCAGCCCCAGGAATAGCGTCAGCATCGAGCCAATCAGTAACGACAGCGACGATCCAAGCAGAAAAAACTGCAGCATCAGCGGCAGCATGATGGGCAGAACAAACCCCAGTGCCACCCACCAGATGGCTGAAAGCGTTGTCACCCCACCCGCGGAGATACCGGCAACCACAATCGAAAGCGCCGCCACCTGACCAGGGTGGTCCCCGGTGAACAGTGCAAAGCTGCCTAGGCCCCATACGACACCCGCGGAGATGGCGCCCATGCTAAACCATCGCAGCCAGCGTTGGCGCCGCTGCTCCAAGGCCGGTAAGCGATGAAAGCGATAGGCCAGACTAAGGCGCAAGCCCGAGACTAGGACTAACAGTGCCAACCAGCCGCTTAATTTCCAGTGCGCCACGACCGGCCAGAGCGCAGCGACTAACAATATCCCAGCCAGCACACTGGCAAGCACAGGCGACCACAAGTTGTCATATAACAAGCGCACTTTTTCGCTACGCAGGCTTTTCAATGTGACATGGTGGTCACGCTTAAAACGGCTTCGCAGGCCTGACGCGATAGCCGCATTAAAAGGCTGTGGCATTACAAAATCCCTTGAAAATTGCCGAGCTGGCTTGCCTGCCAGTCTTATTGACGAATCAGTCTCACCCTTTTTAGCCGATTTTCTAGTGCTTTGCGACTGAAGTTAGCGATTGGCGCGTCTGCGCACAAAAAAGCCGCCTTGAAAGGCGGCGATTCGGCTTAAAGCGTTGATTCAAAACTCCACGAGACAGGCGGCGCTCCCGGCAACAGGGCCTGGCAGGCACGCACTTTTTCAAGCAGCTCGGCGTGGGTATCCGCCACGATATTGAGATGCGCCAGCTTACGCCCGGACCGCTCGGTCTTGTCGTAACGGTGCAGGTGGGTATTGGACAACGCCAACAGCGCCGCGCTGTCGCCCTCCTGTCCGATGACGTTGACCATGCAGGTGGGCGCAATCGCCTCAGGGCTGCCCAAGGGCAGGCCCTGCACCGCCCGCAGGTGGTTTTCAAACTGGCTGGTCACTGCACCGTTCATGGTCCAGTGGCCCGAGTTATGCACCCGTGGCGCCATTTCATTGGCCAGCAGGCTGCCGTCGCGCGCCTGGAAGAGCTCCAGCGCCAGCACACCCACGTAGTCCAGCTCATCAAGCAGCGAGCGAATATAGCGGTCAGCGGTTTGCTGAACGCTTGCGTCGATATCCGGCAGCGGCGCGACCGAATAGCGCAAGATGCCATCCACGTGCTGGTTTTCCGCCATGGGGTAGAACACCACCTCGCCATCGCGGCTGCGCACGGCAATGATCGACACTTCACGGACGAAGTCGACAAAGGCTTCGACAATCAGCTGGCGGTGGCCGATATCGCGCCAGGCGTCACCTGCCTGTTCGGGCTGTTTGAGCACCGCCTGGCCTTTACCGTCGTAGCCTTCAGTGACGGACTTCGCCACCACCGGGCAGCCCAGCTCGCGGGCGGCGGCTTCAAGCTGCTCGGCACTCTCGACGATGCGGTAAGCGGGCGTGGGAATTCCCAGGTGGTCAAACAGGGCCTTCTCTTCCACCCGGTTCTGGCATACTTCAATGGCGCGGCTGCTGGGGTACACCGGCTTGTGCTGTTCAATGTCGCGCACCAGTTGAACCGGCAGGTGCTCGAATTCATAGGTCACCACGTCGACCTTTTCAAGAAATGCCGCCAGGTGCTGATTGTCAGGGTCGACGATCACCTCGCCAATACCCGCGCTAGGGTTACCCGTGGTATCCAGGAAGGTGAAGCGATTGCCCAGCGGGTAGCCCGCCAGGGCCAGCATGCGGCCTAATTGGCCTGCGCCCAGTACACCGATATTACTTGGAATGGTAGACGTCATCGCAGGCCTCCTTATTCGGCTTCCGGGTCGGGGCGTGGGTCCGGGTTATCGAGCACTTTCTGGGTCTGTTCGGCGCGGAACGCGTCCACCGCATTGCGCACCTCGGTGTCCTGCAAGCCGACGATCTGTGCCGCGAGCAACCCTGCATTGGTCGCGCCCGCCTTCCCAATCGCCAGGGTACCGACCGCAATGCCGCCCGGCATCTGCGCAATCGAGAGCAGCGAATCCAGACCTTTCAGCGACTTGGATTCCACCGGCACACCCAGCACCGGCAGCGGCGTTTGTGAGGCCACCATGCCCGGCAAGTGAGCCGCGCCGCCCGCGCCCGCCACGATGACTTGCAGGCCGCGCTCGGCAGCGCCCTTGGCATAGTCGAACAGCAGATCAGGTGTACGGTGCGCCGACACGACGCGGGTTTCATAGGCCACGCCCAAACGCTCCAGCATGGAGACGGCGTGTTCCATGACCGGCCAATCCGATTTGGACCCCATAATCACACCCACTTTGGGTGCGCTGTTCGATGACATGCCATCACTCCCCGGCCCGTGGCCTTATCAATACGCTCAATATACCCTGCCTCATGCAAGCGGACAGGCGAAAAATTAAGGGGTTAGTCTACCAGAGCCAGGCCCTTTGCGGGGGGCCTTGCGTACCATGAAATTTTCCTCAAAAAAGGGATTGAAATGCCCCTCGGTTGGCGGCATTGTGTCTTTGTCATTTCAGACTGATGGAGCCTCATGAGTACGGCACGCTCAACTGCCCACGCGGATTTGCACGACCCTCCGCGAAGCAGCCCTGACCTCGATGTCAGGGAACTCGAAAGACGTACGCGCTTGATGCGTATTATCACGCGCCTGATTGCGGTATCAGACATGGGAAGCCGTGAAATCGCCCGCCGAGCGGGGTTACCCGTTCAGAAGGTCAGCGACCTGCTCGCTGGAAAGCTTGAGCACCTTAACGTGGATGAACTTCACGTTTTGCGTCGCACCCTGGAAGTGGAGGTGCCATAGCGAATAGATCCTTTACCTCTCCTATCGGATTATTTTTTATCGCTATCACCGGCCGCCCTTGAAGCGGCCGTTTTTGTATCCGCTTTATGCAACAGTATCAGGGCGCAATCAGCACGCCCCCCATTGCCACCACGATCACCACCGCCCAGGCAGGAAGCTTCCAGACGGTTAACAGCAGAAAGCCGGTAAGCGCCAGCGCAAACTCGGGAGCGCCAACAATCGCACTCGTCCATACCGGATCATAAAGCGCCGCGCCCAATATCCCGACCACGGCCGCATTGGCACCACGCATCAGCGCCTGCGCCCACTGCCACTGACGAAAATGGTTCCAGAACGGCAGTACACCCACCAACAGCAGGAACCCCGGTAGAAAAATCGCCAGCAGCGCAAGCGTCGCGGTCAGCAAGCTAACGCCTGACGGTATCAGCGCACCCAGATAGGCCGAAAAGGTAAACAGCGGCCCCGGGATCGCCTGAGCCGCCCCGTAGCCGGTCAAAAATTCGTCGGCGGAAACCCAGCCCGACTGCACCACCTCGGCTTCAAGCAGCGGCAACACCACGTGACCACCGCCGAACACCAGCGCGCCTGAGCGGTAAAAGGCATCGGTGATATCCAGCCAGGCCGCCATGCCCGCCAGCAGCGGCAATAGAATCAGCAGCCCGCCAAACAGCACAAGCGTGATGATGCCGACCTGACGCGACACCGGAAAATGCAGCGGCTCGCTCTCAGCAGTCGCGGCCACGCCACGGCACAGCAACAGCCCGGCGATGCCCCCCAGCACAATGGCGCCCACCTGACCCAGCGGCCCGCTAATGGCGACAACGGCAAAGACGGCGGCCAGCGCAATACCCGCACGGGTAGGATCCGGGCAGAGATTGCGCGCCATGCCCCACACGGCGTGGGCGACAATCGCCACCGCCACGACCTTCAAGCCGTGAATGATGCCGCTGGCGATGGGGCCCTCCAGCACCGCGGCACCAAACGCAAACAGTACCAGCACGATGGCCGACGGCAGGGTGAACGCCAGCCAGGCCATGGCCGCCCCCCAGGGCCCGGCGCGCATCAAGCCAAGCGCAAACCCCACCTGGCTGCTTGCCGGGCCGGGCAGAAACTGGCATAGCGCGACGAGGTCGGCGTAGGCGCTTTCCGTCAGCCACTTCCGGCGCGCGACAAATTCGGTACGGAAGTAGCTCAGATGTGCCACCGGCCCCCCAAAAGAGGTGAGCCCGAGCAGCAGAAACGCCTTGAAGACTTCGCTGACCCGTGACGTGTTGGAGTTCGCTTGCGCCGTCATTGAAACGTTTCCTTTACGCCAATAAAAACGCCAGGTTAACCCTGGCGTTTGACATGCTCATGACAGTACTAGTCGTCGTTGTCGGTGACCGCCCCGGTGCTGGCGGAGCTGACCAACCGTGCGTACTTGGCCAGCACGCCACGGCGGTAACGCGGGGTCGGCTGCCGCCAGGCCGCCCGACGGCGGATCATCTCATCATCGGAGATCGCCACCTCGATAGTATCGGCCACCGCGTCGATGGTGATGGTGTCGCCGTCTTCCACCAGCGCCAACGGACCACCCTCAAACGCCTCGGGGGACACGTGGCCCACGACGAATCCGTGGCTACCGCCGGAGAAACGGCCGTCGGTAATCAGCGCCACGTCGCTGCCCAGCCCACGGCCCATGATGGCCGAGGTAGGCGTGAGCATTTCGCGCATGCCGGGGCCGCCCTTGGGGCCTTCGTAGCGAATCACTATCACGTCCCCGGCCACGACGGTGCCGTCATTGATGCGCGCCTGGGCTTCTTCCTCAGAGCCAAACACCCGTGCCGAACCGCTGAACCGCGTGCCTTCCTTGCCGGTAATCTTGGCCACCGCACCTTCCGGCGCCAGGTTGCCATGGAGAATACGCAGATGGCTTTCGGCTTTAATGGGGTTACCCAACGGCGCGATAATTTTCTGGTCCAGCGGGTAGGGCTCGACGTCGGCGAGGTTTTCCGCCAGCGTCTTGCCGGTGACCGTCAGGCAGTCACCGTGCAGCAGGCCTGCGTCGAGCAGGATCTTCATCAGCGGCTGAATACCGCCAATCGCCACCAGCTCGCTCATCATGTAATGGCCGCTGGGGCGCAGGTCGGCGACGACCGGCACGCGCTTGCCGATCTCGGTGAAGTCCTTGAGCGACAGCTCGACGCCGATCGTGCGGGCCATGGCAATCAAGTGCAGTACCGCGTTGGTCGATCCCCCCAGCGCAATGACCACGGTCACGGCGTTTTCAAACGCCTCGCGGGTCATGATGTCGGAAGGCTTGATATCGTTGGCCAGCAGCGCCAGCACGGCTTCGCCCGCCGCCTCACAGTCCTCGCGCTTGTCGCGGGAAATGGCGTTCTGGGCCGAGCTGCCTGGCAGGCTCATGCCCAGGGCTTCAATCGCCGAGGCCATGGTGTTGGCGGTGTACATGCCGCCGCAGGAACCAGGGCCGGGAATCGCCGTTTCCTCGATGTTCTTGAGCTCGATCAGGTCGATATCGCCGCGGGAATGCGCCCCCATGGCCTCGAAGACCGACACGATATCGGTATGCCCTTCGCCGGGCATGATGGTGCCGCCATAGACAAACACGCTGGGGCGATTGAGCCGCGCCAGGCCCATCACACAGCCGGGCATGTTCTTGTCGCAGCCGCCGATGGCCACCAGGCCGTCAAAGCCTTCGCAGCCCGCCACGGTCTCGATGGAATCGGCGATCACCTCGCGGGACACCAGCGAGTACTTCATGCCCTCGGTGCCGTTGGCGATGCCATCGGAAATGGTGATGGTGTTAAAGATAACACCCTTGCCACCCGCCGCGTCGGCACCATCGCGGGCATGCTCGGCCAGCTCGCCAATGTGGCTGTTGCAGGGTGTTACCATGCTCCAGGTCGAGGCAACGCCCACCTGGGGCTTTTTGAAATCCTCATCATTAAAACCCACGGCGCGCAGCATGGCGCGGCTGGCGGCTTTGCCTGGGCCATCGACCACGGCAGAAGAATGACGGCGGGAATTGTTAGAAGACTCAGTCATGGGGAAATATCTCTCAGCATTGTTCACGGTATCGGCATAGCTTGGCGATATATCGCGCATCCCGCAAGATGTTCATTTAAAGCGCCTTAACAGTATGCTGATTATTGCTTTTTCTTATCATCAAGTGTAAACCAAAGTTGACACTTTCAGCACTGCCAACTATAGCTATCAGCCAGCCCCGCGACATCGAACAGGCCAAAGCCATTGCCACGCAATGGAAGGAGTAATTCTATGACCGTTTCTAACGTCACTTTCAGCCACTACGATACTGCCGATTACCTTCAAACTGAGGAAGATATTGCCGCTTATCTGGACGCAGTGATGGAAGAAAATGATCCAGCACTTCTCGCAGCCGCACTCGGTGATATCGCCCGTTCGCGCAACATGAGCCAACTGGCCAAGGACGTGGGCATCAGCCGCGAAGGTCTCTACAAAGCCCTGTCTGGGGAAGGCAATCCGGCATTTTCAACCATCAGCAAGGTCGCTAACTCCCTAGGGTTGCGCCTATCCATCGAACCGCTTTCACGGCCAAAAGCACATAGCTAACGCGCTTATCGCGCCTCCAGCAAGACCAGTAACTGCTTTAAAACATCGCCAATCCTTAGAGGAATATCTCAAAATACAAGCAATTACTCCCAGGAACGAGCATCATGAGGCAGATCACCGCGCGGATCGTAGGCTTCTAACACATCACTTTCTGCTAGATTATCGGTATAGAGCACAAGGTTCATACCTGACGGGTTTGCTAAAGAAGGAAACAGAACGCCTTTCGCCCCATGTGCTAACGCCATATCGCCTAATAGCCAGCAAGGTGGCTCAATACGTTCATCGAACCAAAGCTTGCGCCAGTCGCAATAAAGTTCCTGCCAGAGTGAATCCCATTGCATGCTATAACCGTTACGAAAATCGACAAGCTGAGTAACGCTTATTGTATAGCTGACGATTAGGCCTGGCGGCATCAAGGCAGACAGCTGCTTGTACTCGGCCAGCGCAGTTTGATCATCAAGCGACAAATATAATGCAGCCACGCCCGGACGGTTTAATCGACCACCATGCTCTTTCGCTCCAGCACCGCTAGTGGGCGAAAATGCCCACTTTGGCACATGCACACGATAGGCCTGAGTCTTTATCGCAGGCAGTACAATCATCCCACCACGCCAGCTTGTAACGCTTTAACATACCGAAGAAGGTCATCGGCGCGGCCTTCGCTCACTAATTGCTCAGGCGTTTTATAATCAAAGGCACCGATAGGCTCATTTCGGAACCAAAACAACGCATCGTGGAAATCACCATTAATATCAGCCGCCGCACCCAATACCCTGAGTGCATCACGAAGGAAGCGTTGAAGCTTCTCTGCGCCCTGCGCTCTAGAGATGGTTGTGCGATGCACGTGCGCGTGACTGGCCAACGTTTGAATATCCATGCTCAGTGCGCTGGCAAACAGCTTAGGATTGATGAGTGGTTGGCCTTCTTCACGAGCGACGCCTTTCAAGTCAGCAAGAAAGCGCGCAAAGGAGTCTGGCGCTTGATAGCCCATCGGTTCGCTATGTGATTCTTCTATTGCCGTCGCCATGAAAGCCTCCCGCTGCGTTTATGCAGCCAAAAAACAACATATATTCATCATAGCAGTTAAAAACCAAGATGCTAACGCATTGAGCGTTGGCCAACTACTTATGGCACCATACCCCTAGCCACCACTACCGCCGTGAAGGAACCTCGCGCATGCCCGCCAATTCGCTGCTTTCGCCAACATCGCTAACACCCGGCTTCATGGTGGTGCATGGCAATCGCCTGGAAGATTTGCGCGGGCTGGCGGTGGAGTGGATGCGCCTGCACCCGCTGGGGCCGCTGGAAAATGAAACCATTCTGGTACAGAGCAACGGCATCGGGCAGTGGCTGAAGCTGGCGCTGGCGGAAGACCCGGACAACGGCGGCGCGGGGATTGCCGCAGCGCTGGACGTCATGCTGCCCGCGCGGTTTCTGTGGCAGGCCTACCGCACGGTGCTGACCCATGTCTCACAGCATGAAGACGCCGTGCCGGAAACCTCGCCGTTCGATAAATCCCGGCTGGTCTGGCGGTTGTTACGCCTGCTGCCGACGCTTGCCGGACGGGAGGTCTTCGCCCCGCTGGCACAGTTCCTGGAAGTCGACCGCGACCAGCGCAAGCACTACCAACTGGCCGAGCGGCTGGCGGACCTCTTCGACCAGTATCAGGTCTACCGCGCCGACTGGCTGGACGCCTGGGCCAACGGCGAGGATGTGCTGATCACCGCCCGCGGCGAAACCCGCCCGCTGGAAGACCACCAGCGCTGGCAGCCCGCCCTATGGCGCATCCTGCGCGAAGACGTGGCCGCCACCCAGGGCGATGCAGGCCTCGACAGCAGCCGCGCCCAGGTGCATCGGCGCTTTTTGAAGGCCACCGAGCAATTGGACGGCCAGACCTGCCCACCGGGGCTGCCCCGGCGGCTGATCATTTTCGGCATCTCGTCGCTGCCCCAGCAGACGCTGGAAGCCCTGGCGGCGCTCTCGCGCTGCTGCCAGGTGGTGCTCTGCGTGCACAACCCCTGCCAGTACTACTGGGCGGATATCATCGAGCACAAGGACCTGCTGCGCGCCAGCCGCTACCGCCAGCGGCGCAAGACCGGCATGCCCGAAGCGCTGGACGTACTGGGCACTGGTGATGCTGACGATGCCCTGCACCTCCACGCCCAGCCACTGCTTGCCGCCTGGGGCAAACAGGGCCGCGACTACCTGCGTCTGCTGGATGAGCACGACGACACGGGGCACTACCAGACCCTGTTCGAACAGCAGGCGCTGCGCATCGACATGTTCGAGCCGTTCTCCGGCGAGCGCGGCTGCCTACTCAGCCAGTTGCAGGACGACATCCGCGAGTTGCGCCCGGTGGCCGAAACCCAGACCCACTGGCCCGCCCTCGACCCGGCGGATGACTCCCTGGTGTTTCATATCGCCCACGGCCCCCAGCGGGAGGTCGAGATTCTCCACGACCAGCTGCTGGCCGCCTTCAGCGCCGACCCCGACCTGCGACCGCGGGACATCATTGTCATGGTGCCGGACATCGACCGCTACGCGCCGCACATCGACGCGGTATTCGGCCAGCTTCAAGGCGACGACCCGCGCTTCATCCCCTACACGCTTTCCGACCAGGCCAGCCGCCATCGACTGCCGATGATGATCGCGCTGGAAAAGCTGCTGCGCCTGCCGGAGCTGCGCCTGTCCGTGAGCGACCTGCTGGACCTGCTCGACGTGCCCGCCCTGCGCCAGCGCTTCGGGCTGGAAGAGCGCGACCTGCCGGTGCTCGAACGCTGGATGGAAGGTGCGGGGATTCGCTGGGGGCTCAACGCCAAACAGCGCGAAACCCTGGAACTGCCCGGCGGGCTCAGCCAGAACACCTGGGCCTTTGGCCTGCGCCGCCTGCTGCTGGGGTATACGGTAGGAGAAGGTAATGCCTGGCAGGGCATCGAGCCCTTCGACGACATCGGCGGGCTGGAAGCGGGCCTTGCCGGCCCTCTGGCGACGCTGCTGGAAAAGCTCGAAGCCACCTGGGAGACCTTCCGCCAGCCCACCGATGCCGCCAGTTGGGTCGAGCGGCTACGCACCCTGCTGGAAACCTTCTTCCTGACCGACGACGCCCAGGAAAGCGTGATGCTCACCAAGCTGGAAAACGGCCTCCAGCAACTGCTGGAAAGCAGCCGAGAAGCCCAGTTGGAGGGCCCGCTGCCGCTTTCCATGGTCCGCGAACACTGGCTGGCGCAGATCGACGAGCACAGCCTTTCCCAGCGCTTTCTGGCCGGGGCGGTGAACTTCGCCACGCTGATGCCCATGCGCGCCATCCCCTTCAAGCGCGTGTGCCTGCTGGGCATGAACGACGGCGAATACCCCCGCTCCCAGCCGCCGCTGGACTTTGACCTGATGGGCAGCGACTACCGCCCCGGCGACCGCTCCCGCCGGGAAGACGACCGCTACCTGTTTCTCGAAGCGCTGCTCTCCGCCCGCGACCAGCTCTACGTCAGCTGGGTCGGCCGTAGCCAGATCGACAACACGCCGCTGCCGCCCTCGGTACTGGTCGGCCAGCTGCGCGACCACCTGGCCGCCGGCTGGCACTTTGAACACGGCGCCCCGCTGCTAGACACGCTGACCACCGAACACCCGCTGCAACCGTTCAGCCGCGCGTATTTCCAGGATGGCGACGACGCTGGGCGACTGTTTACCTATGTTCATGAATGGCGTGGGGCCCATGTATGGCGAGATGAGCACGCGCCGCGTGCCCCCCAGGCCGCCAAAGCGCCGTTACCCAAGCCGGAAAACGCGCCCTCCAGCCTTAATCTCGGCCAACTGGGTGGCTTTCTGCGCGAACCGGTGCGTACCTTCTTCAATACTCGGCTAGGGGTGTATTTCGAGCAGGAAGCCATCGCCGAGCTGGACGCCGAACCCTTCGCCCTGGACGGCCTGCAGAACTGGCAGCTGCAGGACCGGCTCATCGCCGCCCAGCGCCACGCGGTGGACAACGGCGAGCCACGCCTGGAAGCCCTCGACGCCCAGCTTGAACGCTTCCAAGGCCAGGGTGTGCTCGCCATGGGCGCCTTTGGCGAGCGCATGCGCAACGCCCTGGCCGAGCCCATGGACGACCTGTTCAGCGCCTACCAGGACGCGCTGGCCCAGTGGCCCATCGCCTTGCCCGCGCCGGAGCCGGTTCGCGTAGAAAGCGCTGACGGCATCGTGCTGGAAGACTGGCTGAACGAGCTGCGCCAGAACGAGGCCGGTGACCGCTGCCGCCTGCTGCTGCTCAGCAGCAGCCTGATCAGCCAGGGCAGCGGGCGCGGCCAGTACCGCTGGACCCACCTGCTGCGCCCATGGGTCGCCCACCTGGCGGGCAACCTCAGCGGCCCGATGACCACCCAGCTGCTTTCCAAGGCGGGCAACATCGCGCTGGACCCCATCGCCGCCGACACCGCCCGCGCCCACCTGGACACCCAGATGGCCGCCTGGCAAGCAGGCCTTGAAGCCCCGCTACCGCTGGCCCCCCAAGCGGCGTTTGCCTGGTTGACCAAGCTAGGCACGCCGGAGATCGCCGAAGAAAAAGGCCGGGAAAGCGACGCCTACGCCGCCGCCGAAGGCGCCTATGACGGCGGCCGCTTCCAGACCGGCGAAGTCGCCCAAAGCGCCTACCTCGGCCACCAGTGGCCCCGCTTCGAGCGCCTGTTCAACGAGCAAACCCAACACGGCCACCGCTTCGTTACGCTCACCGAGGCGCTCTACGCCCCGCTGTTTTATGCGGTAAAGGGTTAGACTCGATACAGTGCTAGACTTTATCAACAGGCTCAAAGGAAAGGAGAGGCCTCCATGCGACTCACTCAATCACAGCGCTCCACTATCGTCTCTGGTGTACGTGAGTTCATTGGGCCGTCCGTCAACGTCCACGTGTTTGGTTCGCGTCTGGACGACACAAAGCGAGGCGGTGATATCGACCTGCTACTGATCTCCAAGACAGCGATTTCTCTGCTTGCCTCAGCCGAGCTCAAAATGGCGCTGGAGGAGCGGCTACAACTCCCTGTGGATATCGTGACCTACGTATCGACGGATGAGCCAACGCCCTTCCAGGCGATAGCCCTGAGCCAGTCGACGTCAATTGATAGCGAGGAAGCAGCATGAGCCAGGACGTTCTCAGCGATCAGCAACGTTATCTTGCGCAATTACTGGAAGCGATTCAGCGCTGCGCCTGGTTTCTGCAACAGTCTCGCAACAAGGTGACTTGGCCGATTGACGGAGAGTGGCTGGCAGACCACAAAAAAGATGTGGAATTATTTGAAACACTTGCCGCCCTCAATGAACGATTTGCCAAGCTGCAGGATTCCCTGGCATCCGCAATGCGACACAGTGCCTTGCTTGCGGGAGAGTCCACCGAGAGCTTTCTCAAGGTACTTGCGCTGTTTGAAAAACAAGGCGTGATTGATGCGACGAGTGACTGGCAGCGCTGCCGCGCTATCCGCAACATCGCCGCCCATGACTACTCAACGCACTACGCTCAGATAGCAGAACACTTCAATCTGCTGAATGAACTCTCCGACATACTCCTGCATACGTCTCGAAATCTGGTGGCCTGGTGCGCTGACCAACTCCAGATTCGTCCTGCAAGCCAAGATTTCTCCACTGAGTTTGACAATATTTTCCTATGAGTCAGCCCGCACCACTCGATCCATTACGTCTCCCCCTCCACGGCAGCCGCCTGATCGAGGCCAGCGCGGGCACCGGCAAGACCTTCACCATCGCACTTTTATACGTGCGCCTGGTGCTGGGCGGCCAGCACAGCGAAGACGACACCGCCTTTGTGCGACCGCTGACGCCGCCGGAAATCCTGGTCGTCACCTTCACCAACGCCGCCACCCAGGAACTGCGCGAACGTATCCGCAACCGGCTGGTAGAAGCCGCTGCCGTTTTTCGTAAGGCACCTGACGCGAAGGGAGCAGGTCACGGAGAGGGTCTTTTTCCAGGGATGGAAAAAGTAGCGCCCAGGGATGGGTTCACAGCGCCCTCGGAGTGGCCTGCTTCCGAGCCTTCGGACGACCCGCTCCTCCTCCAGCTCCGCGACCAATACGATGAAGCGACTTGGCCAGCCTGCGCCCGCCGCCTGGAACTGGCCGCCGAATGGATGGACGAAGCGGCGGTTTCCACCATCCACAGCTGGTGCTACCGCATGCTGCGCGAGCACGCCTTCGACAGCGGCAGCCTGTTCTCCCTCGACCTGGAAAACGACCAGCACGAGCTGGAACAGGAAGTGGTGCGCGACTACTGGCGCACCTTCTACTACCCGCTGGACGCCGAGGCACTGGGCCACATTACCCGCTACTGGAAATCCCCCGACGAGCTGCACGCCCAGGTCGCCCGGCTGCTCGCCGAAAGCGAGGCCCTCGGCAGCCAGCGCCCCGACCCGGCGGAGACCCTGAGCGCCGCCGAGGCCGAACGCCAGGCAACGCTCAGCACCCTGAAAGCCCCCTGGCCCGCTTGGCTGGACGAACTGGTGCCCGCACTGGAAGACGCCGCCAAGCGCAAGGCCTTCAAAGGCCAAAGCTTCAACGCCAAAAGCCGCGCCAACTGGCTGGGCGCGCTGCGCGAGTGGAGCGAAAGCGACCTGGAACGCCCCGCGCTGACGCCCGCCGCCTGGAAACGCCTCACCCCGGAGGGCATGGCCGAGATCTGGAAAGACGGCGCGCCGCCCTGCCCACAAGCCTTTGAAGCGCTGGCCGAACTGCCTGATGCACTCAAGGCCCTGCCCGAACCGCGCAACGACCTGCTGATTCACGCCGTGCAATGGTGCAAGGTGCGCCTGGAACGCGAGCAGGAACGCCGCGCCGAAATGGGCCCCAACGACCTGCTCAGCCACCTGGACCGCGCCCTGCAAGGCCCCAACCGTGAAGCCCTGGCCGCGCAGATCCTGCGCCAGTTCCCCGTCGCGCTGATCGACGAGTTCCAGGACACCGACCCCATCCAGTACCGCATCTTCAACGCGGTATTCGAGGTCGCCAAGCCCCGCCGCGACGCCGCCATTCTGCTGATCGGCGACCCCAAGCAGGCCATCTACGCCTTTCGCGGCGCGGATATCTTCACCTACCTGCAGGCCCGCCAGAACACCGCCGGCCGCCACGTCACGCTGGGCACCAACTTTCGCTCCAGCCGCGCCATGGTCGAGGCCGTCAACCACTGCTTCGCCTACGCCGACCGGCAACCCGCCGGGGCGTTTCTGTTCCGCGAAGAAGGCGGCGACAACCCGCTGCCCTTCCAGCCCGTGACCGCCAAAGGCCGAGACGAACAGCTGATCCACCAGGGCCAACCGCTGCCCGCCATGACGCTCTGGGCGCTGCCAAGCGATGAGGCGCTTTCCAAAACCGCCTACCAGACCGAAATGGCCGAGCGCTGCGCCTCGCACATGACCGAACTGCTCAGCGCCGGGCAACAGGCAGAAAGCGGCTTCCAGAAAGACGACAAGCTCACACCGCTCAAGCCTTCCGACATGGCGGTGCTGGTCAACGGCCTGCAGGAAGCCCGCGCCATTCGACTGGCGCTGGCCAGCCGCGGGGTCAAAAGCGTTTACCTCTCCGACCACGACAAGGTATTCAGCTCCCCCATGGCCGGGCAGGTAGAGCGCTGGCTGCGTGCCTGCGCCGAGCCGCTGGCCAGCTCCCGCCAGGCCGAAGCTCACCTGCGCGCCGCCCTGGCCACGCCGGTGCTGGGTCTTACCCTGGCCGACCTGGACCACCTGCAACAAAGCGAGCTGGCCTGGGAAGCGCGGGTCGAGCAGTTCAGCCACTACCACCGCCTCTGGCAGCGCCAGGGCGTGCTGCCACTGGTCCGCCGCATGATGGTCGACTTCGACATTCCCGCCCGCCTGCTGGCGGCGTTCGAAGACGGTGAGCGCTTGCTAACCGACCTGCTGCACCTGGGCGAACTGCTCCAGCAGGCAAGCGCTGAACTGGACGGCGAGCACGCGCTGATTCGCTTTCTGTATGACGCTATCGCCGACCCGGAAAGCCACGGCGACAGCCACAAGCTGCGCCTGGAAAGCGACGCCGACCTGGTGAAAGTGGTTACCATCCACAAGTCCAAAGGGCTCGAGTACCCGCTGGTGTTTCTGCCGTTTATCGCCAACCACCGCCCAGTCAGCGACAGGGACCTGCCGCTGCGCTGGCACGACGCCCACGGCAACCTGCAGCTCAGCCTGAGCGCCGATGAAGACACCCTGGCCACCGCCGACCGCGAGCGCCTGGGCGAAGACCTGCGCAAGCTCTACGTGGCGCTCACCCGCGCCCGCCACGCCACCTGGCTGGGGTTGGCGCCGCTCAAGGGGCTGGAAAACAGCGCCATCGGCCACCTGATCAACGGCGGCAAGACCCTCGACCCGGAGGCACTCACCGCCAAGCTGGATGAATTGGTTGAAGGCAGCAACATTCGCGTTGATGCGCCCCCCGAGCCCACGGCGCTGCGCCTTGCGCCGCCCCAGCAAACCACCACCCTGGGGTACGCCCGCACGCCCAAACGCCCCGCCAAGGAACACTGGTGGATTGCCAGCTACTCGGCGCTGCGCCTTTCCGGCACGCTCACAGCCCCCGTACCCACGCCCCTGGAACCCACCACCGCCCAGGAAGCCACGGCGTTCGAGGTGCTGGACGAACCCCAAGATATTTCGCTCATGCCTGATGACATGGAAAGTCTTCGAGCGAAGGCCAGTCTAGGCAATCTTTCGCGAGAAAGCGGAGTTTACGAGGGGGTAAATGAGCATTTCGAGCGAAAGATTAACAACGAATGGCCGAGCGCAGATACTTTCCATCTGCACAAGTTTCCGCGTGGCCCCGGCCCCGGTACTTTCCTGCACGGCTTGCTGGAATGGGCGGGCAGGGAAGGCTTTGACACCGCCGCGACCGACAGCGCTGCCCTTGACGATATGCTCTGGCGACGGGTGCAACTGCGCGGCTGGCAGGCATGGCAAGAACCACTGGCCGGTTGGCTCACCACACTGCTGACCACGCCTTTACCACTGAACCACAGCGACAGCGTGCCGCTCACCGAGCTTGGCAGCTATCAGGTGGAGCTGGAGTTCTGGTTCGCCGCCAAACAGGTCAATACCCAGGCCATCGACGCTCTGGTTAGCAAGCACTTACTGCCTGGGCTTGAACGGCCCGCGCTGGACGCTGACACCCTCAACGGCATGCTGAAAGGCTTTATCGATCTGGCCTTCGAGCACCAGGGGCGCTTCTACGTGCTGGACTGGAAATCCAACTATTTGGGGCCAGATGACAGCGCCTACGAACCCGAGGCCCTGCGCCAGGCGCTGCTGACCAAACGCTACGACCTGCAGGCCGCGCTTTACCTGCTGGCCATGCACCGGCTTTTAAAAGCGCGCCTGCCCAACTACGACCCGCACCAGCACCTGGGCGGCTCGATGACGGTGTTTCTGCGCGGCAGCCGCAGCCCGGGGCGCGGCGTCTTTGCCGAGCCCGCCCCGGTTGAACTGATCGAAGCCCTGGATGCCCTGTTCGCCGGTGAGCCGGTTTCAACCACGTCGCAAGAGGCCACGCTATGAGCCGCAAACGCACCAACGGCCACCCAGGCGACACCCAAACGTTTGACCTGTTCGACGACACCGCCGCCGAAACGAGCAAGGAAAGAGAGCCAAGCGAAGCGAGCGAGCCAACGTCCACGGGGGATACCACGCAAGTAAGCGCTCACCTTGCGCTAAGCGACAAGACCGAACTACTGGCACTATGCGAGCGCTGGGTAGCACGCGGCTGGCTGCGGGATCTGGACCGCGCCCTGGTGCGCTTCCTCGCCATGGAAGCACCGGACGCCCCGCCGCTACTGTTACTCGGCGCGGCGCTCGCCAGCCACCAGCTAGGCCGTGGCCATGTATGCCTGGATCTAAACGCCACGCTCAGCGCGCCGGACTTTGCGCTCTCGCTACCGCCGGAAGGCGACGATCTAAACGACCCGCCGCCGCTACCCAGCAAGGTGCTCGCCACGCTAACGCTCGCCGAGTGGCAAGCCGCGCTCAGCCACCCAATACTTGCCAGCAACGGCCCCGGCAATACCCCGCTGGTCGTCAGCCACAACGGCAACACCACCAAGCTCTACCTGCGCCGCTACTGGCAATACGAACAAACCCTGCACCAGGAAATCACCAACCGGCTCACCAGCGAAGAAGGCACCTGTAGGAGCCAGATTCATTGGTGGTCCGACACATCGGCGATGGGTGACGAACGTCACCCCGAATTACTCACCAACGCCCTAAACATCTTATTCAAACCAACCACCACCCTAGACTGGCAAAAAACCGCCTGCGCCCTCGCCTCACGCAACCGCTTCGGCATCATCACCGGCGGCCCCGGCACCGGCAAAACCACCACCGTGGTGCGCCTGCTCGCCCTGCTGCAAACCCTGCAACTGGCGGAAACCAATGCCCAACCGCTGCGCATCCGCCTCGCCGCCCCCACCGGCAAAGCCGCCGCCCGGCTGAATGAATCCATCGCCGGGCAGGTAAGCCTCTTGCCATTTGAGTCACTAGCTACCTTGTTGGAGCCCAATTCATTGGTGGTCCGACATATCGGCGATGATTGCGGCACAGAGGCCTTAAAAACCTCGATTCCAACCGAAGTCACCACACTTCACCGCTTGTTAGGCGCCCGGCCGGATACCCGCCACTTCCGCCACAACGCCGTCAACCCGCTGGCGCTGGACGTGCTGGTGATCGACGAAGCCTCGATGGTGGATATCGAAATGATGACCGCCGTGCTGCGCGCCCTGCCCGCCCAGGCGCAGCTGGTGCTGCTGGGGGATAAAGACCAGCTCGCCTCGGTGGAAGCCGGTGCCGTACTGGGCGACCTGTGCCGCCGCGCCGAGGCCGCCCACTACACGCCGGAGACCGCCCAGTGGCTGGAAAACGCTACCGGCCAGCCGCTGCCAACGGACTACATCGACGCCCAGGGCCAGCCCCTCGACCAGGCGATTACCATGCTGCGGGTCAGCCACCGCTTTAACGAACACAGCGGCATCGGCCAACTGGCCCAGGCGATCAACCAGCCAAGCCACGCCCAGAGCGACCAGGAAAAACACCAGGCGGTGAACAAGGTACTGCGCCACGGCTACCCGGACCTGCACCACCTGACGCTAACCGACGACGCCGCGCTGGATAAGCTGGTCATTCACGGCAGCCCCGATAAATTCATCAACGGCGGCGAAGGCCGCACCGACCACAACGGCGCCCCCATCGCCCCACCCACGGGCTACCGCCACTACCTGAACGTGCTGAACACCCAGCGCCCGCGGGGTGAATCGTTCGAGGAAAACACGGACGCCTACAACGACTGGGCAAGCGCGGTGCTCAGCGCCTACAGCCACTTCCAGCTGCTATGCGCGCTACGCAAAGGCCCGTGGGGAGTAGAAGGTTTGAACCTGCGCATCGCCAAAACGCTGCGCCACGAAAAGCTGCTGTACGGGAATGATTTCACGCTGGAAAAAGGCTGGTATGAAGGCCGCCCGGTGCTCGTCACCCAAAACGACTACGGCCTGAAACTGATGAACGGCGATATCGGCATTACGCTAGCAGTGCCCGACCCGCGCACACCGGGCAAATCGCTACTTAGAGTCGCCTTTCCCACCAGCGACCCGGAAAAACCCATCCGCTGGGTACTGCCCTCTCGCCTGCACGCGGTGGAAACCGTGTTCGCGATGACGGTTCACAAATCCCAGGGCTCGGAGTTCAAACACACCGCCCTGCTGCTACCGCCCACCATCAACCCCATTCTCACCCGCGAACTGGTCTACACCGGCATCACCCGCGCCCGCGATTGGCTTACGTTGGTCGAAGCCAAAAGAGGGGTGTTGAATGAGGCGGTGAGTAGGGAAGTTATGAGGGTGAGTGGGTTGGGGAGGTTGTAATCAAAACCGACATTACCGTTGGTGGTGGTGAAAGTTTCTCGGCCATAAGCTGTCGTTCGATGACCAGACTCCCGCAGCGCTACAGCTTTCCCGAAGCGTCGATGTGATGTGCGTCGGCGGCAATGATCTTCGCCATAACTAGAACACATGCATTCTCACAGCCGCAGACCATTACGGTCATCAGGAACAAAGCGAAACTTCTTAAAATAGGTGATATCCACTCATGGCTGAATGTCATCTACCGCGCGTGATAATTTAAGATAAACTTTGTGCTAGTCACTTGATTGAAACCAAAACGCTGGATCAAATAATGACTTCGCTTTCTTCTTGCCGTAAATAGCTTCGCTCACCTCACGAAGCAGTTCCATATCTTCTTCGGTATCCTTGAAACTCATCCAAGCACCCTCAAGCATGCTTGTGCTGCTCTGCTCCGCCGCATCCTGATAGTCTTTCAATCTGGTATAGCCCATATTTATAAATATAGTTAGCGCTTGCCTGTTGCGCCCTTCTAGGGCAGGGCTGAGCAAGTTACGAACAACATTGTCCTTCTCGGCCTTCGAGATTCGGTTCCCGCTATGAGCAACATCGGAGACAAGTAGAGGGAATAGATACATTGCGGCTTCAAGAGATGAAGGCGTAACCCCTGATATCTTCTCACGCAACGTTCTCCAGATTTCCTCATGGTAGTTCGCATCTATTGCCTTAAGCAATGTATCTAAAGAACCTTGGGCTGCTTCAATTTCTACCTGCCCCGAAAGCACTTCATTGACCACATCTACGAATGGCCTTCTGAAATTACCGGCATCCAGCTTACAACCCGACAAATTCAACTTTTCAATCAGAATGGAGGTCGTATGGTCCATATGTCTGATGAGTTCAGGCCATGCATCAGAATCAACAGATTCAAGAAGATGATTGACATGATTGTGAAGTGTTCCCCATCCTCCATCCGCAAGAGTATAAGTTGCCTGCAAAAAATTCTTGGGCAAATCTTCTAATGTTAGCTCTTCGATTTCCTCACTATTAAAACTTTTGGCGTACTTCCGAAAAACTTCAGTCAAATTTTCTGCAACAAATAGATCTTCTAGATAGGCAAAGTTAGAGAGTAAATTTTTAAGTTTTAGGTACGGTGGGATGCTTCCAAAGAACATTTCAAGAACAACTTGTTCTACCGCTTTGTGCCCCCGGTTATTCTTTCCGAAAGAAATCCAAGCACTGGCCTTCCTGGCTTCAATTGTTCGACGCGAAATAAGCTTTACTTGGCTGACCTCAAGCTCTACTCCGCCTTCCCAAATAGCCTCAAAAGACTCAAAAGCATCTGAGCTATCGGCTAGGCGTTGGCCATTAGAGTTTCGTTTTGTTGGTGACCTAAGTGACTCTCCCAGCTTATCATGTGCTAAAAACAACAAGTTTGCTTGCGCAACTTGGCTTGGTTCAGTCTCGCCGCCACCAACATTTCTGAAGAAATTACCATCTGTAAGCGCGCTATCAAGATTTATTTCACTTCGCCGCGTTTCTTCGACGTTCTGAAACGTCATCGCGACTATTTCTAGCAGATCGCCCACATGCTCTGACTTCGCATCATCCGATTTTATTGCGGCTAAAGAAGCATTTGCGATACTGAGCCATTCTTCATCTGCCAGAAGGTTTTCTGAACTTAACTGATGCAGAGCCGATATCCCCAATTTTGGAAGCTTTACAAACTGCTCTTCAAAATATTGAGTTTCTCCGGAAGTTTTAATACTAACATCTTTGAACACCCCAAGGTTAAAACCAGCGTCGTAAATTTTTGAACTTAAACCAAAGATATATTCTGGTGAACTTGGCACCGTTTGAACGCCAAGTGCGTTTACGATATCATCCTTAGAGTCCAAACGAACCAACACAGCATTCGTCGCCTCCAAAAAAGAGGCAAGATTCTGACCATCTTTAAAACCGTTTGTTTCTTGTTGATGGATATGGATAAACACTGCATTAATTAAATGACTGACGATAGAAGGTCGTTCTTTCTCAGTCGCTATCCAAAACAGAGGAAGATACATACTGTATTCATCGGCATCTATGGAAATACTGTCCACACGCTCGAAGCCCCTTAGGAATACGCTTTTAACGTGAGCTTTCGCATCACCTTGATAGACTGCGAGCAATTCAGAGATATTTTTAGCTGCTGTTCCAAACTCTCCTGTACTTCTCCATTCATCGACATTAGCTTGAACCACATCATCGATACGCAAATCAAAACCAGGTGCAGACGATAGCTTTATGAGCTGGTCAGGCTCTTCGGCTATAATAGCTTTTTCTATCTCGTCATCTAACAAAATTTGAAAAGCGAGGTCTTCATGTACGTTAAAGACTATAGCCGCGAGGTTTTGAATGAGCCTATCATCCGCAGCCAAGCCTACTATTTTTGGATCGAGGCGGTCTTCAGCATTCAGAGCCAGGGGGGTCTCTGTCAGTAAGTCTTGATGAGCAAGATATGTAGCAACCGTAGGTAGCCTAAATTTGCCATCATGAAGCTCGTAAAGGCCGCTTAGATCGTTAACAAAGGAGACAATTTGGCGTGGTGTGGTTGTCCCACTCTCTACGTTCAAAAGTTCGCAGAATATACGGTAGGCACGAAACCTGTCATCGGATGATATCTGTTCAGGAAGCGCCTTTTCAAGTTTATCCGCAAAGAACTCCCGAGCATTTGAAAGTACAGGTGGAGATACTACAAGCACTTCATCAAATGTTTTTGAAAACAGTTCACGTGAGGCAAGACTGCTCAAAGACGTTTCACTTTTACCTTCAGCCGCTTCGCTTTCACTCACGTTCGATTCAATAAGTTTTCGATCATATGGAACTATGGCAAGGATATCGGTATCTGTATCTAAAAAAGGTAAATCGTGGGTTCTGGAAAAAATTGAACGAACTAGAGCCCAGTATTCCTTTATTTCCTTTTTAGGAAGCCTGTCTATATTATCCAACACCATTATAACCCTATCTTTTTCTGATTGGATCGCTCCTAATATCTCTCTCAAAGTTGCGTGAAATTCATAGTCATTTGGATCTACCTCTCGTACTCTTTGTGTAACTTTATGATCTTGGTGCTGCCTCGAACTGATTAGCAACATACGCGAAATAGCAGTTTTAAAGTCAGAGTACCGCTCTGAACCCGCCCCAATTTTGTACTTCCAGAAAGACAGAAAAAGTGTTCCAACAACAAATAAAGTCAGAATTATAAACGGGAATGAGTAGAGAAAAGCCAACGCATTTCCAGCTTGACTAAGATCATCGAATACTTTCCTGGCCCAAAAATAGTATAGCGGTAAAAAAGGCAGAAAAATCAAAACAAAAATCCCGTACCATTCTAAGACCGGATGATTGTTGGTTTCGATCTCTCGCGTCTTTCCTTGTACTTGCTTTTCTATTCTCTGCAACTCTTGACGCTTCTTAGGAAAGGTTATCTTAGCCCAAGTTATGAAGTGTTCTAAATATGATCGGCGAAATCCAGAGCCTTGAGATTTCCATATATCAAAAGTGAAGAAGTGGTAGGCTTTCTTACTTTGATCATTCTTTTCCGAGAGTTTTCTAGCGGCCATTTCGACCACGCTGGACTTACCGCTCCCCCAAGAGCCATCCAATCCAATTGCGCTGTCACCCTTGTCAAATTTAACAATGGCCTTCGACAATGAATGAGCTGTTCGCTCATGTCCTCCACCATGAAAAAGGTCCTGATTTGACGGGAAATCATCGATGATGTGACGGATAACTCTTTTATTCATTTTGTGCTCGATAAAAAGACTTAATTTTTACTCGTAGATCATGAGTAGGATGCAAGTATTCCAAATTCATAGGAAGTGGGCATTAAGCCTTGCCGTAGCGCTAAAGTGCCAACCAGTTACTGGCTTACTACTTATTTGCTGATACATAATCATTGGGCTATTGCAGAGGAAGGCTGTTTTTATCCCCTCGAGCTGGATTGATTTAGCTTGGCGCAACTGTGCCGACTGCTTAACTGCCGCTCCTGCTCTTGAGAGCATGCTGTTTTGCATCTTCGGCAAACGGCCGGCCTTTTTCAGACTTAACAATGCCGCAACAACGGTAACTGCCCACTTTGAGTCGAAAGGCGTCATTATTTCTCCTCCTTACCAAACGCCACCCTACCCGCAATCGTTTCCATCCCCTCAACCGGCTGTTCGTAGCTCCATGCAATGTCTTTGTTGTAACCCAGCGAGAAATACACCGTATTGCCTTTAAACGGGCAGTGGGTCGTCGTTTCGGAAAGCGTCAGCAAATCCATCCGCACGTGGTCGCGAGGAATGTAATGGCGTGGCGGGTAGCCGCGTTCGCGGAGTTCGAGGGCGTTGGTTGAGTCGGCTAGTAGCGTGCCTTCCACATGCACCTGCACGGGCTGGTTAATGGGGTGTAGCTCGATGCGTGGGGCATGTGGCATTAAGTTGTTCCTTGCGGCGATTTTCGCTCTAGTAAAATTAGCCTAGCAGCAAAGCTCGTTGAATCCCATGCTAGCCTCATCACACTTTAGGCTACGGGGATGATCTGAACCATGTTCATGGCCCGTTACCGCCCTGCCACCGCCCTTGCTTGATGCGAAAAACACTTGCTGACTACTGACCTGGCTGGAATGCCAGGATGGGCTAGCATTCATCACGATAATGCCCCGCAATAGCGAGGCGATTACGGTGAATAGTTTTGGCTTTAGGCGAATGCCGTCGCCTAAAGCTCCCTCATACGGCCATACTGGTTTGCCATGCATGCAATTAGGAATATTCCTATCCGGAGTTCTCCCCCTGGTGACCGACCCCCAAAAATCTCACAGTGTGCTCAAGGTACGCTTGGTAAAGCCGTGTGTATTCAACCATGCATCATTGTAAATCTTTGATACATATTTGCTCCCACTGTCCGGTAACACTGTGACTATCGTAGCGGGTGGCTTTAGCTGTTTTGCCAACTGCAAACATCCCCATATATTCGCGCCAGAGCTTCCTCCACATAATATTCCCTCTTTCGAAGCAAGCTGATGACACATTGAGAATGCATCCTGATCATTAAACTGGATGACGTCGGTGATAACCGAAAAATCCATACATTTTGCCAAATGATCTTCTCCAACCCCTTCGACATGATAAGAGGCCGCCTCACTTTCATCGACAACACCATCATGAAAATATCTATAGTAGATTGAACCAATCGGGTCTAACAACACGGCTTTAATATTGGGGTTCATCGACTGTAAGTAGCGCGCTGTACCAGAGATAGTACCTCCAGTACTTCCCGAGGCTACAAATGCCGTAATCGACCCCCCTAAGCTCGCCCAAATTTCAGGTCCAGTTGTTTGATAATGAGCTTCAGCATTAAGAGGGTTGTCGTACTGATTGAGCATAAAGGAGCCTGGAGTCTCGGCCTTTATACGTCGTGCAGTGGTAACATAATGATCCGTGTAACCTGGCTTCGCCTCAGTAGGACAGACCATTAGCTCTGCACCCAGGCGGTCAGCGTATCTTGTTTTTCCCGGCTGACTTTATCGGGCATAGTCAAAACCACACGATAACCGCGTGCAGAAGCGAGCATCGATATTGCCGCACCGGTGTTGCCTGAAGTATTTTCTATTATTGTTGCACCAGCAGACAATTCTCCGTTTAACTCAGCTTGGTTCAGTATAAACTCAACCATTCTGTCTTTTATGCTTCCTCCTGGGTTTAGATATTCCAGCTTCGCGAAGATCCGAACGCCGCTAGGTGCATCGAGATTAGTTAGTTCAACTAATGGTGTGTTACCAATAGCATCTTGTATTCTGTTTCCCATGAAAGCCTCCTAGCCTAGTAGCGTTTCACTGAGTCGAGAACAGCGACCGTATGCCCAACTTGGACACCTGACTTCATCGCTTCCAAGGCTTCCCATGCAGTCATTTCATGACGTGAAATCGCATGTTCAATCGCACGTGCCTGCGCGCCAGCTGCCACGTCCTCTATCGACTCGAATGTGTCTTCGAGAATTTGTGCTGGATAGAATCGGAACGGGCCAAACCCCTCCTGTTCCCATTTAGCATAACCACCGATAACTTCCTCTGACTCTGATTGTTTCTTCCAGGTAAATGTAAGTATTTCGCTTAAATAACCACACTCTTCCCCAAGACGTTCAATGACCTCCAACGGTATCCGCCCACCGATTGAGGACAGTACATGCCCTCCATCTCGGAGCAATGGGTATGCCTGCTTTAGCGCCAGGTAGTGAAGCGTAACAAGGTAGCGGTGTATAAAATCTGGGATTTCTTCTGAGCGATCAGCTATAAATGTCGAGCTAGTCTGTCCATCTTTCAAACTGCCATCATTATAGATAGGAATATTAGGAAGATTTTCATATATCAGATCCAACACAAACTGCTCTTCCTCCAATGGGTATAGTAAATCGCCCACCCCTGCATAGACGGTCAGATCATCACCCTGATGTGTATTATGGACGATATTATGGCGAGCTAATGACACTACATCTTCATGTAAGTCAGTTATTATAATATTGCGTGCTTTTAGAATCTCAACAGCTGCGAGAGCATCAAGTCCAGCGCCAGTACCGATTGTACAGAAATCCCTCACCTCTATACCTGTTTGTGCAAGAGCTAAGAATGCCGGGGCAGTTACACTAGCCACCCAATCGCTTCTTGGATCGTCTGCTTTAGGTGAATAACTTCTATCTGACAAACTGATAACGGCTTTGTGTCGAATCCTTGATGTGTTGTTCAAACGGAAGAACTTCGCTGTATCTATTTGCATTTGATTATGAGGTATCACTTTATTGGTACTTAACATTTTTTTGCTCTCCAGCTTGCCTGGGTGGTCAGGAGCAGCCCGAATACAATCAACGCAGCCCCAATGAAATCCGCCATACGCAACGACTCCCCTAGTATTAGATAAGCGAGTAGTACGCCGAAGAACGGATTAAGAAGGTGATAGCTCGATGCCGTCGAGGCACCGCTGATGCGGATCAGTACTAGCCAGAGGCTCATTCCGCCGATCGTCACGACAAGTACAAGATGTGCAATCGCTATCATCGTGGCGGTAGAAGGCGCGGCTAGTGGCTGCCCAAATACCATGGCCATAGGAAGAAGCGCGACTGCGCCCGCTATGGATTGCCAGAAATTAGCCTGCAAGACGGGAAGGCCAGCTCCCTGGCCACGGAAGAAGACAGTGCCACTCGCAAAGGCGAGCATGCCCCCGGCAGCCATGAGGATTCCCCACACATCAACCGGCATTCCACTAGCAACGCCTGAGATGACCACCACTCCCACTAAACCCAGCGCCGCGCCGAGTAACTTCATTGGGGAAAGGGGTTCTACGCCCCACCATGCCGCTAGCAAACTGGTTGCCAACGGTGCGCAACTGACGATCACGATAACGACCTGGGGGCGAACCGTTTGCAAGGCGGCAAAACTCAGCCCCAAGTAAAGGGCGTTGTTAAGCACGCCGAGTAGCAATCCACGTTTGATAGCGATGCGATCCCCATGAGTTGATAACCGAAAGCCACCATAGCTAAGGCAAATGGGCAGCATCAGCAACGCACTCAATAAGAACCGGATGGTGAGCAGCGTAAAGGGATCAAAATCAGTCAGCGCAATGGCACCGGCAATGAATGCCGAACTCCAGACGATACTGAAAATGACCACCAATCCAGTTAATGCGAGATTGTTCATGCAGCCCCCTAAAATCTCCAGCTTGCTTTTCACCACAACCTTCAACCTGATGATGGATGGGAAGTAAGAACAGTGGAAATTAATTATTAGGCATGCATAATTATATAAACTGATATTAAGCACAGAGGTGAAGCGTGTTTAACTGCCAGCCATCCCCCTTAGGTGATAGACGAGTCACCCTGGAGCACCTACGCGCTTTTGTACTGTTGGCCGAAGGCAATGGTTTTCAGCAGGCGGGACTTCAGCTGTATCGTAGCCAGTCGGCGGTCACACAAAGTCTGAAGCGACTAGAGGAAATACTAGGTTGCAAATTACTTGAGCGTCGCCAAGGTCACATACTTGGCTTGACGGCAGACGGTGAGCGTTTTCTTCCCGCCGTCAATGAGATACTGGCCCGTACGTCTGAGGCGGTGAGTGCCATGCAACAACCCGAAATCGCCGGACGCTTGCTGATTGGTGTTCCCGATGATTTCAAGGTAGTGGATCTACACGGCGCTATTTCCCGGTGCGCCGAGCTAAACCGCAATCTGCGCCTGGAAGTTGTCTCTGCGCTCTCCTCGCAACTGCTCCACCAGCTCGATAACAGCGGCCTTGATCTCGCCATCTTTAAGTGTGTGGGCGGCTTCACGCCAAGCGACCAGCGCTGGCAGTGCAATTTGCTGCGGCGAGAACCTCTCCATTGGGTGGCTGCACAACGGCATGATTTTGACAGCATGTCTGATATACCGCTTGTTATCTTCCCTGATGGGTGTTGCTACCGTAACGCGGCGCTAACTGTCCTGGACCGGCACCATAAATACGGCTATAGCGCTTATACCAGCGCCTCCTATGAAAATGTTCGTACCGCTGTATCAGCAGGCCTGGGCATCGGTGTTCTTCCTGCCAGTGCGCTGGCTGAAGACCACATTATTCTAGGCAAACAGGAGGGATTTCCGGAGTTACCGAAGGTGGAACTCTTGATGGTTCAGGCATCACAAAAGCGTGCCACTCAGCAACTGGCGGACTTCCTTACGCTTTCGTCGGCAATGAAATCTCAACAGGTTAGTGAATATCGTTAATCTGGAATCTCAGACAGACTGAAAGCCTAGTTGTTGTGTTGGCGATATCGGCATTACTCTCACCGTGCCGGTTCCGTGCACACCGGGTAAATCATTACTCCGCGGCACATTCTCGACCAGCGACCCGGGAAACCCATCAGATGTGTAATGCCATACCGCCTACATGCGGCCGAGAACATATTGCCAATGACGGTACCAAATCCCAAGGCTCAGAGTTCTTACGCACCGCCCTACAACTACTGCCCACGCCCAACCGTCTCTTCCCAGTAAGTTGGTCTACACCGGCATCCCCCCGCACGCGTATGGCTCACGCTCATCGAAGCTAAACGCGGGATTTTGAATGATGCATCAACGAAGAAAGTGATGAGGGTGAGTAGGATGGGAAGGTTGTAATCAAAGCCGACATTACCGGCGCTGGTGGCGACAGCGACGGTTTTCGGCCAAGATCGGATGTTCAGATGATCTTGATATAACGCCCACCTCGCGCGTTGGTTTTGGTCCGCGACGCGGCGGAAATCCGTCGGCGGTCCGAGAACCCTTCAATAGTGTTGCACTTGGAAACCTGAATCCGAGGAATTTAGACCGCCATGTATATCTTAAGTTTCAATTGGACCCGCCTTTAGAATAGTATTGGCTCCATCATAGTGAGTATCTACGGCTTACATTAAGGCTAAACCTTAATTAGCTTCTAGCTGATAAAACCTTCGATGTTTCCCAGAATTTAAAAGCGAAGGAACTTACGCATCTGGCAGCTCAATAAAATTATTTTCAGTGACAAAAAGAAGAATTTGATGGTACAGATCAGAAGGTTGAAGTGCACTTATATCATCACAAATTCGCTCAACGTTTTCTTCGAAGACCATTCCCATTCTTGGATTATATAGCTCGACCTTGCTTATTACATAAGGTGACCTGCTATAATGGTTCAGAGAAAGATATACCAATAACTGCCTTATATCATTGACGCTAAAATTTCTAAATCCAGCTTTAACTTCAATCAAAGAATCGGCCAAAAGAATATCTCCTTCTGCGCTATTCAAGAACCCCATTCCTTCAAACCTTGGCGAAAAGGTTATGTTAGTCGCACCTGCTGGAAAATATTCAACCATATGAATAGCAATCGAACGAATATCATTTAGCTCGCCTTTTAAGAGAGGAAGGTTCATGGAGTTTCCATGACTAAATATTTTCAGCTCACTCTCGCAATCTTTTGCTAATTTATCAAAAGTGACATTGGAAAATATTGCCCCAGAACTAACCTCATCTTTCGATAACTCTCCAGTCTTTACTAGTCGGAAGATCTCGAATGCAATTGTATTACACAATGCGACATTTTCATTTCTCACTGGTCTTTCTGGTGCATAAAGTGATTCCACCATTGCTTCATTCACCAATCGTATATAGTTATTGGCATTTGGAAGTAACTGAGACCAAAATGAAGTAAACTTTTTAGAGAAGGTAGTTTCGGAAATCATAAAGCAGTCTCCAGATCTTTTTTACCCACTCGCTCAGCCGCCCAATCTCGGTAAAGAAGCTCTATTGAATTAAAGTTCCTCTTGTTATGTTCCCGCCAGTGTTTGCCTTCATCGCCTAAAAAATATGATGACAATATAAATGTTCGCCTTTGACGCGCATCCATTGTAGAAAATGTTTTCTTTATATCAGAAAGCCAGTAATGCGCTTTCCATTTAGTCATCACTTGAGTGACCAACTGACGGATAAGAACACTATCAGAGTGCTCGCGATAAAAAATAAGAAGAATTTCCTCATTCTCAGCGGAGTGCTCCTGAGCGAGCAACTTTATAAGGTAGGCAACATTAATATCTGTCTTTAAAATAAAAGACTTATCACTTACAAGCCCCCTTACTACTGAACGGACCTCTGATTTCGTGTCTTCACTCAGTCGGCTCCAGTTGGTTATAGCAACTTGCATTATAGTCGTATATATAGGATAAAGGTCATTAAAATTATTAGAAATTACTTGGAAAGCACTTGAAAGCTGTCTGTCATCTGTAGCCGCGAAGGCTTTGATCAACTGCCGACTGAAAGATTGATTTATCTTCGACTTTTGAAGCTCCGAAGTTAACATACCAAGAAGATCAAACCCAGCTAGTGATTGCTTGATTCCTTCATATTGCTCATCAGCATTCGGAGAATATGGGTCGTACCTTATTGGAAGACTCATAAATTTGGCTTTCATCGGGGATTTTTCGTCTTCGTCAACTCCTTTGAGTCTTGCCTTTGTAATGTTAACAAACTCATCCTTGGACATGATATTCGTTTTATGTTTCTGGAGTGTAAGTCCTTCATTCTCCATCAACTTGCGACTCAAAAAAGCGAGAGCTGAGTGTGCCTCTTCCTTCGATTTGCAAAAAATAACATAATCATCAACATATCGTTTGAACTCAATTCTATGGAGCTTCATTATTCTATCTACAGAATCAAGAATTAGTTCTGACAGAATCCTAGAAGCCGCGCCGCCGACGGGAAGACCATATGAGTTTGTGCCCGAAAAATACTGGACCAATGCTTTTATCTTAGAAGATATATTTTTTCCTGAGTCCAGCCTGTCTAAGGCATTCTCAAGGCGATGATGATAAATACGAGTATAAAAATCCGCGATATCACAAACAACAACATGTGATACTTCATCGTCTTTTTCGCACATATCTAGACTATCAGACTGAAACTTTCTCCAGCTGATATCTTCTGAGTAAAGAGAATGCTTATCAACATCTAAAGATATACGATAGGAATAAACGTATTCCGAAGGCAGCCTCTGCTCTTCAATTTTTTTAGCCAAACTTACAACCAATCCAAGAAAGTAAACATTCCAGATAGGATCAATTTGCGTTGCCCACCTAAAACCGTAATACCCAACCGTGGAACAACAATCAACATTTAACGGGGGGAATGAATTTAGTGAATTGCTAAAATTAGAGTGCACGTCTTTAAATAATTCTAGTATTTGGTTTTCACAGTCATCAAGCATCCTTGTTTCTAACGGAAACGGAAAGATATCCGTATCGCCAAACCTCACAATATTTCTAATGGCAAATCGAATAGAAGTCTCGAAATCACCTTGCTCGAGTTTATTTCTGTTAAGCTTATCCATAACTCTCCCCCTTAATAGCATAAAAATCTAAAAACTAGCCACCTAAAATTGATTTTTTCGAAAGCCAAAATCACGAATGAAGCTAAAAGTAAACACTACCTTCATTTTTATTAATTTTCGACGAAACATATCAAAACAGGTAGTAAACGAATCACAATGATACGTAATATACTTTTAGTTTGAGGGTATATTATCACCCGTCTGGCTTCATCAGAATGCTTATCTCCAGTGCGTGCTCCTATAAGATGACCATCATAATCAAGATACCAATCTATTAAACCATGGAGCTTTGAGCTTTATAACGCAAGTGTCATATCTTTGCGCATACCCGGGTTCATCAGCACCATACCGATGGTTTCTATTGGCTATAATCCCACCGGCTTAATACCAAGAGCATATTTACATAACGCTCTCATGAAGTTGATATCCGCTCAAAGTCGAAAGACGTCATTCATTTGCTCCCCCACCAAACGCTACTCTACCCGCTATCGTTTCCATCCCTTAGATCGGCTGCACGTAGCTCCAGGCAATGTCTTGTTTATCGCCCAGCGAGAAATACACAGTGTTGCCTTTAAACGGGCAGTGGGCCGTCGTTTCGAAAAGGGTCAGCAAATCCATCCGCACATCTTCACGTGGGAAATACTGCCGTGGCGGGTAGCCGGTTTCACGGAGTTCGAGGGCGTTGGTTGAGTCAGCAAGCAGCTTGCCATCCACATGCACCTGCACGCGCTGGTTAACGGGGTGAAGCTCGATGCGAGGGGCATGTGACATTAAGTTGTTCCCTGCGGCGATTTTCGCTCTAGTAAAATTAGCTTAGCAGTTAACTTATGTTAAACACACCCTCGCAGCTTAGCTTTTAGTCGGTAGCGGTTGGTGGGATGGGGATTCAGGCCTTCTTCACGAACTGTGCAGTGACCATCATGTCGCCTGCGCCGTCGACCTTGCAGTCCAACTGGTGGTCCTTGCCTTCTTTGAGCCGTTTAATCACGGCTTTTTTGCCAATCTTGAGCACGAGGGAGCTGCTTTTCACTTTGAGGTCTTTTTTCAGCGTAACTTTGTGGCCTTCTGCCAGCAGGGTGCCGTTGGCATCTTTGATCATCGGGTAATGCTGATCACTTGCCATCGGGCTTTAAGTGTTCGTTGATACTTCCCGCCTTTAACATCATTGAGTACGCGTCTGCGAGAAGCCAGAGAACACGCCCTTGTTCCAGATTGCCTCCATCGAAAGCCTCACGAAAAGCCTCACGAGTAGCCGTCGATAGTGCTTGCCACATGGATGAGTAGTCTTCTCGTGCGGCAGTATTCAGTGCCTCATCCCAGCGTGATGATTCGAAAGCTTCTCGTGTTATAAGTGTATTGGTCGGATAGCGTGTCAACTTGGTTTCGCCTTGCTTGAGGGTGCCTAACGCAAAGCTAACGTGCCAGGTGGAGCGAAGCGGAACCCGGTTATGTTGAGCGGCGTGTTAGAGATCCCCCAGCGTACTGGGGGATCTCTGTACCTGCCCATGGGATCACGGCGTGAACTCTGTGCCGTGACATCGTGGGCATGGCGGCAGCGTATCGGTCTCATCATCAAGCCGCACCGTTTCTCCGCACTTATCACAAGTGTAGATGCCCTTTCCGGGCTGTTCACCAGTGGTGGACATGGCATTCCCTCCTCGTCGATGGCCCAATTAGGACGAATGCAAGGTGGGCCAGACTTGCATCCGTGTCGCGCCCATGGCGTGTCGGCATTAGTTGCTCTCTAACGCCGCTCAGCACGCGCGGCTACGAAATGGAGGCCGAAGCCGCAATTGTAGTAGACGTCGCCGTGACTGGCCTTGTTAGGGCTTTCCGTATAGGTCATGCTTTGCCTCTAGCGGAGAAAACATCATCATTTTGGCGTCTTCACTGAATCCGTACTTTGCGATCCTTGCCTGGCCGGAGTGACTGTGTGCCGAGGCGTCGACCCAGTTTACCTCAACGTCAAACTCGAACTCATATACCGGTGGGACTGAACCTTCTCGTGGTTTGCCTTTGTTTACGAAATTACCCGTCGGCATCTCTTGAAAAATGACTCTGCACTCCATGGCTTTGCCAGCTGATAGCAACATTGAAGAGCCATCGGTAGTTTCTAGCCTTTGAGAAAAATATGTCCCACTATTGTAGTCGGCATGCTGAAAACGTCCTTGGACCGAGGTGATCAAGATATCGCGAGTGCCATTATTGACAAGAGCAAACATCGGATTCTTGAACTCACCTAACTTGTCGATTCGGACAAGGTGTAATCTATCGCTGACTCTCAGCTGAACCCAGTAGAAGGTGAATACACTGAGACCCAGCGCTATTGCAGACAGGGATATTGATACGTATTCCATTCGAAGTCCTAACGCTTGCAGCATGCGCGCCTACGGAATGGACCAAAGGCGCAATGTAGTAGGTGTCGCCGAGCCTGCACTGGTTATGCGAGGCCAGAGTCAGCCTGATAGTCCGGGAGGATTCTCCAATTATCCTCAAATTCCGCGACATCCTTGATGTTGAGAATCGCCTGCGGAGAAGCGCCGCCTCCAGGACGGCGATAGTCGTGCCTCTCCATAAAAGCTAAGTACCGGGCGACGATCTTCTCTTGTATGTCGCGTTCAGTGCAGATGAAAAATCTTGCTCCGCTGATTCCCGCATCGCCCAGCCGCACCAAAACCCAGACCAAATTCGGATGTTTAAGCGGTTTCAATGGACCAATTGTTTGACGATTATCTGCGCCGATATTGTGGTCGCACCACTTATCGATCGAGGACTGAACCAACGCACCCTTCGTACTCGCTTTAATCTGAACAGGAAATGACCTGAGAGATTCAGAGTGAACCGCTGTGACATCAAAGCCGGGAACGTTTCCAGAGTATGGAGAAGCGTAGTAGCCAAGCGTACCCAGTACTGCCGACACTAGGTGCTCCCCAACCTGTCCCGTTAATTTATTCGATACACCCGATGCCATACTCTCAACTATTCCTTAGCGCATAACGCTTGCAGTATGCGCGCCCACGGAATGAAGCCGAAGGCGCAATGTAGTGGGCGTCGCTGTGCCTGCACTTGTTAGCTTTCACCACGCCGAGTCCAAATCAGCATTTTTTACCCCTCCTGTGGGATGACGACGCACGTCTACATCAAAGGTGAGGTTAAGAACCTTGCGTAGATGCGTTATCACCTCCTTGGCGGCATCTCCAAAGCAAATAACACGATCGTATTTCTTTTCACGTAAGATTACCGCCAACCTGCCCGAGCAGGAACATACGGCCAATTGATGGGGCCTAGCATCCCTCTGATCGCTTTTGACACCGGGGTAACACTGAACAGCATTAACAATATCGAAGTCTTCTCGTCGCTTGTTCTTTCGTTTCCATGACTGAGCAATCCTGGCTCCGGCTGCGCCACCTTGTTTTTTCGTCGGTTGTAATGGAGCACCCACGCGCCATTCCTCGATTCCAGGGGCTTCCGCAACGATCAATATTCGTGAGTTGTGACATTCAAGCTCAACAGGCGGATCATCACGACGAGTCTGTCTCTCGGGCGAAAGGTGTTCTTGCCTAAGGTATGGGCATTTCAGACAATTTTCAGAATCGTAAGGCATAGGTTTTATCGCTAACGCCTAAGCTCAGTTGCCGTCCGAAGCGCAGCAGCGCTTTGGGCGGTCAACTGCAGTGATTTGTTAGTTTCTATCTGAATTGCGAAACGTCTCACACTGAGGTGGTTCAAGCTCAAACCAATCGAAAGCGAAGACGTCTTCGCGGTCGACGTTGACTTCTTCGAGCGTCGACAGACCCGAGCTTGGCATTCCGGTCTCGGCGTTGACTACCAACACTGTCAACGGCGGGTAATCGTTATCCTCGCAGAACCACATAATTGGCCCCAGGAACTGCGCCATAGTACCGGCGCCGCCAAATCCTAATATGTCGGCGACTTCGCCATAGGTGTATGACTTTCGTTCTCTCGCCGCACAAATAAGTAGTGACCAAATCTGACTTGATCGTTGATATCGGGTCATCGTCAATCCTATTTATTTACAGCTAACGCCGCTAAGCACGCGCGGTTGCGGAATGGAGGCGAAGCCGCAATGCAGTAACCGTCGCCGTGACTTGACTGTTATGTGGTTTGCCCCCGTTGACTTGATCTCGGGTCAACTGCAACGGAAGCAAACCATGTAAGAATCAGTTTTTGCAGCCGTTTTTGCCGCACGTGATCCTTTCATGCGATGAAACCCAGTGGCTGGAGTTGTCACGAGTATCGAAACCGCAACCAGTTTTACCGCCTTTGTTACCGCTGTGAACTTCACCTGTTGGTGTGTGCTTGACAGCCATCTTGAACCCTCCTCAAGGGTGCGAGCATTCCAGGATTACCCTGACCGATCAGTGTACAATTTATGTACACAAAACCAGCCTACACCCTGACCGATAACTGTTCAAGCATACAGCCTGTATAAATACACATAACGCCTTTCTAAGAGGCGTAAAATGCTTGGCTATAATGAGCGACGAAGGAGCGTAAGCCAAGCTTTTTACGTCCTTTTGAGCAACTTGTTAGGGCTACATACTCGGACCAAATGAGCGAGTAGGCGCCGGTGAAGGAGGCTCTGGTTTAATGTCTAAAGACTGAGACAAGACATCCACGTTGTCGAATGGAATCATATTTAAACATCCATCATCGGAAATGTTTAAAATAAATCCACCACACCCGTCAGTAGTTGATTTAGTTGCGGATGCTATAAAAGCTAAGTATTTAGTTAACTCATCATAGCTTAATCCGAAGTCATGTTCTCCACCTACAAGTGCAAGACAGAATTCATCCAAAGGGCAATAGCTGTCAATATCGTTATGAATAGTGCTGTAAGGTATAAACCCTAACCCACGCTCTAGCCCGAAGCCAAGAAAATGCGACTTGTTACTTAGAGCCAATACTTCTTCGTTTGCAGGCGAGTTTAAGCTTTCATTCAACAGCTTCTTGGCTTCTTTTTCGAGTTCCGTACTAACCTTATCAGGGTTTCTTTTAAATTCGAAAATGAAGCTCTTTCCTGACCAATTTATAAATAAATCATTCAGTTTTTGCTCATCAGGGGTTTGTTGTACAAGCTGAACAGACTTGTCTGATAAGCCTTTTTCCGTTTGTGCTGCTTGAAAACCAAGGGCAAAAATAAAATTCCCTAAATATACATTTTCGTATGGCTGTTTCACGATACCTCCAGTTATAGCCCTAACGCCGCTCAGCACGCGCGGCTACGAAATGGAGGCGAAGCCGCAATGGAGTAGGCGTCGCCGTGCCTGGCCTGGTTAGATCGGCTAAGTTCGATACACAGTGAAATTTTCCGTCAGAAGTCTGGTCTTTCCCGTCAATTTCATCGTTGTCTGATCAAATGGGAACGAGCTCACATACTCGGAGTTCTCTGGCGGCTTATGCTTAAAAATAAGCGCCGCTTCGCAACGATCACGATCGGAAGCACCGACACCTCCAAAATTAAAGCAGAGTTCCTCTCCAGACTTCAGATGTCGCTTCCAATCATTGTACCTCTCATGACCAGCAACTCGCGCATTAACATTTGCTGCCTCACCTATATATATCAGCTTGTTAATAGACACTGTCTTCTCAGACCTATTGTGCACACAACTATAGACGCAGTAGACCCCGGACTTAGCCGGCAAGCTGCCTTTGTTTTCGTCACGCCAATATCCATCAAAGTCCATGCTGTATGTTTGTGCTGCCATAGTTTTATCCTCCTCTCAGTATATCGATCTAACAGCCTATTAGACGGCGCGCTCTATGATTGATTGAACGTGCCAACACTTTTTCCCAACAAATGCAGCCTGTCAGGCTCTTCCAAGCCTATGATTCATTTGGCTATTAATTTCCATTAGGCTGTATATCCAAAATTCGCGCGCCTGCTGCATTTTCCAGCATATCTGCTTTGGGTCGAAAGACATCATTCGTTCACCTCCCCACCAAATGCAACTCTACCCGCTATCGCTTCCATCTCTTCAATCGGCTGCTCGTAGCTCCAGGCAATATCTTTATTGTCGCCCAGCGAGAAATACACCGTGTTGCCTTTAAACGGGCAGTGGGTCGTCGTTTCGGAAAGCGTCAGTAAATCCATCCGCACGTCTTCGCGCGGGAAATAATGCCGTGGCGGGTAGCCGGTTTCGCGGAGTTCGAGAGCTTGGGTGGAGTCGGCAAGCAGCTTGCCATCCACATGCACCTGCACGCGCTGGTTAACGGGGTGAAGCTCAATGCGTGGGGCATGTGACATTAAGTTGTTCCCTGCGGCGATTTTCGCTCTAGTAAAATTAGCCTAGCAGTTTACTTATGTTAAACACACCCTTGCAGCTTAGCTTTTAGTCGGTAGCGGATGGATTGGATGGAGGAGTTAGGCCTTCTTCACAAACTGAGCGGTGACCATCATGTCGCCCGCGCCGTCGACCTTGCAGTCCAGCTGGTGGTCCTTGCCTTCCTTGAGCCGTTTGATCACGGCTTTGGTGCCAATCTTGAGCACGATAGAGCTGCTTTTCACTTTGAGGTCTTTTATTAGCGTGACCTTGTCGCCTTCTGCCAGCAGGGTGCCGTTGGCATCCTTGACGGTGACCGCGTCTTCAGCGGCGGCCTCTTCGGGGTTCCATTCATGGGCGCACTCGGGGCAGATGAACAGGCTTTGGTCCTGGTAAACAAATTCAGACTGACAACGGGGGCAAGGCGGGCACGACATAGTAATGGCTTCTGTGGTTTGATTAGCGGCCTATGATACTGCGCCCTGGCGGCCTTGGCGAATGGAGCCACGCCGATCAAGGTTGCCTGCCCTGCCTATTGCTCCGGTGGGGACAGGTGGGCATCGGTCAAGGTGCGTGGGCGGTATTCACAGGTTGTATCGGCCCAGCGCTTCCAGACGCTGTCATCGATTGAGATATTGACCGCCGGTTTTCCTTGCATCCCTTGTGAATATTGTCGGTAGAATCGGCCGTCTTCTGCCTTTCCGATGCGTTTGAATTTGGCGTAAATCCCCCACAGAAATTCGGCGAAAGAATCTCTTGGTGCGGTCTTCCAGGCATCCTCGGCAACGTCGTATTGAGCCACTTTCAGACCCGCCATTTCCGCCTTGCCTAGCATCCAGCTCAGCGGTATGTCGGGCAGTGTGTCGTCAGCGCCATAGCCGCCGCCTACATTGGCGTGGGCGCCGATAAACCAGCGCTGCTCTACGTCACGGTTACCCGTTTTTTGCTTGCCATCCGTGCTGGTCCAGAGCGATGTGTTATAGGTCACTCTATGTTCATCCAGCGCCACCGCTTGGTAGGCATGATCGACAATGCTGGAAAGCTCTGTATCGTGCCAATCGTATTTGCTTTTAAACAGGGTGGTGCCGGGCACGCCCAGCGCGCCAACGGTATCCCATATGCCAATGAAATGAATCCTCGGCTGGCGGCTGTAGCGTTTCTTGAAATCCTTGCAAGCATCAGCATCCGGGTGCAGATTTTTGTCTCGATAAATGCTTTCGGCCTTGCCGAGCAAGCCTGGCGTGACCACGTGCACCAACCCGCATTTTCGTATCAGCCCCACCAGGCTTCTGGCCGTGTAGGCACCACGGCTGAACCCGAATATCCATATCTCATCGCCCTCCTGGTAACGCCTGCAAAGCCAGTCATAGCCTTTCCGTAAATGTTTGCTCAGCCCGAAACCGAAGGCACCGCCGCTGATGCGCCGAAACCTGGAGGTACCCACACCGGGGTCGTAATAGAACCGTTGCCTTACATCACCATCATAATCGTGGATGAGCCGTGTAAGACGATAAACATTCGTCTGGTCTTCTGGGTCGTTCCAGGTGCCATCAAAGAGCAGGATCAGTTTTTGTTTTGTCATGGTGTTCCCCATGATGATGCGCACTTGAACAGTGCTCATGACCGATGACGGAGGGGCAGCGGATGCGCTATATACCCCTGGGCATAGCGCATCCGATGGCCTCAACATTATGTAACTAACTGTAGTCGAAAATGCTTTCTGTCACCTGTTGATAGCCAATCCGCAAAAGCGCCCTCGATGCGGGCGCTCTTTCTATCTCGCTTTACATGGCATCCGCTCCCCATATTCCACTGATCGGCCGATGTCTCAGCGCTAAAGCCCATCGGGCTGGGCATCCATGCGTGGTTTTCAGGGAGACCGAACCCGCTATCGTTCGTTGCCGGGTTTTTCAGGTAACGATTGAACCGCGCTGAAGATGGAGGCCCAACACTTTGCTGTCGTATGCTGGTATTTAATAAACAGATTGAATAAACAGTGACGACCAACAGTTTTGGGGAAAGTGCATGCCTCCATCCATGGAAAAAGTCTCGCCAGCGCCCCCTTCCAGGGAGATGCCAGACGGCAAGGGCCAGAAGCTTAGCGACCGGGTTTACGGCGATATTGTAGACCGAATTATTCAGCGTGAATTCGGTGAGGGTGAGCGGCTTCCATCAGAGGAGCAACTGGCGTCCTATTACGGTGTGTCGCGTCCAATCGTGCGCGAAGCGTTGGCCAGGCTGCGCGATGATGAATTAATTCGCTCACAACGTGGGGCGGGAAGTTTCGTCCAGCGGCGACCCGAGCGTGCCATGCTTGAGTTCGCTCCGCTGGAAAGCCTGGCCGATATCCAACGCTGTTTTGAGTTCCGAGTCGCCGTGGAAACCGAGGCCGCACGACTCGCGGCCATCAAGGCAACAGACGAAGAACGTGTGGCACTGGCTCAAGCGCTGGCATTGCTTGAGCAACGTATCCGCGACAATGAGCTGGGCGTGGATGCTGATTTCAATTTTCATCTATCCATCGCTAACGCCACGCATAACCGGTTTTTCTCCGACACCCTGCTGTCGCTTAAGCCCGCCATCACGTATGGCCAAAACATGGCCCGCGGCCTGGGCTTGCGACGCCCAGAGCGTCATGTCCCCGAAGTACAAGTCGAACACCGTGATATCCACGACGCCATCCTTGCTGAAGACCCTGAGCGTGCCGCTTTTTGTATGCAGCATCACTTGAGCAGTTCGCGTCGGCGCGTCTTCGAAGGATAGGGATTTGACAACTTTTACAACTCGACTAGCTTGAACTGTAAGGTCGTTCACGCTGGCGAATGAGGGTGTGTAACGACCCCGTAGGACGCAGGCCGAGAAATATAAAAACAAACACCACGGTCCTGATTCGCGTCACTGCCCATAACGACGAAGAAACGTAGATAAAATAATACAACTACTTCGGAGCACCACTTTATGACATTTACCTACAAGACGCTCGCGATGTCCGTAACGGCAATCGCCACCATGGGCCTTGCCGGAATGGCCCAGGCTGAGTACCCGGAAGAAGACATCACCTACATCATTCCCTTCGATCCAGGCGGTGAATCCGATGTGACGGCGCGTTTCCAGGAGCCGATCCTGGAAGAGGAGCTTGGCGTGTCGGTCAACGTGACTCACCGGCCGGGTGGCGGGGGTGCCGTGGCTTGGAGCGAATTCCAGAACAGCGCTGAGCCTGACGGCTACGAGATCATCGGGGTCAATATTCCGCATATCATCGGCCAGCCGATCCAGCGCAATAACGCCGGTTACGAGACCGACGACTGGAGAATCGTCACCTTCTTCCACTCAACTCCCAATGCGCTGATCGTCTCCGACGATAGCCCTTACGACACGCTGGAAGATCTCGTCGAGGACGCCAAGGAGAACCCAGAGGCGATTACCTTGGGCGGCAGTGGTACCTATAGCGCTAATCACCTGGACATGCTGCGCTTCGAGAAAGCAGCCGATATCGATCTGACCTACATTCCCTTCTCGGGGACCGGGCCATTGAAGGGGGCGCTGGAAGGTGGCCATGTCGCTGGCATCTTTAACTACACCATGCTGGGCACCGAGATGGCCGATAGCGTCAAGGTTCTGGCAGTGGCCGCCGAAGAGCGCGTCAAGGCGCTGCCTGATGCCCCCACCTTCAAGGAGCAGGGCTACGACATCGTGGGCGGTGCTTATCGCGGCGTTGCGGTGCCCAAGGACACCCCTGACGAGGTGGTTGCAACCCTCGAAGAAGCCTTCGCAGAGGCCAACCGTCAGATCACCGAAAAACAGGAGCCGCTGGGCTTTGTGATGGAATACATCACCGGTGATGAAGTTGATGAGGTCATGGCCATGCTGCGTGAGGCCTACGGCCCCATCCTCGAAGAGGCCGAGTAACACCTTTCCCTCCGTGGGGCTCCTGAGTGGGCCCCTTTTTCTTGAACCATGATGGCCACACGCGTGGCCACTGGGAGGGTGACTCATGGAGATGTTACTGGAGGCGCTGACCTCCCTCCTTACCTTTGAAAGTATCTTCACAGTACTGCTGGGCGTCTCAGCGGGACTCTTCATTGGGTCCATGCCAGGACTGACGGCCACGATGGCGCTTGCCATGCTCCTCCCCTTCACGTTCTCAATGGAAGCTCTGCAGGGGTTGATCGCGCTGGGGGCGGTCTACATGGGGTCTATCTATGGCGGTGCTTTTACGGCCATCCTGATCAATACGCCCGGTACCCCATCGTCAATTGCCACCACGTTTGACGGCTACCCGATGGCACGTCAGGGCAGAGCCTATGAGGCCCTGGCGGCAGCGACCATTGCTTCAGTGGTGGGCGGCATCATCGGGGTCATCTTTCTATTGATTCTCGCGCCGCCGCTTGCCCGGCTGGCGGTTGCTTTCGGCCCCTCAGAAATGTTCTGGGTGGCGATGTTAGGGCTGACGCTGGTGGCCAGTCTGTCCAGCGACTCGCTCTTGAAAGGGTTATTGGCGGGTTGTATTGGCATTCTGCTTAGCACGATCGGGGTGTCGCCCGTCGGAGGAGAGAGCCGTTTCACCTTTGGCTATCCGCCGTTACAAGGCGGCATCGAGCTGATCGTCGCATTGATCGGGCTGTTCGTGGTCCCCGAACTGTTGACCATGGCGGCTGAGGGGCGCGGGGCATTGCCCGGTGGTGGCGAGCTGCGCAAGAAGGAGGTTTCCATCGCCAGGATCGCGCGGCATATCTTCATCAAGCCCGTCAACCTGATCCGCTCCTGCCTGATCGGGCAGATTATCGCGATCATTCCGGGGGCCGGAGGAAACGTCACCAGCCTGGTGGCCTACAACGAGGCACGGCGTTTCTCCAAGGATCCCAAGAGTTTCGGCAAGGGCAACATCGATGGCGTGGTGGCCTCGGAGTCGAGCAACAACGTGATGGTAGCTGGCAGCATGGTGCCGCTGCTGACGTTGGGCATTCCCGGAGCGCCTCCCGATGCCATCATTCTCGGGGTGTTGCTGATGCATGGCCTGCGACCGGGCCTCGACCTGTTCACCGAGTCTGGGGTGTTGACCAACGGCTTCATTCTCTCCATGGGGTTATCGGCGCTGATGCTGTTGCCGGTGGGACTGCTGGGCGGGCGCCTGATCCATCGTGTGGTCATTCGCACGCCTTATTATTTCCTGGTGCCGAGCATCGCCATGGTGACCATCCTTGGGACATTTGCATTGCGCAATAGCATGCTGGATGTAGGCATCATGCTCATCCTGGGCACGGCTGGCTACTTCTTGCGGCTGATCGGCATCCAGGCGGCCCCCATCGTGCTTGGCCTGATCCTGGGTGGCATTGCCGAACAGGGCTATGTGCAGACGTTGATGGCGGCGGTCGTCGACCCGATTCCCTGGCTGCGGCTGGTGAGCAATCCGCTTTCCATGGTGTTGGCCGGTATGGTGCTGCTGGGCGCAGCCACGGCACTGGTGCCCATATGGCTGGCCCGCAAGGGGCTTCTGGACAAGGTCGAAGAGGATAACGGAGGCTCGTCATGATCGTGCGCCTCAATACCGATATCGCCGCAGGTGCCCTCGGCCTGATTTTCGGTGCCGCGCTATGGTTCCCGCGGGCGGATATCGGCAGGCTGAGCATCATTTTTCCGCGTGCCGTCCTGCTAATCCTCACTCTCATTTCGGTCGCCCTGATCGTCAAGGGCTTCGTCAAGCCGAGTGGCCGCCAAGTCGAGATCACCGGCAGCCCACTGCGCCTGGTCACTGTGATCATCGGCTTCTTTCTATGGTGGGGCCTGGTCGACCTGCTGGGGTTTCTACTTACGACGCTGATCGCCTTCTTCGCGCTTACCTGGTACCTCGCCAGGGTCGAGACGGTGGTTAGCTGGCAGCGAATGCTGAAGTGGAGCCCCATCATTGTGGTGCTAGTCGGCGTCTTTTACCTGACCTTCACGGAGGTGCTCAATGTGCGCCTGCCGACGGGTCTTTTCTTTTAGTAGGAGTGATGCATGAAAATCACCGATATTCGTGAGGCGCGGGTATCAATCGCCTCGGACATTGCCAACGCCTATATCTCCTTCGCGAAGATGGATGTATCGGTCCTGGCGATCTATACCGATGTCTGGGTCGATGGCCGTCAGGTAGTGGGCTACGGTTTCAATTCCAATGGCCGCTATGCGCAGAGTGGCCTGTTGCGCGAGCGCTTTCTGCCTCGCCTTCGTGAAGCCGATCCCACGGCCCTGGTCGATGACAGCGGGGCCAATCTCGACCCCTTCCGGGTCTGGGACGTGTTGATGGCCAACGAGAAACCCGGTGGGCACGGTGAGCGTTCGGTGGCAGTGGGCATCATCGACATGGCGGTGTGGGACATCGTTGCCAAGACGGAGAACAAGTCCCTGGCACAGCTACTGGCCGAGCGTCATGGCGATGGTAAAGCCGATGCGAAAGTATCGGTCTATGCGGCAGGCGGTTACTACTATCCCGGTAAGCATGTCAGTGCCCTTAAAGACGAGATGCGTGATTATCTCGACCTTGGCTATACCTGCACCAAGATGAAGATCGGCGGGGTGCCCTTGGCCGAAGACCTCGAACGGGTCGAGGCGGCAATCGACGTCGTCGGTGACGCTTCACGCCTTGCCGTTGATGCCAATGGCCGCTTCGATCTCAGGACCGCGCTGGCCTTCGCGGAGGGCCTGGCCCCCTATGGGGTTCGTTGGTACGAGGAGGCGGGAGATCCCCTCGACTACGCCTTGCAGCAGCAACTGGGTGAGCACTATGCGCCCCCCATGGCCACCGGCGAGAACTTATTTTCTCATCAGGATGCTCGCAACTTGCTGCGTTATGGCGGTATGCGCGCCGACCGAGACATTCTGCAGATGGATCCGGCGCTCAGCTACGGTTTGGTTGAATATCTGCGCATATTAGAAGTACTAAAACAGCATGGCTGGTCACCGAGACAATGCATTCCTCATGGTGGTCATCAGTTTGCCTTGAATATTGCCGCTGGCTTGAAACTTGGAGGAAACGAATCTTATCCGAGGGTTTTTGCGCCATTTGGAGGCTTCGCTGACTCGACGCCTATTGAGGCAGGGAGCGTTGCAATTCCTGTGATGCCCGGTATTGGTTTCGAGGACAAACGAGAACTCATGAAAGTCTTCCATAAGCATCTCCACTGAACGTTGCGATGATCGACCTAGACGCTCGACCACAACAATTTACAACAACGTTGTCTATAAACAAGCAGGAGCTTCAGATATGCGCAGTCATCGTGTAGCCGTTATTCCAGGTGATGGAATAGGACTTGAGGTCATTGAGGCAGGCAAGCAGGTACTGGAAACGTTGTCGCACAAAAGCGCCGATTTTCAGTTTGAATTCGAAGATTTCGATTGGAGTTCTAAGCGCTACCTCGAGACGGGCGAATACATCCCGGAAGGCGGACTGGAAAAGCTTTCGACATTTGATGCTATCTACTTCGGTGCGGTAGGCAGCCAGGAGGTTCCCGACCATATATCGCTTTGGGACCTTCGGCTCGCTATCTGCCAGGGCTTTGACCAATATGCCAATGTACGCCCTGCCCGTGTGCTCCCTGGCGTGAATAGCCGCTTAAAAGGTGCTGAAACAATCGATTGGGTGATCGTTCGCGAAAATAGCGAAGGTGAATATGCGGGCAACGGTGGCCGTACGCATCGCGGGCATCTCGAGGAGGTCGGCACGGAGGTGGCGATATTTACTCGGAAAGGGATAGAACGCATTCACCGTTTCGCTTTTCAACTCGCCCAAAGCCGCCCGCGGAAAAAACTCACATTGGTCACCAAGTCGAACGCCCAGCGATACGGCATGGTGCTGTGGGATGAAGTGTTTTTCGAGGTTGCGAAAGAGTTTCCTGACGTGACGATTGATAGGGAACTTGTCGATGCAGCCACTACCCGTATGGTACTAAAACCCGAGACCATGGATGTTATTGTGGCGACTAACCTCCATGCCGATATCTTGTCGGACCTGGCCGCCGCTCTTTCAGGCAGCTTGGGCATTGCCCCCACTGCCAACCTTAATCCTGAGAGAGCGTTTCCCTCCATGTTTGAGCCGATTCATGGGTCAGCATTTGATATTGCTGGCCAAGGTATTGCCAACCCAGTGGGTGCCTTCTGGACGGCTGCCATGATGCTCGAACACTTAGGGGAGGCGACTGCCGCTGGGCGACTTATGGCGGCAATCGAGCGACTGACTGCCTCAGGTCTACAAACAATGGATCTTGGAGGTACTGCGACCACGCAGGATATGACCCGAGCCATCTGTTCCGACATCGAACAGCAATAAGTATATCGCCGTTGCTTCAAGAATGGCGTTCTTGAAGCAACTTAACGAAAATTCGTGAGTCCTGCTTAACAGTGCCTCTTATACTTCATTTTTATCGACGACATACAGCACCTTAGATCGCATGACGGATTCAAAGAAGCAAAAGTGACCTTCCATCTGTCTTACCCTGGCAAGGTGAAGCGGAAGACATTTTTTCTTACGAAAAAACAGTATTCAGCTCTGATGGGAATGGTTGCATCTGTCAGGTAAATATCCCCGACATAGACAGGAATCGGCCAGGAGCGGACCCTGGCGGGAGTTCTGATTAACGCATCGCTCAGCCGCCGCTTTCAGCGGTTGGCGGGAGCGCTTTGTTCGGTACTGGCTTGGTGCTCAAGACGCTTACCCAGGATGCAAAGGTTATACTCTTTGCCATCCATCTGCGCGACATTCGGAAGCCGCCCCCACTCTTGATACCCGAATGCCTGCAGCAGTCGAATGCTCGGTGAATTGTGAGCGAAGACATAACCGACCAGAATCTGTATGCCCAGCCGAGGCGCCAACTCTTCCGCTGCCTGCAACATCTTCTTACCCATAAGCCTGCCCTGGTGCTCTGGCGCGACGTAGATGCTTAGTTCTGTCGTATGTTGGTATGCCGGCCTGCCGTAAAAGTCTTCGAAACTGATCCACGCCACAACCTCGTCGCCTTGCTCGTAAACGAGAAGAGGCCTACGGTCTGGATTGTGTTTGCGAAACCACTCAAGGCGCGAATTTATGGTGACTGTTTCGGTATCAGCCGTCGAACGCCGAGTCGGAATTGCGGCGTTATAAATTTCGACGATTCTCGGTAGATCCTGCTCCACAGCAGTCCTTATACCCACCTTAACTCCCTCCTTCCACATGGCCTTGAAAACTGCACTATTTGATACACAAAACGCCCGCCATTACCGGTGGCAAAATCAGAGGAAAGCGGAGGTTTTGGCATCCGGTGCATGGCCTGGTTATGCAGCATGTAGCGGCTTGATTCGATCCACTTCTTACTTGACCGACTGAGCTGCCTTCCAAAGATCAACAGATCGCTGCGCATTCAGCCAACCCCGAAACGGTAAGGCCATAGTCATCACCCCACTCAGTGGGAGTCACACACTTCGACTCCATAAGCATCGCCGTCTTCAAAACAAAAACAGATACGCCACTGATCATTGATTGAAATTGCGTGCTGCCGCTGCCTGTTTCCGGACACTGGGTGAAGGCGATTGCCGGGCGGCACTTTCAAATCCTCACGCTGTACGGCCAGATCGATCCACGTATTCAAGTTTATCTAGCAGCTCTAGGTGCAACATCCGCAGGAAATTTCTTTGATTTGCCCTTGGAGAGTTCTTGGGTTCGTTTGTCAGCGAAGGGGTTGATAATGAGAAAAACGTATTGCGTCACGGGACACTTGTCAACATAGCCTGAAAATGACGGCATAAACGGCGTTCGATGGAGGCCCATCGGACCACCGTCACGAATTTAATGCACTGCTTATTTGATGGCGGTCCACGTTGGCAGCCCCTCAAACTTTGGCACTTCCCCTAACCGCTCATCCCAAACAGCCTTGCCGGATGAGAAGATATGCGCCGTAGGCAGCATCGTTATCTTAGAGTCCAGACATCCTACCGGAACAACAAGCAAACCCGCGACCTGGGTATTTGGCAATGCTGAACCACACAACTTACAAAAGCTCTTGTTATGACGAGTACCTGGAAGCGTAAAGGATCGCGCGCTTGCGGCATTTCCCAGCACTGCCGCTCAGTGTCAAAGACGTCATGCGCGCGCTCCCCGGCCGAACGCCACCCTATCCGCCATCGTCTCAATCGGCTTCACCACTTAGCTCCAGGCAATGTCCTGGTTTTCGCCCAGCGAGAAATACGAGGTGTAACAACGGCTAAACGTTCGGGTTATCCCCATTCACAAACGAATACAGCTTAATATCGGATCGACACATCCAGCCCTGGCTGACCCAGAATTGTTTGGCCGCTTCGTTCTCAGGGAGGATCATCAGGTGCGATTTCAGAATGCCCTCATGCTTGAGCGCTTCCAGGCAAAGGCTGACCAGCTGTGTCGCGATGCCATTGCGGCGGTGAGAATTCGCCACCGATAAGTGCTGTACATAGCCGCGCTTGCCGTCGTGGCCCGCCATGATCGTCCCCACCAGTTGCCCTTCTTCTTCCGCCACAAAGCTCAGGCCGGGGTTGCGCCGTAGGTACTTTTCGATGCCTTCTCGGGAATCGGCATCGCGCAGCCGCACGCCCTCGCTTTCGCTCCATAGCGCGATGGTGGCGTCATAGTCGTCGATGGTCATGGGGCGGTAGTGCATTAAAGCTGTTCCATCTTGTTGGCTAAGTTTTGGTTCACCGTCGGGGAAGGGATCTGTTGTTGAAAACACTGCGGGCGCACGAAATGGCTAGTGTGCTTTTAGCTGCTCACTCAACGCGACGAGATCTTCAGCCACCACATCCCATGCTTCCTCGGCTTCTAAGTCATTGCGCTGTTGCGGGCCATATTCTGTACGCCGGGGTATAAACGCCGTTTTCATCCCCAATGCACGGGCAGCACGCAGGTCAGAATTATGCGCCGCGCATAGCATCACTTCTTCAGGCGGTAGGCGTAGCAGGTGGCAAGCCCCTAAATAGACTTCCGGATCAGGCTTGTAGTGCTGGAATAATTCGGCGGAAAACACCATGTCCCACGGCAGTTCAGCATAACGGGCGACATCCACCATCAGTGAGATATTACCGTTGGTCAGCGTTGCGATGATGTATTGCTCTTTTAAGCGCTGAAGGCCACGTTGCACGTCCGGCCATGGGTCTAACTGGTGCCAAAAGTGATTGACGCGATCAATGGTCGCCTCGTCTAGCGTAATCCCGTGTTGATTGAGTAGTTTGACCAGGCTTTCCCGATGCAGATCATCTAATACCGTCCAGGGGATTTCGCCTTGACGTACCCTGTCCAGAGTTATTGTCAAATCTGGTGTATGACCATCAGGCGGCGTCTCTGCCAGTTTGATCATCCACCTGCTCTCCATCCCGAAACTGGACGTTGTCCACGACCAGCTTCAGTTGGTCGAACCCCTTGATCC
>NZ_JAMXSI010000012.1:0-108212 GCF_024124705.1 Halomonas sp. Mc5H-6
TTCCGCCTAAAAGGCGGGAAACGGGCAAAAAACACACACATAACGGGAGAAGCGTGTCTGAATCTTTGATTTTTTGTCGACTCAAACCGCGATTGGCGATAATCGGCAGTTATTCAGACCTTCCCTAAATGTCGAGCAAGTGACGGTGCTAGGGGCGTTAATGTTGGTAGGGCACTCGATTCCTGTTGAGGGCGCGGTTGCCAAGCGCGCGGGGGTGCCCTGGTGGGCCACCATAGTACTGCGTGTCGGCGGGGCTTTGCTGTTTGCTTGGTTGTTACACTGTTTTTACTCAACGTTGGGTTTAATGCAGGCACCGGTTGAGCTGATGTGGAAGCCAAGCTTTTCATCAGAGCCAACGCTAAGCGGTTGGGCCGTTGCTCAGCTTGAAACCTTAGCGCTTATTTTTGTGATTATTTTCGCGCTGATAGTACTCCTCAAACTTTTACAAAAGCTTGGCCTTGAGCGTTGGATTCATCTGGTGTTGCGACCGCTGCTCAAGCTATTGGGCATGGGCCGTTCGGCCGCTAATGTAACGGTGATTGGGTTCACGTTGGGGCTAAGCTATGGCGCCGGGCTGCTGATCCGTGACGTGCAAAACGGTGTGCTTGGCAAGCGCGATAGCACGCTAGCGCTATGCTTTCTCGGCCTCTGCCATAGCGTTATAGAGGATACGCTGTTGATCTTAACGCTCGGGGCCGACGTGGTGGGCGTCTTGTGGGCACGGCTGCTGTTTGCCGTTGTGGTTGTTGCGATTATTGCTCGCTGGCCCAACGCCATGGTGAATAATAAATAAGTAATTGCATAATAGAGGCGTATTGACTGGCCACCTCCGTGATCTTACGGGATCGGCCTGACAGAACCGGCTGGGCAGATCCCCTCTTCAAGTCAGTTGGGGTTACCCCAGCGGCCCGCCGGTCACCGTGGTCTTCAAGCCGTCAATAATGGCTTGACCATCTTCGTTCTTGAGTTCGTCGTACCAGGCTTGGGTGTGAGTGGCGTCGTGCCCATGGATCATCGCAGCGCGCTTGCGGGCACGCTGGACGATTTCGCCCACCCGGTCGACGCGTGCCCGGTCGTACTGGGCCATAGCGCTGTCGATGGCCGCTGACGCATCGGTATTTTCTTCCAGCGCACGCGCGAGCGCCTGGGAGAGTACCCAGGCGTCTTCCATCGCCTGGCAGCCGCCCTGGCCTAGGTCGGGCGCCATGCCGTGAGCGGCATCCCCCAGCAGGGCAACGCGGGGAGCGGTGAGCGAATCCAGCGGCGGAATATCGTAGATTTCCACGCGGGCCATGCGCGCCGGGTCAAAGCGTTCAATCAGCGCCTGCACGGGCTCGGCCCAGCCCGCGAAGTGTTCGCGCAATTCATCGCGGTAGTGGTCAGGGTCGTTGGTGGTACCTGCCGGGAGCGGCACGTCAAAGAAGCAGTAGAACTCCTGAGCGCCTTCCTTGTTGCCACCGCTACCCATGGGCATAAAGGAAACCCGCTTGGCGTCACCCACGTACTGGTCCCAGTGACTCAGCGGTGCCAAGGCTTCATCAGCAGGCACGCGGACGTTCCAGTTCACGTAGCCGACGTATTGGCGCTCCACAGGATGGCCTACCAACTTGCTGCGCAGCTTTGAATGCGTACCTTCTGCCACGACCAGAAAGTCGGCACTCAGGCTTTCGCCGTCATCAAAATGCGCCGCCACGCCGTGCTGGGTGACTGTGTAGTCAATGCATCGGCGGCCAAACTGGATGTGCTCGGTCCCGACGGCGTCCAGCAGTGTCTGTTGGAGGGCGGCGCGGGCAATCGGACAGACGCGTTGGCCGACATCGCCAAACAGCGGTGACAGGCTGAAGTCGGTCAACGTCTGGCCTGTCTGGGTGAGATAGCGCATCTGGGTCATCTCGCCGCTCAAGCCCTCGATGGTCTCACCCAGGCCCAACTGGTGCATGACCTTGACGCCATTCGGCCATAGCGAAATCGCCGCGCCCACCGGGCGTATGGTCGCCACACGCTCTAAAACGGTGACGCGGTGGCCTTGCTGTTGGAATGCCAGAGCGGTGCTCAGCCCGCCAATGCCCGCGCCGATAACGAGAATATTGAGAGATGTGGTAAGAGGGCGGGTCATGGCAATCTCCTGGAGCAGTGAAAGAGCACAATGAGCGTTAATTGGGTAAGCCAACAAGCCCATCGCGACAGCTAACTGTATACAAAATTGAGGTTTAATGTACAGGTAATGCTCAGTCGGAACAGGTATTCACGGCATGCCGGACAGTTGAAAGTAAAAGCCAAAAAAATGCCTATTGCCCCCTTGAAAACTGTCTGAATGCTCCTATTTTGCGATTTAAGAGGCGCTGCGATGGGATATAGCGGCATCTCTTCCCATAGTCTGCTTAACGTAGGAGGTGTTCGATATGTTCGATGATCTCAAGCGTTTTGATGTTGGCTCACCTCGCCAGCTGGACTGGTTCCGCCAGTTGTTGGACGACTTTTTGTCCGATGGCAATGCGATGGATATACGCGCAGTGCCCAATGGCAGCTTCCCGATGATCAATGTGGCCCGTAGCGATGAAGCCGTGCACGTTTATGTGTTTGCGGCGGGGCTGGACGCTACGGATCTCACCATTGATGTTCAGGACAATGTGCTGACCCTTCGCGGCAAGCGTGAGTCTGTCATTGGCAATAACGATGGCGATCGCTCGCGTCCGGTATTCCGTTGCGAACGCGTCAGCGGTGATTTTGTGCGCGCCATTGCGCTGCCGGATGGCGTGGATGCAGACCGGGCTGAAGCCCGCCATGCTCACGGGGTGTTCGAGATCCTGCTGCCCAAGCGCGAGGAGCTCAAGCCGCGTCGTATCGATGTTCAGGCGGCGTAAATCATGGTTGTTAACCTTGAATAAGGAGGGATAAATCATGAATAACGTTGTTCGTTCATCTAATAACCAAACCTCGCTTCAACAGCGGGATGAAGACAAGAACCCGCAGGAAACGCTGCTCCCAGCAGTGGATATTGTCGAGGAAGATAATGCCATCAAGCTGGTTGCCGACATGCCAGGCGTTACCAACGACTCACTGCGTGTCGAGCTCGACAATAACGTGCTGAGCTTGGAGGGCGAGATAAACCTGAACATGCCCGAAGGGCTGAGCGCGCTGCATGCTGAGGTGCGTGGTCGGCGTTTCGCACGCCGCTTCAACCTCAGTCACGAAATAGACGGTGACGCGATCACGGCACGTATCGTCAATGGTGTGCTGACGGTAACGCTGCCCAAGAAAGATAGTCATCGCACGCGCCGTATCGAGGTGCAGGCAGCGTAAAACGAAGCTGACGCTTAGCTGCCCCGGCACTCGGGGGTGCGCGGGGCGGTACTTTCCCTAGTCGCAATTTAAGCTCTATGCTCTACATAAGGAGTGTTCGATACTTCCCTTATCGATAGAGAGGATTGCGTAATGACGGATATAACCGCGTTGCTCGGCAGCGATGCCGAGAGTTTGCTCAACCACACCTGCCAGGGCGTTCCCCGCGACAGCTTGCACTTACCCGGCCCCGATTTTATTGACCGTGTCATGGCGGATAGTGACCGTCGACCGGCGGTGCTGCGCAATATGCAGAGCCTGTTTAATCATGGCCGCTTGGCGGGCACCGGCTACCTAAGCCTACTGCCGGTAGATCAAGGCATCGAGCACTCGGCGGGTGCCTCCTTTGCCCCGAACCCTCGCTACTTCGACCCGGCCAATATCGTTGAGCTGGCGCTTGAAGGGGGCTGCAATGGCGTGGCCTCGACCCTTGGCGTGTTGTCGTCGGTCGCGCGTCGTTATGCCCACAAGATCCCGATGATGTTGAAGCTCAACCACAACGAGACGCTTAGCTACCCGGCGATGTATGACCAGACGCTGTTTGCTGATGTTGAGCAGGCCCACGACATGGGCTGTGTGGCGGTCGGGGCGACGATTTACTTTGGCTCCCATGAAAGCCGTCGGCAAATAATGGAGATCAGCGAGGCTTTCGAGCGTGCCCACCAACTGGGAATGGTCACCGTGTTGTGGGCCTATCTGCGTAACCCTGCCTTCAAGCAGGAAGGTGCCGATTATCACGTTGCCGCCGATCTCACTAGCCAGGCGAACCACATGGCTGCAACGCTCAAGGCGGATATCGTCAAACAGAAGCTGCCCGAGAACAACGGCGGCTATAAGGCGGTCGGTTTCGGACATACCCATGAGAAAGTCTATAGCGAACTGACCACTGACCATCCCATCGACCTGGCCCGCTACCAGGTCGCCAACTGCTTTATGGGCCGCGCCGGTCTGATCAATTCCGGCGGTGGCTCCAAAGGGCACTCCGATCTCGGCGAAGCGGTACGCACGGCGGTGATCAACAAGCGTGCCGGTGGTATGGGCTTGATCTCGGGGCGTAAAGCGTTCCAAAAACCGATGCCGGAAGGCGTTGAACTGCTGCATGCAATTCAGGATGTCTATCTCTCCAAGGACGTGACCGTCGCCTGATCTCCTGGCCCTCACGACTCACATGGGGGAACAGAAGGGGCGCTTAGCCAATGGTTTGGTGTATGTCGAAAGCGCCCCTGCCCACCACCACAGCGTTACCGCCCACTTCCACAAAGCCTGTTTTGATCCCGCCATTGGCGGCGGTATGGATAACGCTGGGCCGCCCCATCTCAACCCCCTGATGAATCTTGCACTGCAAGGCATCTGGCTGAAGGGAGGCCAAATAGCCGGTCAATGCGGCTGCGGCGCTACCGGTAGCGGGGTCTTCGCAAAGGCTGTTCTCCATGGAAAACATACGACTGTGAAGAAGCATCTCGGCTCTGTGTAGCTGTTCAGCGACATATAGGTAGATCTGCTCGGCACTGCTGTGTGCGACGGCATTTGCCCAGGTGGTTGTTGAAATGCGCACCTTCTCCAGAGCGGTGATATCTGCTAGCTCGATCAAATGAAAGGGCAGGCCAAAGGAAGCCAGCACCGGGTTGCCAACCACCTTATGCGCCTCAAGCCCAAGTAGTTCGGCGGCGGTTGCGTGATCAAGGTTGCTGTCCGCGATGCTTGCAGGCTGGGCAGTAGTAAACGTCGCCCTTCCTTGGTCATAGCGTACCGCCAGTTCGCCAACAGGTGGCTGAAGCACCAAGGTTTGATCACGGTTCACAAGCTTTAAAGCGGCCAATAGATGCGCGGTGCCCACCGTAGGATGGCCTGCAAAGGCTAGTTCTTGAGTGGGGGTGAATATCCGCATGGGGAAATGGTTCGGCCTAGTGGCGGCACTCAAGAACACCGTTTCAGCCAGGTTCAATTCATTGGCAAGCGCTTGCATGGTGCTGGTCTCAAGCTCTCCAGCCTCTAAAAAGACGGCCAGTGGATTGCCGGTAAACGGCTGGTCGGTAAATACATCCAGCAGGTAATACTCAACGGTTTTCATAAGGCCCCCTGTCAACAGACGCACGTTTCCAAAACGGTTTGCGGCCCTCTCTTTGGGCCTGCTCGCGGCTAATGCCGACATCCTCCAGCAGCCGGTCATCGAGCGTTAACAGATGGCGGCGACTACGGCGGCATTGTTGATAGTAGCGAAGTTGATAACCTAGCTGGTAGCGGAGTCGGGTAAGGCTGAAGCGCGGCATGGCGAATCCTCCGTGGTGTGTGCCAGACCAGATTACTCAGCGCTGATGTTTTGATACAGATATAGAATTTATTGTTTTTAAGATACAGAAGGGCATGCTATACCTCTGTATGGCGGTTTTTAGGTGCGTCTGTATCGTTATCGGGTTGTGGAGGAGGAGGGTGTTATGACGCGCTATGAAGAAGTGGCGACCATTTTGCGGGAGCGTATCGAGCACGGTATTTACCGCGTTGGGGATCGCCTCCCCTCGATTCGTGCGGTCTGTCAGGAGCTGGACGTCAGCATTTCCACTGCCCAGGAGGCCTACCGGCAACTGATGGATGTGGCGTTGATCGAGTCGCGTCCTAAGTCTGGCTACTTTGTGCTGCCAAGCCGGGTTCCTTCGGTACTGCCGTCGGTCTCTCGTCCGGCGCAGCGCCCGTTGGATGTTTCTCAATGGGATCAGGTGCTGGAGCTTGTCGCCACCCAGCGGGACGATAATCGACTTCTGCTGGGGCGTGGGGTGCCCAATCTTGAGTATGAAACGCTGCGGCCACTGTCGAAAATCCTCGCTGGCCTACATCGCAGCACTGATTTGAACGGATTCAACTACGATAAGCTGAGCGGTAGCCCCGAGCTGCGCCAGCAGGTGGCGCGGCTGGCGATTGCGTCCGGCTGCCTGCTGCACCCGGACGACATCATGGTAACCACCGGCTGCCAGGAGGCGCTGGCCATTGCATTGCGAACGCTCACCCAGCCCGGTGATGTGGTGGCCGTGGACTCGCCAAGCTTCTACGGCACCATGCAGATTCTCAAGGCCAACGGCTTAAAAGCACTGGAAATCCCCACCGACCCGCAAACCGGCATCAGTCTGGAAGCGCTGGAATTGGCGCTGGAGCAGTGGCCGATCCGCGCGATACAGGTCACGCCGACCTACAACAATCCCCTAGGCTACACAATGCCTGAAGCACGCAAGCGGGCACTGTTTCAGCTCGCCCAGCGTTTTGATGTGGCGATTATCGAAGACGATATTTATGGCGATTTGTCGTTTACTCTGCCCAGGCCGCGCACCGTAAAGTCCTTCGACGACGATGGCCGCGTCATGCTGTGCAGCGGCTTTTCCAAAACTGTGGGGCCAGGGCTGCGGGTGGGTTGGCTGGCGCCTGGGCGCTACCGCGATCAGGCGATGCACATGAAATATGTCTCCACCGGTGCCTCGGCGACGCTGCCGCAGCTGGCCGTGGCAGAGTTCGTCGCCAAAGGCCATTATGAACGCCACCTGCGTTTCGCTACCCGCCAGTATCAGCGCCAGCGCGACATCATGATCAGTTGGGTGCAGCGCTATTTTCCCGAGGGATCAGGCATCAGCTACCCCCAGGGCAGCTTCCTGCTCTGGGTGGAGCTGCCCGCCGCCGTGGACTGTGTGCGCCTCAATGAACGCTTGGCACAGCATGCTATCCACGTGGCACCTGGGTCGCTGTTTTCCGCCTCGGGCAAGTTCCGCCAGTGCCTGCGCCTGAACTATGCGTTTACGCTAACACCTGCTATCGAAAGTGCCGTGCGCACCGTGGGTGAGTTGGCCGCTGAGATGGTGGCAGATGCGCGGTCCCACGAGTCATACCTCATAGGTTGAGGGTGCTGCCGCGTACCGGCGTCAAACGCCCATGGTCGATAATCGGACCGGTTGGCTGGCCTTCGGGAGCGCCTCCCTGGGGCTCAACGCTGACGGCCAGATCGGCTGTGAATAACTGCGCGCGCAGCTCGGCACTGGGTTCCAGGCGATGGCTCCCTTGATCAGGTAACAGGCCCAGCGAGACGGGCGTACCGTCGGCAATCAACCAGAGCTCACCGGTCTGTTCGCTGTCGACCTGGGTCGGTTGAACCGCTTGCACAATCAACTCTCCTTCCTGGGTTGCGCTGATGATCCAGCCTGGCGTGCGCGATTCGTCCTGGACCACGAAGACGGCTTCTCCGTCCGGCAGCTTGGTCAGTTCAGCCTGTTGCCAAAGAAGGCCTAGCGCTATCGCGATTACCCCAAAACTTGCCGCCATGGTCTGCCATGCCCCTAAACGCTTCCACCAGGGGGCAGGCGCTGTTCCGGTTGCCTGGGTAATGCGCTGCCAGACCTCCTTGGGCGGTGTCCTGGGGTCCAGTCGCTCGTTGAATAGATGCAGATATTCTCGCCACTCTTCCACATCGTTACGTAGGTCATGGCTGACCGCCAGCAGCGCTTCAAAGCGTGCTTTCTGATCGATGTCCAATACGCCCAGTACGTACTCACCAGCCGCAAGGTGGCGATCATCTGGGTCGCTTAGATCCCATTGGTTAGACATGTTTTTAACCTCTCGAGTCCACGGCGGATCCAGCTTTTAACGCTGCCCAGCGGTTGGGACAGAGAGTTAGCAAGCTCGCTGTGCGTCATGCCCTGAAAATAGGCCATTTCCATTAACTGGCGCTGATGTCGACTGAGTGTGTCGAGGCAGTCGTTCAGTTTGTCATTTTGCTGATGACTGATGCTGTCATCTTCAGGGTCGTCGGTACCTAATAGGGTTGCCAACAAGGGTTCATCGGTGGTGGTGTCCTGTGGCTTCTGGCGACGCAGCCAGTCGATGCCAATATTGCGAGCAAGTGTGGAAAGCCAGGTCATCGGCTTGGCTCGCGTGGCATCGTATTGATCGGCGGCATGCCAGATTCGGATGAAAACATGTTGCAGACAATCCTGAGCGGCACCTTCATCTCTTACTATACGCAACAGTTGGGCATACAGATGCGCACTGGAGACACGATAGAGACGCTCGAACGCTTGGCGATCGCCCTGGGCGCAGCCGTTGAGTTGCTCAATAAGATACTGGTGGCGTTGCGTGGCATCTAGCATTCGGGCATCTCTGCGCAGTAAACCGAAATGCCAGTCTTCGGGAGTCAGCCGTTGAAGGCAATAGGTGAGTGCTCAGCGGTGAATAAAAAATTGTTGGGAGTTTGCATCCACTGACGCCTTGGGGCCGTAAGTATCAGTGAGCTTGCATTGCTGAGCTCTTTTAATGACAACCAGGAGATGCCCCAATGAAACTCAAACTACTTACCGCTGGCGTTTGTGCCGCTGCCTTATTTACCGGCGTTGCCGTTGCCGACCACGGCCCTACCACGGTAGGCGGCGCCAATATGCTGCCTGAGCGGAACATTATCGAGAATGCCGTTAACTCAGGTGACCATGAAACACTCGTCGCCGCTGTTCAAGCCGCTGAGTTGGTCGATGTCTTGCAAGGCGAAGGTCCTTTTACCGTATTCGCGCCGACGGATGATGCCTTTGCGAAACTTCCTGATGGCACCGTTGATACGCTGCTGCAGCCAGAGAACCAGGAGCAGCTTCAAACGGTTCTAACCTACCACGTCGTACCTGGCAATATGAATCGGGACGCCTTGTGGGAAGCAACCATGGAAAACGACGGCACCGTGGCTTTCAAAACCGTCCAGGGTGAATACCTTACCGTCTCGCGCAATGGTAATAACCTGATGGTCATGGATGCTCAGGGCAATAGTGCCAACATTACTGTTGTGGATGTCGCACAATCGAACGGTGTCATCCATGTTATCGACAGCGTGCTATTACCCTAAGGGCCCCGCTTACATCGGATAATGACATTTATTCGGTTGAGGTTATGTTTTCCCACCGCCTGGTTCGCTAGGCGGTGGTCTTTTGCCGACCGGATGGACGCAAAAATCCCTCCCGGGCGCGAGCTGCTTGTTCGCGAACGATACACCCTTCTGCATGATCATTGAGCAGCCCCATCGCCTGCATAAAGGCAAAAGCGGTAGTAGGGCCGAAAAATTTCCAGCCGCGCTTTTTTAACGCCGTGGCAAGAGCGACAGATTCAGGCGAGGTGGTCTGGGACTGCGGCGGCGGTAGCGAAGAGGCGTCCGGCTCAAAGCGCCAGAAAAACGCGGCCAGTGAACCTTCCTGCTCGACCATTTCCTGGGCCCGCCTGGCATTGTTAATGGTTGATTCAATCTTGCCTCGATGCCGAATGATGCCAGGGTCCTGCAATAAACGCTGCACATCGGCTTCGCCGAAGCGGGCGACTTGATGGAAATCGAAGTGATGAAAGGCGGCACGAAAATTCTCACGCTTGTTGAGAATGGTGCGCCAGCTCAAGCCCGACTGAAAACTCTCCAGGCACAGTTTCTCGAACAGCCGCTGATCATCATCTACCGGGAATCCCCACTCATTGTCGTGGTAGGGCAAAAATTCAGGCGCCCCGCCACACCATTGGCAGCGAGGATATCCATCAGGGGCGATAAAGTTGCTGGTCATTAGCGACTCACCTATCAGTCGAACCATTCTTTGGCAGTGCGCCATAGGCAGATGGCGACGAAGTAGACGGAAGCGATGCCCCATCCCCATAGTGCCCAGGCGGCGTGCTCTGGGGTTGAGAGCACCAGTGATGTGGTGCATGCGCACCATGCCAGCGTGACAGCGATATTGAGCGGCATGAACAGGCGCACCCGAAAGGGATGGAGAAACTTCATCCTGGTCACGGTCAGGATGGCCAGAAAGGCGATAGTGGCGAACGTAAGGAAAGGCGGGAAGTCGAGGATATAAAAATAGGCGGCGGCGATGTTCCAGGCGGCAGGAAAGCCAACGAAGTAATTATCCTGACTTTTCATGTCGACATTGCAGAAACAGAACATTGATGACAGCAGAATGATGAACACTGACGCCAACCCTAAATAGGGTGGCAATTCAATGAAGTAATAGATGAAAAGGGCGGGGATAAAGGCCCAGGTCAAATAATCGATCACCATGTCGAGTGTCGAGCCATCAAAATGAGGCAGGATGGTCTGCACTTCATATTTGCGCGCCAGTGTGCCGTCGATTGCATCAATCATCATCGCGGCACCCAGCCAGAGCAGGCAGGCGACGGGGTTATTGTCGACCAGGGCAAGCAGCGCCATGGTGCCGAGCAGCACGCCGCTGGCGGTAAATACATGGACGCTCCATGCCTTGCATATCGATGCGCGGGATTCTGCGTGCGAAGAGAGTAATTGAGCCACATTAACCCCGTTGGGAAGGTGTTGTTCCCGTTAAATTGGATTTATCAATAAGCCTTTAAAGAAAGATACACTACTACAAGAAGGCTGCCCGAGAATATGTCGATATGCTGTCCATTGATAATGCGTTCAGCGCAGGGCTTAGGTGTGACGCGCTTCAGGAGCAACGTTTATGCAGGCCATTCGCTTAGCGACCATTCGTGATATCGATACGCTTACCGAGTTGCTCGATGGCTATCGTCAGTTTTATCAGCAGCCGAGTGATCTTCAGGCGGCGCGTGATTTTCTGCGCCAGCGTATGGGACTCGGAGACGCTTTTATTTTGGTGAGCGAAAACAGCGAAGGTGCGCTCACCGGTTTTGTGCAGCTATACCCAGGCGTTTCCACGGTGGGCTTGAATGCGCGCTGGACGCTGAATGATCTTTTCGTGTTGCCGGAGTGTCGCGATAAGGGCACGGGCAGGGCGTTAATGGAAGCCGCCACCCAGCTTGCCCGCGATCACGGCGTCGCACGTTTGATATTAATGACCCAGGTAGAGAACGAGCGCGCCCAGCACCTTTACGAGTCACTGGGTTGGCAGCGCAATACCGCGTTTTATGGTTATTTACTGGATATTAAGTAAGCGCTGCCATTGAGAGGGACGTTTAACCAACACTCTCCGGCAACTTGCACACATCCACCCACTTGGCGTTGACGAGCTCGGCCAAGCGTTTGGGGCTTAGGCGCACGGCGCTGTTGGATGACCCCGCCGCGGGCAGCACTTCGTCATAGACGTGGAGGGATCCATCGCAGTACACCGGCAGGTCAGTGGCAAGGCCGAACGGGCAAACGCCACCGACCGGGTGGCTGGTGAGTTCCATCACGGTCTCAGCGTCGAGCATCTTGGCCTTGCCGCCGAAGGTGTCGCGAATCTTGCGGTTATCGATGCGTGCGTTGCCGCTGGCCACGATCAGCAACGGTGTTTCGCCGACCTTGAACGCCAGGGTTTTGGCTATCTGCCCGGGTGCCACGCCGTGGGCCTCGGCGGCCAACTGCACCGTGGCCGTGCTGGTTTCCAGCTCTTCGATGGTGATATCCGGCGCATGCTCGGCAAAAAACTGGCGAACGGTCTCGACGCTCATGGTGAAATCCCCGTGTTGGCTGAAAGCCTAACCTAACGCGCCTTGGTTGATTTAGCCAAGCCACGGTGGCGAGGTGATTCTGGCAGGCTCGCGCTGCATGATGATCTCGCCGTGGCGAACCGAGAGGAGCACTTCCCCCTGGGTGCGCAATACGCTGTAATCGTCCTCGCCATCCAACAGGTTGAAGCTGGCGGGTTTACCGACCTCAATGCCGTAACGCCCTTCGATATCGAGGGTGCGCGCGCTGTTGTCGGTAATCAGCGAAAGCGACTGGCTGAAGTCCTGATAGCCCATCATGTGGCAGATATGCAGCCCAAAATCCAGCGTACGTAATAGTTTGCCATTACCCAGGGAGTACCAGGGGTCGACGATGGAGTCTTGGGCCAGGCACACGTTGATACCCGCTTCGTTGAGTTCCTTCACCCGGGTCACGCCGCGGCGTTTGGGGTAGCTGTCGAAGCGCCCCTGCAAGTGAATGCTCTCGGTCGGGCAGGAGACAAAGTTGATGCCCGAGCGCTTGAGCAGCAGAAACAGCTTGGAGCAGTAGGCGTTATCGTAGGAATGCATCGCGGTGGTGTGGCTGGCGGTAACGCGGCTGCCCAGGTCATGCGTCAGAGCTTCATGGGCCAGCACTTCGAGAAACCGCGAGTTGGGGTCGTCGATCTCGTCGCAGTGGACGTCCACCAGGCGATCGTATTTGATCGCCAACTCGATCACCCGCTGCATGGAGGCCACGCCCAGCTCGCGGGTGTATTCAAAGTGGGGAATACCGCCGACCACATCGGCGCCGATTTCCAGCGCTTCTTCCAGCAGCCTGTCGCCGTCCGGGTAGGAGAGCAAGCCGTCCTGGGGAAAGGCCACCACCTGTATATCGATCTTGTCTTTCAGCTCGTCGCGTAGGGCGCACAGGGTTTTGATGCCAATCAGGCTGGGGTCGCTGGTATCGGCATGGGTGCGTACAAATTGCACGCCGTTACTGATCAGCAGGTTCAGCGTTTTCAGCGCACGCTCGCGAATATCGGCTTCGGTGAGCATCGGCTTACGCTCGCCCCAGCGCTCGATGCCTTCAAACAGGGTGCCGCTCTGGTTCCATTCGGGGTCGCCCGCCGTCAGGGCAGCATCCAGGTGAATATGGGGCTCGATAAACGGCGCGCAAAGCAGTTTACCGCCTGCATCAATCTGTTCGGGCGCGGGTCCTTCGCCTGCCGTTTGCGGCGCGTCCTGGGCCGTAATCGCGGTGAAGCTACCGTTCTCGACCTCGATACGATAAAGCTCGGGGCGCTGGCGTAGCCGGGCGTTGATAATCTGCATGCTCATATATAAAACGGCTCACTTATTGTTTGGCAGTGGAGGGAAGGCTATCACCCAGCGTAGCGTGATTGACGCGCAACAGCACAGCATAGCTTCCCGCCGCGACCAGGACGCCCACCAACGGCGGCAGTAACGGCGAGACGTAGGCGCCGCCGGCGCCCAGTGCATAGGCGGCTAAACCACGACGGTTGAAGTCGGGTAGCTGAGCGCTTTCAAGCGCGGGGTAGCGACCTTTATGTTTGAGCCAGAAGTCCGCCATGATCACGCCGCCCATGGGGGGGATAAAAGTACCCAGCAGCACCAGAAAGGGAATTAGCAGGTTGTACATGCCGCCGACCGCCAGCACGGTGCCAATCGCCGCACCGCCTACCGTCACCAAACGGCGTTTTTCGGTACGCAGCAAATTGCAGCCCGCCACGGCGAAGTTATAGATGGTGTTGTCCTGGGTGGTCCAGATATTCAAAAACAGCATCAACACGGCGATGGTGACAAAGCCCTGGGCGATCAATACATCCACGATATCCGCCTGTTGGTAGATCATGGTACCCAGGGCACCGGTGAGCACCATCAAGCCGTTCCCCACAAAGAAAGCCGCCATCGTGGCGATCACGGCGATTTTCGGTGACTTCGCGAAGCGACTCCAATTGGTCGCCTGGGTGCCGCCGCTGATAAAGGTGCCGATGATAACGGTAATCGCTGCGGCCACGCCCATGCTTTCCGTAGGCGTTTGCTGGCTTAACCCGGCAAAGCCGCGTGCATCTACCAGCCCGGTGAACAGGCTGATCAGTATGAACAGCATCATGGCGGGCACGGCAAAGCGTGAAAGCCAGTCCATCCCCTTGTAGCCGATCATGGCGGTGATGCAGAAACCAAAGCCAAACAGCACCATTAAGGGGATTTCCAGCCATTCAGGCATCCCGGTGGTGCGTACCAATACCACGGCGATCGTTGCCGTGCCCCAGGCGTACCAGCCAATCTGGGTAAAACCGAGGATGAAATCAGACAGCTTGCTGCCTTTTTCACCGAAGCAGAAGCGCCCCATCAGCACCGAATTGAGCCCGCTTTTACAGGCGATATAGGCCAGTGTGGCGGCGTAGGCACCTAATAAAAGGTTACCCAACAGGATGATCCACAGCAGTTGGCCGATCGAAAAGGCCTGACCCAGGGTGCCCCCTGCCCACATGGTGGCGGTAAAGAAGGTAAATCCGAGCAGTACTGCTGAGGTGGAGAGCAGGCCCTTGCGAGCGCTGAGGGGGACTTCACTGAGTGGGTAGTCTGAATGATGCATGGCAAGCTCCAGGAGAAAGAACATTCATCCAGTGTAGGAAGCAAGCCGTATGCCAAGGTGGTTAAATCTACTCAGACAGGAGTCCACGCATCAATGTTTCGACGATGCTGTTGCGGTCGGCATCCAGCGAATACTGATGAGGGTCTTGCAGCCAGTCGAAACAGACGCCAATCAAGAAGCCGTGAAATTGGCGGCGGGCGCTGGCCGGGCTCAGGTCTGCGCGTAACCGGCCCAGCTGCTGGACCTGCTCGAACAGTTGCTCGACCCCGGCTTCAGCATGCTCGGAAAGTCGCGTAATCATGCTGATGCGCGGGTGGTCGTCTTCCAGCTTTTCACAGCGGTGCAGCACGATGGTGGCGGCTCGCTGCAGCGGTTGGTCGTGGCAGATACCCGCCAGCGAGCGCTGTGCGATGTCGCGCAAACAGTCTACCGGTGCCGTGCCAAGTTGTTGCACGGCGTCGTCGACGATTTCATCCAGCGGAATGCGGACCCGCTCGAGCAGCGCATCAAAAAGGGCGGCCTTGTCCTCAAAGTGCCAATAAATCGCCCCTCGGGTAACCCCCGCCGCCTGGGCAATATGCGCGAGGGTGGTGCGAGAAACCCCCTGGGCGAGAAACGTCGTTTCTGCCGCGTCCAGGATGGCTTCCCGGGTGCGTTCGGCGTCGGCCTTGCGGCGGGTCATGGCGGCTCCTGATTCAACACGTGACATTATTCTGGCACCGATCGCTGGCAAAGTCGCCAGCGAGTGATTAGTATATACTTGACTGACATTCATGAATGTCAGTCAAGTATATATCACCCTCTGTTCGTTGGGAATGCGGCGTTTGATCGTCATCAAGGAGCTTATCGTGCCCGTTACTTTTCTTCGCTGGCTACCGGTTGCACTGGTCTTGCTCGTGCTAATGGGGTGTGATCAGCCTGAGGCGCAGTCAAAAGAGGCGCCCAGGCCAGTCAAACTGGTGACACTGGAAGCGGCGAATGCCGGGGCGTTCAGGCAGTTTCCGGCACGCGTTGAAGCTACCATGCGCAGCAATCTGTCGTTTCGCATGGCAGGGGAACTGCTTGAGCTCAACGTCAGCCCCGGTCAACAGGTGTCGAAGGGCGAGGTCATTGCGCGTATTGATAATCGCAATGCACAAAGCGAGCTGGATAGCGCCCGCTCACGCCTGGAGCTTGCCAAGGCCAACCTGGAGCGTATGCGCTATACCCTGGAGCGTGGCGCGGTCAGCCAGTCCCGGTTTGATGAGGCGGAGAGCGAATGGCGGGCTGCCCGCGCTACCTTTGAGCAGGCGGAAGAGCAGGTCGACCATACCCAGTTACGTGCGCCTTACGATGGTGTGATTGCCCAGGTACCGGTGGATAACCGTCAGATTGTTCAGGTGCAGGAGACTGTCGCGGTGATCCAACAGCCGGGTCAACTGGACGTGGTGTTTCATCTGCCCGAGCAGATTGTTCAGCGCATGCCGCGTAGCAACGGCACGCTCTTTGGCGATGCGTTAGCGTATGAAGTCAGCTTTGGTAACAGCGACAAGCCCTACCTCGCTCAGTTGGCGTCCTACACGACCCAGGCCAGTGCGCAGAGCCTGGCCTATGAAGTCACCCTGACGTTGCCCCAGCCGGATGACATCACGCTATTAGATGGCATGAGCGCCAGCGTGCGCCTTGATTTAAGCGACCTGCAGTCCGACCCAACAACGCCATTGTGGCATTTGCCCGCTGAAGCAGTGACTTATGCTGGCGATAATCCGGAGCAGGCCCAGGTTTGGCGCTTTAAAGCGCCACACGGCGTTGAGCCGGTGCCTGTTGAGGTTGGTCGCCTGACCTCCAAAGGGCTTGAAATCAGCGGTGACTTGTCCGCGGGTGACCGTATTGTAGCCGCCGGTGCGCATCGCTTGAGCGCAGATACCCAGGTGACCCCGTGGGAAAAAGAGCGGGGGCTGTAACATGGTCGATTATTTCTTACGCCACCGGGCCGCCAGCTACTTAATGACCGTGGTGCTGCTCGCGGGTGGTGCGCTGGCGTTTTTGGGCATGGGGCAGCTCGAGTTCCCCGAGTTCACCATCCGCAATGCGTTGATCACCACTCAATACCCCGGCGCGACCCCTGAAGAAGTGGAGCAGGAAGTCACTTCGACCCTGGAAGAATCGATCCAGGGGATGTCGTTGATCAAACGCATAAGCTCGGTGAGCTCCGATGGCCTCTCGCAGATTACCGTCGAGCTTGAAAGCACGGTACAGAACGAAGAGCTGGAGCAACTGTGGGATTCGCTGCGCCGTAGAGTTCAGGACGTCCAGGCCGCGCTACCTCCCGGGGCCAGCCAGTCCCGCGTGAATGACGATTTCGGCGATGTATTTGGCTTCATGGTCAACCTGACCGGCGAAGGCTACAGCATGCCCGACCTTGCCGATCATGCCGACTTCCTCAAGCGTGAGCTGGCGCTGGTCGACGGGGTCGAAAAGGTATCGCTCGGCGGCGAGCATGAAGAGCGCATTTTTATCGAGGTCGACCGTGAAAAGCTACGCGCGCTCAATATTCCGTTAACCCGCCTGCAACAGCTACTCGACACGCAGAATGCGGTGGCCGACTCGGGGCATCTCAAACAGGACGGCCGCCGTTTCCGCATTACGCCCACGGGCAGTGCAGCGAATATTGATGACCTGCGCGGGCTTATCGTCAGCGAGGGCGATGGCGAGCTGGTACGGCTCAGCGATATCGCTGACATATCGCGGGAATTGGCGGAGCAGCCCCAACAGCTTTACCGCGACATGGGGCGGCCAGCGATATCGCTGGGCGTCTCCTTTGAAAGCGGCGTGAACGTGGTCGAGGTGGGCGAGCGTCTGCAGCAACGCCTGGACGAACTTCAGGCCCGCACGCCGCTGGGAATGGAACTCAACGTGGTTTACGACCAGCCCCAGGTGGTCGACGAAGCGGTATCAGGCTTTTTAGTCAGCCTGATCCAGGCGGTAGCCATTGTCATCGTGGTGCTGATGCTGTTCATGGGCTGGCGCAGCGGCCTGTTGATGGGCTTTATCCTGCTGATCACCATCATCGGCACCTTTATGCTGATGCGTTTCCACGGCCTGCAGCTGGAAAAGATCTCGCTGGGCGCGCTGATTATTGCCCTGGGCATGCTGGTGGACAATGCCATCGTGGTCACCGAGGGCATGCTGGTGGGCTTGAAACGTGGTAATACGATCCGCGATTCGGCCCACCAGGTGATTCGCCAGAACGCCTGGCCGCTGCTGGCCGCCACCTTGATCGCCATTGCCGCCTTTGCGCCCATTGGCCTGTCGCCGGACACCACCGGTGAGTTCATCGGCTCGCTGTTTTTCGTGCTGCTCTACTCGCTGCTACTCAGCTGGATTACCGCGCTGACGTTGACGCCCTTCTACTTCAAGCTGTTCTTCCGCAATGTGGCGCCCGGCGATGGTCAGGAGGATCCTTACAAAGGAATTGTGTACCGCGTTTTCAGCCGGGTGATTATTGCCGGGATTCGCTTCCGCTGGGTCACCCTGGGGTTGGTGGTGATGCTATTGGCTGGCGCCGTGGTGGGCTTTGGTTCGGTGAAAAACGCCTTCTTTCCGGCCTCCAACACGCCGATCTTCTTTGTCGACTACCGCACGCCGGAAGGCACGGATATCCTCGAGACCCAGCGCCGGGTCAGCGAGCTGGAAGACAGTGTTATGGAGATGGACGGCATCCGTCATCTGACCACCACGGTGGGCGGTGGCGCGCAGCGCTTTACCCTCACCTACTCGCCGGAAGACCGCTACGCCAGCTATGCCCAGCTGATCGTCGAAACCGACGACAAAGCCACCCAGCACGATCGCATGGCCGACGTTGAGAAAGTACTTGAGCAAGACCATAGCGATATCGACTATAAAATTGCTCCCCTGGAGGTTGGCCCTGCACCGAAAGCCAAGTTGGAGGCACGCTTTTACGGCAGTGATCCAGAAATGTTGCGTCAGCTAGGTGATCAAGTTGAAGCGATGTTCCGCGATACACCGCATATGACCAGTGTGCGCACTAGCTGGCGCAACCGGGTCCAGGCGATAGAGCCGGTGTTCATGGAAGATACTGCCCGGCGTCTCGGCGTTACCCGCGAAGACCTAGCGGATACGCTTGCCTTGAGTACCAGCGGTAGCCGAGTGGGCATTTACCGTGACGGCAGCGACCTGATACCCATGGTGGCGCGGGCGATTCCCGGTCAGCGCCACGACGTGGATAACCTTGGCTCACTTAACGTGTGGAGCGCAGAGCAAGGGCGTTATATCACTGCCGACCAGATGATCAGCGATATCACCACTAAGGTGGCAGACCCGCTGATAATGCGCCGCAACCGGGAGCGCATGCTGGCGGTTTACGGCGAGCCGGATCCATTAAGCGGCGTGACCGCCGCCAGCGTACTGGCCGATATCCGCCCCCAGGTAGAGGCGTTAGAGTTACCGCCTGGGTATCGGCTGGAATGGGGCGGCGAGTACGAGACCGCGGGTGAGGCCCAGAGCGGGTTGTTCTCCTCACTGCCGTTGGGGCTTGCGATGATGTTCATCATCACCGTGGTGCTGTTCAACAACTTCCGCCAGCCGCTGGCCATCTGGTCGCTGGTGCCGCTGACCATCATCGGTGTGGTAGGCGCGTTACTGCTCACCGGTCTGCCGTTCTCGTTTATGGCACTGCTCGGCACGTTGAGCTTGGTCGGCATGGTGATCAAGAATGCCATCGTGCTGGTGGAGGAGATCAACGTGCAGCTGCCGCTGCATCAGGACCGCTACCACGCAGTGGTACGCGCCGCCATCAGCCGTGTCAGGCCTGTCGCCATGGCCGCGTTGACCACCATGCTGGGCATGATTCCGCTGATCAGTGATGCCTTCTTCGCCAGCATGGCGGTGGCACTGATCGGGGGGCTGGGCGTTGCCACGCTGTTAACCCTAGTCGTGTTGCCGGTGGTCTACTGTGTGCTTTACCACATCAAGATCCATGCGGATTCATAATCCCGAAGGTCTGTTGACGCTTTATCGCGAAGCCGTCGACAGACCCTAAACACCTGTTTCATCGCACGGCTTTGGCGAGCCCAATTGAGCTAGTTTATTCCAATCGCAACGCCTCAATCCCCTTTTCACGCCTACCGGGCACCCGTGTGCATTTCATGCATTTAAGCACAGAGTTGGGCTCTGAGTTTGTTCGGCGATCCGAAAGATAATTCACATCAAATTTCGGAAGACGATAACTTGGGTTAATTTATTTGATTTTTTTATCTTATAAATTCCTTCTTTTTTTAGCTAATTCATATTTATCAGCACATTAGCTATAAATATCGTTAAGTAATACTAAAGTAGGTGTTTTACAGGTCGATAACGTTGCTCGCTAACACAAGTTTGGCAATGTTAATGAATCTAGAGTCGCTGGTCAGTCTCCAGCTAGATTGTATTAATAGCCATTAACTAATATATCCAGCCTGGAGAAATACGGCACCATGAACCGCCTACTTAGCAATGTTTCCGTCAAAATGGGATTAACCCTCGTTCTCGCCATTTTTTCATTATTAATTATCATTATCGCATTCCTTGGCCATCGGGGAGGCGAAGAGGGCAGTTCTTCACTTAGAGAAGTTGACCGTGCGGCAGACCAAATGCGTTCGGTCAACCGAGGTCAGCTAGCGATTGCGAACGCTCAACTTTTTTACGTTAATAGTTATGTCGCATCTTATGAGGGGGATACACGCGCAGCGCGTGATTACCTGACTGAAGCACAGGAAATGCGGCAGGAAGCTCAGGACTACTTTTCGCAATTTGAGGAAATTGCTATTGAGACGCCTCTTGTGGAAAATTTGATGACCAGTTTCCAGAGATTGATAGAACAGGGAGTAAGGCCCCAGGAAGTGGCCTTGGAAGAAGGTGAAGAGGGGGCGTTTCGTAGCGCAAGAGAGTCTGCCAGTGACTTAAACCAGCAGTTTATTGAGGCGAGCACTGCTTACAACGATTATATGGCAGAGCAAAATGGGCTGATGATTGCTGACTATGAAAGCGATATGCAGTTGATTGGCTATATTGATATCGCCGTATTGATATTGGCTGCCTTAATGGTTTTATTTGTGCGCATCGCCATGGTGGGCTCAATTGTAAAACCATTAAACGAAGCCGTCGCGCACTTTGAGCTTATTGCTCAAAACGACTTGTCGGGCAAGGTAAGAGACCGTGGCCGCAACGAGATCGGCAAACTGTTTAGCGCCATGCAGCATATGCAGAGCAATCTGGTTAAAACCGTTTCTGAGGTACGCGACAGCAGTGGCTCCATTCACATCGGGGCGCGGGAAATTGCTTCCGGCAATGCGGATCTCTCGTCACGCACCGAGCAGCAGGCAGCATCGCTGCAAGAGACAGCCGCGAGCATGGAACAGCTGACGACGACGGTGAAACAGAACGCCGACAATGCCCGACACGCGACCCAACTGGCGCCAGATGCCTCCTCTACAGCAAGCAACGGCGGCGAGGTGGTAGAGCGAGTCATTACCACCATGCATGGGATTTCAGATAGCTCGCAGAAAGTGTCGGATATTATCAGCGTTATCGACTCCATCGCCTTCCAAACCAATATCCTGGCGTTGAATGCTTCGGTAGAGGCCGCCCGGGCGGGCGAACAGGGGCGTGGTTTTGCGGTCGTGGCGAGCGAAGTGCGTAACCTCGCGAGCCGCAGTGCCGACGCCGCCAAGGAGATCAAGGCATTGATCGAGGCGTCATCAAACCAGGTGAAGGAAGGCTCCGTCCTGGTGGAAAGCGCTGGGGAAACCATGCGTGAGGTGGTGTCGTCGGTACGTCGCGTGACCGATATCATGGATGAAATATCGGCGGCCTCCCAGGAGCAGAGTTCGGGTATTGAGCAGGTCAACCAGGCGGTCGCCCAGATGGACGAGGTCACCCAGCAGAATGCTGCCCTGGTGCAGGAAGCATCGTCAGCAGCAAGCTCACTGGAAGAACAGGCGGCACGGCTTGAAAGCGTGGTATCCGTCTTCCGTTTAGCGGAAGGCGAAAGTCGCACCCAGTACGCCCCAATAGCCTCGCCCCAAACGCAGCCGGCGCTTTTGCGGCCCGCCACCCAAGGGGGAAAAAAGGCGAAAGCAGCGGTAACCGCTGATCAAGAGTGGGAAGAATTTTAAGGATCAAGCCCGCAGGTTGTCTGATGAGTTCTTGGTTTAAGGCGCCTCGCGCTGGATAACGAGTCAGCGCTTACAAAACGCACCGCCCTCACTTAGTGGGGGCGGTGGCCTTTCATCGGGCGTTAATCAGCGGAAGCCCGCGGACGTAAAGTCGCGGCCATGCGCGTGCCGTCTGTTAAAGTGCCTGCATAAGGCCCATCAATGCTAAACGCTGGGCCTATGATTGAAGCTGAAAACGCGGAGGCCTCGCTGGTGTGCTACCCACCCCCTTCCACGAAGTCGTTAATTGCGTTCGAGGTCACGGCGCACCTGGGTTCGATGACGGCGGCTGCCGACGAGGCGCGCGCGACCCAGCCGACGATCTCGCGGCGGGTTCCGGGTTTACCCACCTGTGTTTGTTACCGTTATTGCCAGCGCTCAAACAGGCGTTTCCGACGTTGACTTTCAAGCTGGTGACGGTTGATCGTGCCGACGACCCCGAACTGCAAGCGGCGGATGTGGCTATCCGTTTTGGCCCTTATATACCCCAGGAAGAGGGAGTGTTGCTAGCGAAAGAAGCGGTGTTCCCGGTATGGAGTCCTGACTACGCGAAGGCGCAGGGTTTGAAGGGCACACTGACGACAGCACAGCTTTCCCGTCTGGCGCTATTGCACCAGGATATCAAAGATCCCCGCTGGCTCGATTGGGCACAGTGGTTTCAGCATGCGGGGATGGGCTTGCCGACTCCGCTCAGGCGAGGTGAACCGCCGTGGTCTCATTCGCCACGGGGATAGCGCTGGGCTTCTTCGACTTCGTTCAGATCCATGTGGTTACGCATGTAACGCTCGGAAGCGTCCTGCAGCGGCTGATAGTCCCACGGATAGTAGTGGCCATTGCGCAGGGCCTCGTAGACGATCAGGCGCTGTGCCTGGGAGGCGCGCACATCGGCATCGAAGGCTTTCAAATCCCAGCGCTTGTGCACCTTGGCTTGATAGTCGGCCAGTATCTCGGCGTAGTCGGGATGTGCTGCCAGGTTGTGCTGTTCCAGCGGGTCGGCCTCCAGGTCGAATAGCTGCGGCGGATCGATCTCGCAATAGTTGAATTTCCACTTGCCCTCGCGGATGGTCACGATGGGCGAATAGCTGGCCTCGGCGGCGTATTCCATGTACACCGGCGCGTCGCGCTTCTCGCCTCGGGTCAAGGGAAGCAGCGACTGGCCATCGGTATAGGGGGCGATAGAGGACAGATCGATGCCGACCAGGTCGGCGATGGTGGTGTTGATATCGATGATCGATACCGGGTCCTCGACATTGCGCGGTTCGATCCCCGGTGCAGACAGCATCAGCGGTACCCGAGACGAGCCTTCATAGGGGCTCATCTTGAACCACAGGCCCTTTTCGCCAAGCATATCGCCGTGGTCGGCGCAGACCACGATAATCGTGTTGTCGAGCATACGGGTGCGCTCGAGCACGTCGAGAACGCCGCCAATCTTGTCGTCGACATAGGAAATGTTTGCGAAATAGCCCTGGCGAGCATTGCGCACGTCCTGGGGCTGGATATTGAACTTGGTGTAATCGTTGGCCTCGAAAATCCGCTGGGAATGCGGATCCAGCTCATCGAAAGGGACGGGCCCTTGCTGCGGCTCAAGATACTCGCAGTCATTATATAAATCCCAGTATTGGCGACGCGCCACATACGGATCGTGGGGGTGGGTAAAGCTGACGCACAGCGCCCAAGGACGCTCGTCGTGACCGCGCGACAGGTCGTACAGCTTCTGCTCGGCGTGGAACGCGACTTCGTCGTCGTATTCCATCTGATTGGAAATTTCAGCAACGCCAGCCCCTGTCACCGACCCCAGGTTGTGGTACCACCAGTCGATACGCTCACCCGGCCTGGTGTAGTTAGGTGTCCAGCCGAAATCAGCCGGGTAGACATCGGTGGTCAGGCGTTTCTCGAAGCCATGAAGCTGGTCGGGACCGACGAAGTGCATCTTCCCCGACAAGCAGGTGGAATACCCGGCGCGGCGCAAATGGTGCGCCCAGGTCGGCACGCTTGAGGGAAACTCCGCCGCGTTGTCGTATACCCCGGTGCGGCTCGGCAACTGGCTCGACATGAAGGCGGCACGCCCAGGTGCACACAGATAGCTTGGCGTATAGGCATTGTTGAAGTTGACCGAGCGCTTGGCCAGTTTCTTGAGGTTGGGCGCATGCAAAAAGTCGGCGGGCCCATCCTTAAAGAGTGTGCCGTTGAGCTGGTCGGCCATTAGTACCAATACATTGGGTTTTGTCATATGGGAGTCTCCCTGGCGAGTATTGTTGGCGTTCGAAGCGGCGTATAAGCGCAACTTCTATCCCCGTACAATGACGTGCCCGAAGGCGGTAAACCAACGATTTATTCGCCCCCTGAGCCCTAACTCACATAGGTCTCCGCAGAACCGACGGTGTAGTGATCGTCTCTGTTACTGTCATTAATGTTTCAAGGCGTACTGAATTGATCAGTCAAGCGAGGAGGCTCACGCTCATCGACGTTCGGGGATTGGGCAGTTCAATCAGGCCGAGGCCCACGAGGCCCATATGGATGAGGTGACACAGCAAAACGCCCCCGCACCCACAGAGTGAGGGCGGTGGCATTTTATAGGGCGTTACATCAAGAGGCCGCACGGAAGGGGTTGCGCGGGTCATCATCCCAGGCCAGGAAGGGCTTGCCGGTTTCCTGCGGGACCATGGTGATGCAGTTTTCCACCGGGCAGGTGATCTGGCACAGGTTGCAGCCCACGCACTCTTCCTCGATCACCTCATAGCGCCGCGAACCGTCCTGCTCGGTCAGCTTGGCAATCGATTGGTGGGAGGTATCCTCGCAGGCGATATAGCAGCGGCCGCACTCGATACACAGATCCTGGTCGATCTTGGCGATGGTCTTGAAGTTGATATCCAGATGCTTCCAGTCGGTGGTCTGGGGTATCGCCTTGCGCGAAAAGGCTTCAATGGAGTCGTAGCCTTTTTCCGCCATCCAGCGGGAAAGCCCGTCTTTCATCTCCTCCACAATCCGGAAGCCGTTGAGCATCGCCGCGGTACACACTTGCACACTGCCCGCCCCCAGGGCGATAAACTCCGCCGCATCCCGCCAGGTGGCAATGCCGCCGATGCCGGAAATCGGCAGTGTGGGCGTCGCCGGGTCCCGGGCGATTTCCGCGACCATATTCATCGCGATGGGTTTCACGGCGCTGCCGCAGTAGCCGCCGTGGGTGCTCTGGTGGCCGACGGTGGGTTTGGCGACCATGTTGTCCAGGTCGATGCTGGTGATAGAGTTGATGGTGTTGATCAGCGATACCGCGTCGGCGCCGCCGCGCAGCGCCGCCTGAGAGCCTGCACGGATATCGGTGATATTGGGCGTGAGTTTGACGATTACCGGTTTGGAGTAGTGCTTCTTGCACCAGTAGGTGACCTTCTCGATCAGGTCAGGGTTTTGGCCTACCGCCGCGCCCATGCCGCGCTCGGGCATGCCGTGGGGGCAGCCCAGGTTGAGCTCGATACCGTCCGCGCCGGTGGCTTCCACCAGGGGCAGAATATACGCCCAGGCCTCTTCGTTGCAGGGCACCATGATGGAGACGATCAGCGCGCGGTCGGGCCAATCTTTCTTCACCTGGGTGATTTCTTTCAGGTTGATCTCAAGCGAACGGTCGGTAATCAGCTCGATATTGTTAAAGCCGATCACCTCTCGATTTTTGCCGTAGTGGGCCGAGTAGCGCGAGGAGACGTTCACCGCAGGCGGCTCCTCACCGAGGGTTTTCCACACCACGCCGCCCCAGCCCGCCTCATAGGCGCGCACCACGTTGTAGGCCTTGTCGGTGGGTGGGGCGGAGGCGAGCCAGAACGGATTCGGGGCCTTGATGCCGGCAAAATTAACCGATAGATCAACGCCGTTGACCACGCTGTCACTGCTGTTGTGTTTGCCTGGGGGGGTAAAGTTGAGGGTATTCATGCGGCCTCCTGCTTGGCGGTGAGCGCCTGATGAATAGCGTGCGCCGCCAGTTTGCCGTGCTGAACGGCTTGTACGGTAAGATCCTGACCGGGCTTCACGCAGTCGCCACCGGCGTAAACATTCGACAGTGAGGTGCGGAACATGTCATCGACGTGGATGCGTTCGCCGTCCCGGGCAAGCTCGGCGGCGGTGGCGCCGCTGAGACTTTCACCGTCAAAGCCCTGGCCAATCGCCTTGAAGATGGCGTCGGCTTCAATCTCGAAGGTCTCGCCGGTGGCGGTCAACTGCCCCGACTGTTCCCGGGTCTTGGCAAAGCGCATGCCAGCCACCCGGCCTTGGCTGTCCAGCAGAATGTCGTCGGGCTGCGCCCAGGTGATCATGCGCACGCCGTTGGCTTTGGCGATCTCTTGCTCATGATCGGTGGCGGACATCGCCTCGACGCCGCGGCGGTAGACCAGCGTTACCTCGCTGGCGCCTAGACGGGACATCTGGGTGGCCATGTCGATGGCGGTGTTGCCCGCACCGATCACGATGCAGCGCTTGGCCACGGCGAGGCTGCCCAGGTCATCGGTTTGACGCAGGGTCTTGATGTAATCCACGGCGGGCATCAGGCCGGGCGCATCGTCGCCGGTTAGCCCTAAAGCGCGGCTGGCACCCAGGCCTAAGCCAAGAAAGACGCTGTCGTACTGTTGATGCAGGGTGGCTAGTTCCAGGTTGTCGCCTAGTCGCTTCCCGTACTGGATATCGATGCCGCCGATTTCGAGCAGAAACTCGACTTCCTTCCGGGCGAAGTCGTCGGTCATCTTGTAGCGGGCGATGCCGTACTCGTTGAGCCCGCCGGGCTTTTGTTCGGCTTCAAAAATGGTCACCTGGTGGCCGAGCATCGCCAGTCGATGGGCGCAGGAGAGCCCTGCTGGCCCGGCGCCCACCACGGCGATATGCCTGCCAGTAGTGGCCGCCCGCTTGAACGGGTGGCTATCGAACTGCATGTGGTCGGTGGCGTGGCGCTGCAGCAAGCCGATCAGCACCGGCTGGCACTCGGCGTCGTGGTTGCGCACGCAGCTGCGCTCGCAGAGGATTTCGGTGGGGCACACCCGGGCGCAGCTGCCACCCAGGATGTTGGCTTCCAGAATGGTCTCGGCCGCGCCGTTGATGTTGTTTTCGCTGATCTGGCGAATAAAGCTGGGGATATCGATTTCCGACGGGCAGGCCTCCACGCAGGGCGCATCAAAGCAGTAAAGACAGCGCTGGCTTTCGATCATCGCCTGTCGGTGCGTCAGCGGTGGGTGAAGATCGCTAAAGTTGCTTGCCAGCGTAGATGGGTCGTAAGTGCCGACCTCTTTGGCGCTGGGTAGATGGTTCAGTTGGCTAGTCACGGTAGAGCCTCCGCTGTTGTTATGGGCACAGCTGTTGGTCTTGGTCGTTCTTTATGGGTCAGCGCTTGACCGCCGTCGGCGCATTCAGCTCGGCGCGCTTGGCCAGCAGCTCGAACATGCCGGGGTAGGCGGGGCGCTCTAGGTAACGGCCTGCGCCGCGCTCGGCGCGCAGCTCACCGTCGCGCCACACCCATTTGCCCTGGCTGATGGTATGGCGGGGGATGCCGCGCACCGTTTTGCCTTCGAAGATGTTGAAGTCGACGTTCTGGTGGTGGGTCTTGGCGGAGATCGTGCGCGTGCCGTTGGGGTCCCATACCACGATATCGGCGTCCGCGCCCACCTGAATGGCGCCCTTGCGGGGGTAGAGGTTGAAGATCTTGGCGGTGTTGGTCGACGTCAGGGCGACGAATTCCTGGGGCGAAAGCTTGCCGGTGTTGACGCCTTCGTCCCACAGCACGGCCATGCGGTCTTCGACCCCGGCGGTGCCGTTGGGGATCTTGGTGAAATCGTCCTTGCCCGCGGCCTTCTGGTCGGCGCAGAAACAGCAGTGGTCGGTGGCGGTGGTCTGCAGGTTGCCGGACTGCAGGCCGTGCCAAAGCGCTTCCTGGTGGCCCTTGGGGCGGAAGGGCGGGCTCATCACATGCGCCGCGGCACGGCCCCAGTCGGTATCCTGGTAGACGCTGTCGTCGATCATGAGATGACCGGCCAGGCATTCGCCGTAAACCTGGTGCCCCTGGTCGCGGGCGTAGGCAATTTCGTCTACCGCGTCCTTGGTGGAAACGTGCACCAGATAAATCGGTGCGCCCAGGGTGCTGGCGATACGAATGGCGCGGCTGGCCGCCTCGCCTTCCACCTGGGGCGGGCGCGAAAGCGGGTGGGCTTCCGGTCCGGTGATGCCCTGGGCGAGCAGTTTCTGCTGCATGTGATAGACCAGCTCGCCGTTTTCGGCATGCACCGTCGGCACCGCGCCCAGTTCCAGGCAGCGCGAGAAGCTCTCCACCAGAATATCGTCGGTGGCCATGATGGCGCCCTTGTAGGCCATGAAGTGCTTGAAGCTGTTGACCCCGTGCTCCTGCACCAGGGTGCCCATTTCCTCGCGCACGCTATCGTCCCACCAGGTGATCGCCACATGGAAGGCAAAGTCGGTGGCGGCTTTTTCGGCCCAGCCCTGCCAGGTTTCGAAAGCCTCCAGCAGCGATTGCCCTGGCTGAGGAATCACAAAATCGATGATGGACGTGGTGCCGCCCGCCAGCGCGGCCGCGGTGCCGGTGTAGAAGTCTTCGCTGGCCACGGTGCCCATGAACGGCAGCTGCATATGGGTATGCGGGTCGATGCCGCCGGGCATCACCAACTGGTCGCTGGCATCGACCACCTCGCAATCAGCGGGAACGTCTAGATGGGTGCCGATGGCGTGGATTTTACCGTCGACGCAGAGCACGTCGGCGCGGTAGGTATCGGTATTGGTGACGACGGTGCCGCCCTTGATCAATAGGCTCATTGTTCGCTCCTTGGCTTATCAGGTGGCCTGGCTACTCGCCGTCGGTCAGACGGGTGTAGGTTTCCGGGCGGCGGTCGCGGAAGAACTGCCAGTTGTTGCGTACCTCGCGCACCATGTCCAAATCGATCTCGTGGACCAGCAGTTCATCCTCGGTTTCGCTGGCCTGGGCCTCGATCTTGCCGCGCGGGTTAACGATATAGCTGGAGCCGTAGAAATTGCCGATATTCCACGGTGCCTCGGTACCCACGCGGTTGATGGCGGCGATAAAGCAGCCGTTGGCGGCGGCCGAGGCGGGCTGCTCCAGCTCCCACAGGTATTGGGAGAGCCCGGCGACGGTGGCGGAAGGGTTGAAAATCACCTCGGCGCCGTTGAGTGCCAGCGCCCGCCAGCCCTCGGGGAAGTGGCGGTCATAGCAGATATACACGCCGATTTTGCCAAAGGCGGTATCGAACACCGGCCAGTTGGATTGGCCCGGCTTGAAGAAAAACTTCTCCCAAAAGCCCGCGATCTGGGGGATATGCGTTTTGTGGTACTTGCCCAGGTAGCTGCCGTCGGCATCGAACACCGCGGCGGTGTTGTAGTACACGCCGGTCTCGGTTTCCTCAAAGACGGGGACGATGATGACCATGCGGTGCTTGGCGGCGAGTTTCTGCATCATCTGGCAGGTGGGGCCCTCCGGCACCTGCTCGGCGGCGGCATACCACTTGCCGTCCTGGCTGGGGCAAAAGTAGGGCTGATTGAACACTTCCTGGAAGCAGAGCACCTGCACGCCCTGTTCTGCCGCTTTCTCGATCATCGGCAGGTGGGCTTCGTTCATGGCGTCGCGGATGGCCGCGGGTTCCAGGTCGGTGCTGGTTTTCAGGCCCATTTGAATCAGGCCGATTTTCATCTTCTGCATCAGACAATCCCTCTTAATAGCGTTAGGCCAAAATATTGGTGTTATTTGATGTTCTGTTTTAAGCGGGTGGTTCGCAAAGCTGACCATTGAGACAGCTTTTAAGAAAGTATCGTCAGGTTGTGCGTTTTAGCAAGTCAGTCGGTGGTTTTTTTAAGATGGATTTTAACTCATTGAGTTAAATTGATTTTTTTATTTTAGCATTGAGGAAGCCCTAATCTGGTGAAGGTGCGCACTGTTTTGGATTTTTAAATTAACTATTTTAAATCAGTGATTTGTATTTTTATTATGGAAATAAATTCAGTTTTTCATGTTTAAAATTGGTGCAAATATTTTTTTTGATCTAGCCTTTTTGAGTCCGCCGGGTATTCGGTGACTCAGAAGTCGGAAAGATGACGAAAACAATAAAATTCTTGTCCTTGAAGACAGTTTTTTGATCAATAAGTTAAGTGACTAGGGCGACTTAGTCGGCACGCTTATTGCTTGAAATAACCTCAGACCGTGAGGGTTTTCTGGGAAGCAGGATGACACTGAGGAGAGACCAATGACGAAAACAACCTCTCAAATGGTAGATCGAGACGGGCTGATTGAGCTGGACGTGGGGGACGACGTTCGTTCCAGTTCGCGTTTCAATGAGGACATTGCACCCACGCAAGCAAGCGAGCGAACCTGGTCAAAATGGAATATCGCCGCGCTTTGGGTGGGAATGGCGATTTGCGTACCCACCTATACGCTGGGGGGCGTGTTAACGGCCTACTTCGGCTTGAGCGTTGGCGAGGCGCTGTTCGCGATATTACTCGCCAATGTGATTGTCTTGATTCCGCTGACGCTCAACGCCTTTCCGGGGACGAAATTCGGGATTCCTTTCCCCGTAGTCCTGCGCTCCTCGTTCGGCATCTTTGGCTCCAACGTACCGTGTCTGGTGCGCGCCCTGGTCGGATGCGGGTGGTTTGGTATCCAGACCATGTTTGGCGGGTTGGCCATTCATCTTTTGCTCTCGGAACTGATGCCGGCCTGGGCGGCGCTGGGGGGCGTCGGTGAGGTCATCGGTTTCTTCGTGTTTGGCGCGATGAACCTGTACGTAGTGATTCGCGGTGCGGAATCGATCAAATGGCTGGAAACGCTGGCTGCGCCTTTGCTGCTGGCGGTGGGTATCGGTTTGATGGTGTGGGCCTGGCCGCACACCTCGATGACCGAGCTGCTGGCGCAGCCGCCATCGCGTCCTGAAGGGGCGTCGGTGTATGGCTACTTCTTTGCCGGGTTAACTGCCATGGTGGGCTTCTGGGCCACGCTGTCGCTGAATATTCCTGACTTCAGTCGCTTTGCCAAAAGCCAGAAAGACCAGATTGCCGGGCAGGTGATCGGCCTGCCGCTGACGATGTTTTTCTTTGCCTCGCTGGGTGTGGTGATGACCGCTGCCTCTGAGTCGCTGGTAGGGCAAACGATTGCCGATCCGGTCAATCTGATTGGCATGATCGATAGCCCGTTTTGGGTCGTATTGGCGATGTTGTTGATTATCGTCGCAACCCTATCGACGAATACGGCGGCGAACATTGTTTCACCCACCAATGATTTCCAGAATATTGCGCCCAAATTGATCAACCAGACTCGAGGCGTTCTTCTAACTGGCGCGGTGGGTGTGCTGCTGATGGGTTACGACCTGCTACAAAAAGCGGGCATCATTCCCCCGGGGGTATCGCTTGAACAGATGTACTCCAACTGGCTGCTGGGGTATTCCAGCCTGCTGGGCCCGATCGCCGGTATCATGGCCGTGGATTACTTCCTGATTAAAAAGCAGCGTCTGGATGTGCCCAGCCTGTATATGGACAGCCATGCGTATCCGGCTGTCAATATTGCCGGTTTTATCGCCTTTGGCGTGCCCGTGGCGCTGACACTGATTTCGCTGACCACCGGCACGATGTACTGGTTCTATGACTACGGCTGGTTTACCGGCTCGGCGCTTGGCGCGATCGTTTACTATGTCGCCAGTCAGGTGCTTTCCTCCGCACCGTCGGTGGGGCCGTCGCCGGTGGCGGACAAGGAGCCTGCCGAGCAACTCCCCTAGTCGCGCGACACGCACTTTACCAAGATGCCTCACCAACACCCGGCTAGATGCCGGGTGTTGGCGTTTGTGGCGTATCGATGAAGTTTAAAAAGGCGTCAACGACACGGTTGGGGCGGCGGTCGCGGCGGGCAATGAGCACAAAGGGGATACGGTAGTGCTGGCTTGTGCTGTTCAGGGCGCGCATTTTGCCTGCCGAGACCCATTGATCCGCGACGTGCTCGGGAAGAAAACCAATAAATCGTCCGGTGAGAATCAAAAATGCCGCGCCCTCACGGTCAGACGCGGAGGCGCGCAGGTTGAGGGCATCGTGGGCCTGGCGTGCCTCAGCGGGCAGTGGATAGCGGGGCGATATGGCGGGATGGTACGCAAGCTCGGCCAGCGTGAGGCGATCGCTGGCCTTATCGAACAACGGGTGCCCCACCGAGCAGTACAGGAAGGAAGGTTCATCGTAGAGATGCTGAGTATCCAGGCTGGTGGGCAGGTTGACCGCGGGCACGACCCCGACATGCAGGTGGCCATCCATCACGCTGCGAATCACCGCATCCGAGGGCTCCATGTGTATGTTCAGCGTGACATCGTGCTCCGGGGCGCTGAGTTTGGCCAACGCATGGGTGACATTCATGGCGGGTAGCGTCACCAGATTGTCGGTAATGCCGATATTCAGCTCGCCCCTGATGGTGTGATGCAGCGCGTTGACATCACTTTTGAAGGTTTCCAGCGCGGAAATCAGCGTCAGGCCTGCCTGATAAATCTCCTTGCCTTCTTCGGTCAGGCTGAACCCGCCACGTCCTCGCTGACACAGCGAAAAGCCCAGCCGCCCTTCCAGGTCGTTCATATGCTGGCTGATTGCTGACCGGCTGATGCCCAGCGTGGTCTCGGCCGCCGTAAAGCCACCGCACTCCACCACCGTTTGAAAAACACGAATCAGGCGAATCTCATAGTCGCTCATTTGACCAAGCGCGGGCATATCAAGCTCTCATGGCGGGTAATCAGTTGATTTAATGATAGAGGAATCGAAAAAGGCCGATGTACTTTTCAAAAATAGTTCTTCAATATCATCGACGTTTGAGCTTATGTTAGGACGGTTCTGTTTGTTTAGTGCCACTTTATGACAAGGCGCCCGCGCAATGCCACAACCTGTTACCCCGTTATCGGCCGATTTGGCGAAGAAGTATCGCCAGCAGCGCCGTGGTGCTTTAACGCTTTACGGGGTGGCGCTGTTGCTGCTCCTGAGTATCTTTGTGTGGGTACTCTACGAACAGTATCGACAGGAAATTCAAGCTCTTGAAACGCGCAACGCGGCCCGTGCCGATGTCGTGACCGAGTGGGCGAAAGGCGTTTTCGCGCAGAGCGGCCAAGCGCTGTTGAGTATTGCCGAACTTGTGCAGGTGCAGGGCATTCCGCCGCAGGACGCGCCTTCGTCTATTCAGCAGGTACTACGTAACCGAACGCGTTCCGTCGATTGGATTGATGATATCGGCATTATCGATGCCAACGGCATTGTCCAAGCCAGCGCGCTGCGAGCCAACCTGGTGGGGCTTGATCTCAGCGGCAGCGCGTTTTTTAAAGCCTTTCGTGATCAGGATGATCGCACCAAAATGGTGACGCCGCTCTACTCGGCATCGGATGATGAACAGTATTACCTCTATCAAGCGCGGCGCTTGACCCGTGACAACGGCGAGTTTGGCGGCATTGCGGTGGCGCGTATATCGCCCCTTGTCTTTGAGCGTGCTCTGAAAAGGCTGGGCTTATCCAGTGGTGAGAGTATTGCGCTGGTGGATAGCGAGCTAAAGCTGATTGCCCGTTTACCCCCCCTTGAGGAACCCATCACCGCCGGGTGGCAGGTGGAAAGCCCCGAGACACGCATGATGCTTGAGCGCGGGGCTGATACATGGTCGCTGCGTTTGACCTCCCCGCTGGACCAGCGCGAACGCCTGTTTCAGATGCAGTGGATAGAAGAGTTGCCGCTGCTCGTGGTCGTAGGCGAAGACGTCCAGCTTCAGTTGGCCAACTGGCGACAGCGTGCCGGTATACTGGCAGGCGTAATGCTGCTGATTGCGCTGCTGGGCGCCTGGGGCGTGCGTCACTACCTTAACCGGCTGCGCTTTGAACATCGGTTACACCAAAGTGAAGCGGAACTGCGCATCTCCGCCACGGCCTTCCAGACCCATCTGGGCATGTTGATCGCCGATGCAAACGGCCATGTTTTGAAAGTCAACAACACCTTTACGCGGATTACCGGCTATAGCGAAGACGAGCTGGTGGGTAAAAGCACGCGGATATTGAACTCTGGCCGCCATGATAGTGCTTTCTACCGCAAATTATGGCAACGGGTTCAGGTGGCCGGGAGTTGGGAAGGAGAAATCTGGAGTCGGCGCAAGAATGGCGATGTATTTCCCGAATGGCTGACCATTAGCGCCGTTTACGACCCGCAAGGCGCGCTGACCCATTACGTGGCCACCATGAGCGACATTAGCGAGAGTAAAGCGGCAGAGCAGGAAATTCACCAACTGGCGTTTTACGACCCGTTGACCGGGCTTGCCAATCGGCGTCTGTTCATGGATCGCATGGAAGCGGCGTTAAAGGACGTGAATCGTCATGCTCGCTGGGGGGCCTTGCTGTTTATCGATATCGATAACTTCAAGCAAATCAACGATACCCTGGGCCACTACGTTGGTGATCAACTGCTGCAGCATCTCGCCCGTTTAATGGGGCAAATGCTGCGTGAAACGGACACCCTGGCGCGGCTGGGGAGCGATGAATTCGCTGTGCTGATCGAAGGCATGAGTAAAAGCCGGGAGCATACTGCTGAACTTGCCGAAAATATCGCACAGAAACTTCAAGACTTGATTCGGCTGCCGGTGATGATCCGGGGCGAGAGCCTTAACGTCACGGCAAGTATCGGGATTACGGTGGTAAACGACCACGCCAGCTCAGTCGATGATTACTTGCAGCAGGCGGACATGGCGCTTTTCCAGGCCAAAAGCAGTGGTCGCTGCGCCTTGAGCTTTTTTGACCCTACCATGCAAGCTGAGTTGCTGGCACGGGTTCGCCTGGAAAACGAACTGAGTCAAGCGTTGGCGAATGAGGAATGGCGGCTGCATTATCAGCCTCAAATTGACCAGGAGGGCCGCTGCATAGGGGTCGAAGGTCTGCTGCGTTGGCAGCATCCCGAACGCGGATTGGTCATGCCTGGCGAGTTCATTCCCCTGCTCGAATCGACCGAGCTGATCAACCCGGTAGGTGATTGGGTGCTGGAGGCGGCCTGTCAGCAATTGGCACAGTGGGCCCATCAGCCTGGGTTTGCCGAGTTGAGCGTGGCGGTCAACGTCAGCCCGCTGCAGTTCCGGCAGGTCGATTTCGTCAACAAGGTGGAGTCGATATTGCAGCGCACGGGCGCGCCCAGTCACAGACTGAAACTGGAAGTGACGGAGTCGCTCTTTGTCGAAGAGCGCGATGATGCCCGTGAGAAAATGCGGCAACTCAAGCAGCAGGGCGTGCGTTTTTCGTTGGATGATTATGGCACCGGTTACTCATCGCTGGCCTATTTGGCGCACCTGCCTCTGGATCAGCTAAAAATCGATCAATCCTTTGTCCAACAGGTGATCGACAGCAAGGCGAATGCCGCCATCGTGGAGAGCACCATTGCGCTGGCACAAAGCCTGTCGCTGGAGATCGTGGCCGAAGGCGTCGAGAGCGACGCCCAGCAGGCGTGGCTTTCGGCCCATGGCTGCCAAACTTACCAAGGCTTCCTGTTCGGGCAGCCCATGCCCCTGGACGTCCTTGAGGCGTGGCTGAGGCATGAGTCCTTAGCTTTTCAAGGTGTCGGCGAGCGCCGCTTTGAGTGATTCAGCGCTGGGCATATGAGGAGAGGATGATTCGGGGGCAATGATTTCCAGGCGTGAGTCCTGACGCCAGGTGGATGGCGTGACGCTTAGCGTGCCATCTGCGCGGTTGAGCTGTCGCCAGCCATCATGGGTGTGGAAGACGCCCTTGATCCGCATGTCCCGGGAAAGCTCGCCGAAATAGGCGGCCAGGCGGTCCAGGTCAAAGCAGTCACTCGGGTGCCAGCGCAAGCCGATACTTGTGTAACCCAGCGATGCACCGGTTTCACATTGTGGCGTGCCAGGAGCGGGCGGGAAGTCGAAAAAGCCGCCTTCGAGGCTGGGAGTGGCGGACAGTGGTTGGTGAGCCGCAGGCGTTTCAAGCGCGTCGCGTTGAGCGCTGCCGCTTTCCAGCAGGCGTGCCAGTGGCAGCCGGCCATGATCGACCTCATGGACCCACTTGCGCGGTGGCCAACGTTCGGCAACGAAGGCGTGGGCCGCACTGAGCTGCTCGGCGGTGCTTTGGTCGCGCATGGTTAGGGCAATGGCGTCGGCAATCTCGAGCTGGTCGCGGAAGGTTTCGTGGGCGACCACGCGCGGTTCATCCATGCGACGCGGGTCCAGCGTCGTCACAATATCGCGTACGTCGACGACACCCTGAAATGCCTCGCTGCGCAGCAGATCCACCAAACCTGCCGGATGGCCAAGCCCTGAGGGCTCGATGATCACCCGGTCGGGTTGGCTGCGAGCCAGTAGGTTGACCAGAGCCGCCTGCATCACGAACGCTAGCTGGCAGCATAGACAGCCACCCGGCAAGCCTTTGACCACCACATCGTCACGTGTTTCGAACATTGCCTGGTCAATGCCGATCTGACCAAACTCGTTGACCAGGATCGCCCACTTTTCATCCACAGGCTTCTGCTCGATCAGGTTGTGGATAAGCGTTGTTTTGCCGCTGCCCAGAAAGCCGGTGATGATATGCACCGGCACATTGGTTAACCCTGACACCGTTAGCCGCCGGTCATGTTCATGAAGCGCACCACCTGAACATCGCCATCGGTGGTGAAGTGATGGCGCTCGGGCTTGAGCGGCAAGGCATTGATGATGGCGTTCTTGAGCGCCTGCATATCACCCGGGTGACGACGCAATACCGCACGCAGATCCACCGAATGCTCGTTGCCCAGGCACAGCAGCAGGCGTCCTTCGACGGTGACGCGTACGCGGTTGCAGGTATCGCAGAAATTATGGCTGTGCGGCGAGATAAAGCCGATACGGCTGTTGCTGTCGGCCATGCGGAAATAGCGTGACGGGCCGGGCGTGGTTTCCGGGGTGGCGATCAGCGGATAGCGGGTTTCGATCAGCGCCTGGACATCGTCGCTCGAGTAGAAGGTTTCCGCACGGGAGTGGTCGGAGACGTCGCCCAGCGGCATTTCCTCGATAAAGCTGATATCCAGCCCTTCGCGGCGGGCAAAGTCGACCAGATCCAGCACTTCATCTTCATTGCGGCCCTTGAGAATAACCGCGTTGAGCTTGATGCGCTCGAAGCCTGCTTCCTTGGCAGCGTGGATACCATCGATCACCTTGTCCAGGTCGCCGGTGCGGGTGAGCTGCTTGAAACGTTCCGGGTCAAGCGAGTCCAGGCTGATGTTGAGACGCCGCATGCCACCGGCGTAGAGCTGCTTGGCGTGCTTGCGCAGGCTGGCGCCGTTGGTGGTCATGGTGAAGTCGTTGAGGCCCGGCATCGTGCCGATCTCATCCACCAATTGGGTGATATCACGGCGTACCAGGGGTTCGCCGCCGGTGAGGCGGATTTTCTCGACGCCGAGCTCGGTAAAGGCGCGGGCGACCATGGCCAACTCTTCCAGCGTCAGTACCTGCGCGCGGGGCAGAAAGGTCATCTCCTCGCTCATGCAGTAAACGCAGCGGAAGTCGCAGCGGTCGGTTACCGATATACGCACATAGTTGATGCGGCGGCCAAAGTTGTCGATCAGTTGCTCGGTCATAGCCAGTCCGTTAGTGGTTGTATGCTGACGACCTCACCTGGTTGCGCGCCGTCCTGGTCATCGGCTAACTCTATCAAACAGTTAGCGGCCACCATTGAGGTTAAAATGCCCGACCCCTGGGCACCGGTGCTGCGAACGTGTAGCCGTCCGTCTTTATCATTATGGTAGACGCCACGGAGAAAGTCTGTCCGTTGAAAGCGACTTTTCAGTGTGTCGTCGGCAACCGCCTGGAGTCGGCGCGGTGGCGTCACCGGCCGACCGTGGAGCCGCTGCAGCAACGGCACCACGAACTGCAGGTAGGTTACCATGACGGCCACGGGATTGCCGGGCAGGCCGACGAAAGGCGTACGCGCCGCGCCCAGCCAGCCGCAGGCCATGGGGCGCCCCGGGCGCAGGGCCACCCGCCAGAACGCCAGCCGCCCAAGGTGCTCGAGGGCATCACGGGTAAAATCGGCATGGCCCACCGAAACGCCGCCACTGGAAATCACCAGGTCACTTTTCGCCGCGGCGTCTGCCAGGGTTTCCGTCAGCGCGGTAAAGTCGTCCGGCAAGATGCCAAGGTCAATGACCTCAGCGCCCTGTTCGATGAGCAGCCCCGTCAGGGTAAAGCGGTTGGCGTCATAAATACCGTCGCCGGGCAGCGGGTCGCCAGGGGCCGTGACTTCGTTGCCGGTCGAGAAAATCGCCACCCTGGGGCGCTGATAAACAGGTACTCGTGCCCACCCCAGAGAGGCGGCCAGCCCGAGGGCCGCGGCGTCTAAACGCGTGCCAGCGGGCAGCGCGACGTCGCCGATCGTGATGTCCTCTCCCGCCTGGCGCACGTTCTGGCCACGTTTGACACGCTCGGGCGCTTCAATGACCACGCTGTCGTGATGCTCGACCAGCTGCTCACGCATGATGACCGTATCGGTGCCGGGCGGCAGCGGCGCGCCGGTCGTAATGCGCACACACTGCCCGGCAGCGACGTTGCCCGCAAACGCCTGCCCGGCAAAGGCATCGCCTGCCAGTGCCCAGTGGGTTTGAGCGCTGTTTTCCCAGGCCAGTGCCACACCGTCCATCGCCGCATTGGTATTCTGCGGTACGTTGATCGTGGCGGTAATGTCTTCCGCAAGGCGCCGACCATGGGCATTCGCGAGGGCGACGCACTCACTGCCCAGGGGCCGTTCGATCAGGGTGGCGAGCGCTGTTCGCGCCTCGCTCACACTGAGCATCTGCTCGCCGAGCTCGAAACAGGACAGCGTCATGTGGCGGCCTTTTTCGCGCTGGCGTCATTGCCAAGCGCTGTTTCCAGGCGGATTTTCTCTTCTTCGGTGTTGAGGTTGGCAAAGGCGTCCGGGCAGTCAGACATATCGACCCTACACCAGGCATGGCGGGCATACCAACGGTCGATCTTGCGTTCCCCATCGGCCAGTGTTGTTGCCAGATCCTCCGCCAGGGAGGTGCGAATCAAGGCCACCACGGGGTGCAGACGTTCACCGTCAAAGGCAACGCCGATATCATGCTCGCCGATGCCCGCCACCATGCGTGCCACCAGGTCGTTGGGCAGCGCCGGGGAGTCGCAGGGCGCCACCAGCAGCCAGGGCGTTTTCGCCGCCCGTAAGCCACTGTAGATACCCATCAGCGGCCCTTTGAAACCGCCTTCGGCGTCTTCAATGACACGGTCAGCGAACAACTCGTAGGCGTCGCTGTTGCGGTTGGCGTTGATCAGCAGTTCGGCTACCCGGCCATCGAAACGTTGAATGACGTGAGCAATCAGCGGCAGGCCAGAAAAGGGTTCGAGGCCTTTATCGCGGCCGCCCATGCGGCGGCCTTCACCGCCGGCGAGAATCATGCCGGTCAGTTGCTTGGTGGCAATCATTGGCGTGCCTCCTGTTTGGCTGCCCGGGCGCGGGGCGGGCGTGCGGGGATGGCATCCAGCGTGAGGCGGTGCTGGGCATTAATGGCTTGAAAGTGCTTGCCTTTGGCGCGGGCAATCAGCATCACGCCAAAGCGTTCCGCCAACTCGACGCCTTTTTGGGTCACACCGGAGCGGGAGACCAGCACGCTGATGCCCATCTGGGCGACCTTAAGCACCATTTCTGAGGTGAGTCGCCCCGTGGTATAGAAAATATCCGCATTGGCGCTGTCTGCCTGTTGCAGCCACTGGCGGCCTGCCAGCGTATCCACGGCGTTGTGGCGGCCGACATCTTCCACGAAATCCAGTACGTCGCTTTGCCAGCACAGCGCGCAGCCGTGCACCGCCCCGGCGCTACGGTAGGTTTCATTATAGGCATTGAGATTTTGCAGCAGCGCGTAGAGCGTGGACTGAGCCAGCCGCGTTTCAGGCAGCTCGGTGAGTGCCGTCTGATCGAGGAGCTTGCCGAATACCGTTCCCTGCCCGCAACCGGTGGTGACGGTGCGGGTGCTGAGGCGAGCCTCAAGGTCGTCAGGCAAGTGGCCGGTGACGACCACGGCGGCTTCAACCTCCCAGTCCACCTGAACGACGGAAAGATCAGACGCGGCGCGCAGCAGCCCCTGATTACGCAGATAGCCCACCACCAGCGCTTCCGGGTCGTCGCCAAGGGTCATCAGCGTGACAATCTCACGCTTGTTGAGATAAACGGTCAAGGCCCGCTCGGCGGCAATGGCCTGTCGGCGGGTATCACCAAATTCGTCTACCACGTCAATCTCGGTGGTGGCCGGTAAGCGGGCTCGGCTTAGCTCCAGGGCGGGCATCCGTGATCCTCATGGTGCATACAAGGTTTGAGTTGACGATGATGGCGCTCGAAAGGCTTACTTGTCTACCTGAACCTTTCGTTCCGAATAAAGCATAAGGGCCGCCGTAATGACCGATAACCTCCGCCCACTGAGTATTACGCTGGTCGCCGAGCACAAGCAGATCAACCGTTTCAGCCAGACACAATGGCGTATCGGTGAGCTGACGCTGGGTGAGCAGGGCCCGCACGTGCTGTTCTTGCAGCTGTTCATGACCGAGCGCGCTGCCTATCGCTTCAACCTGACGGCCGCCACGCCACGGCTGTTCGTGCGCGCCGGGTTTACCGGGCAGGCCCCCGAGCCTGCGGCGATTACGGCGAGTCAGGATGTCGCAGCCGGTTGGATGGATGGCGAGCAGCAGGTGCTGGAAGTGGCGATGCCGATGGCGATCCAGATATGGATCGAAAGCTATCTGGCCCGCCACGGCGAAGCGCCGATGGAAATCCGCAAGAAGAAAAACAAAGGGTCCGGGCGCGCCAAAGAAACGCCCACCAAGGAGAAACCGCAATGAGTCGTTTAGAGCGCTGGTCGCGTATCAAGCGGGGGCTCGAGCCGGACGAGCAACCATCCGTTGCAGATCCCGAGACGAAAGAGCGCAGTGAGCCACCGCTGCCGCCGGATGAAGCGGACCCGGCCAACGGGGATGGAGCGGCGGACAATCATGAGGCAGGCGCTACTGAAGCCAGCGAGCCCGTGCGGCCTGCTCCGCCCCCGCCCGGTAGCCTGGATGAAACCCTGCCCGACCCCGAGACGCTGGAAGCGGGCAGTGATTTCAGTAGCTACATGGTACCCGGCGTCAGTTCAGCGCTGCGGCGGCGGGCGTTAAAGCGCCTTTGGGCGACCGGTAACTACAATGTGCGCGATGGTCTGGATGACTACGATCTGGACTATCGCCAGCAGTTGAAACCCATGGCCTCGGAGCTGGCGGGCAAGTTGCGGCGGTGGGCCAAGAAAGCCGATGAATCCCTGGCCGACAATGCCAACGATACCCAGAGTGAGCAAGCATCAACAGACGGCGATTCGGAGCAGGTATCTTCCGCTGATAGCGATGCGCCCAATCCGCCTGGTTCTGAGAAGGAAGTGGCACAAGACGACCAGTCTGATAACTCTCATACGAAAGCATGAGTCGGCTTTTAATCCTTTTAAAACAAAGGCTTGATCTGATATCGGAACAACAGCGTTGAAAGTGCAAGGTGCGTTTTTCTTGGCATGAATGACCAAACCGCCATAAGCTGAGCCAATAAGCAGCGAAATGAAAAAATGATTTTATCGCTGTGTACTAATGTTATGCATTGGTGCAGCCGATATGACAAGATATCTAAAAAATATGATCCATCAATATAATAAAAATGATCCTCTGACCGTGAGAATGCATGAATCAAAGAATCCAGCTGGCGTCCCTGGACGACCAGCGTAACGCCGAAGCCAGAGAAGCGGTACGCCAACGCATCTCCTGGCCGGCGAATCTGACGCCCGCCAATGTGACCTATCACAGCCGTGGTCATGCGTTGGTGATTGGCTCGAGCGACGCCGCCGAGAAAGCCGCCCATGCCTTGAAGGGCAGCGGGCTCGCTTCGTTGACCCTGCTGACCCTAAAGGCCGCCGCCGACTCCGCTGAATCCAAAGATGCCGCTTCTGAGGACGTTCTGTCGTCTGACGCAGCGCCACAGGGGCATGCACAGCCGCTTGTCCGCTATGAAATGTCGCCAGGGCAGGCCGAGGTGTTAAGCATTTCAGGTTATCTTGGCGCTTTTGCTGTCCAGTTTGATAATGACGGCAGCCCGCTTAACCTGGCCCGGGCATTGATCGATCGCGATCACTTCGATCTGGTGCTGGACTTGAGTGCTCGCCCGGTACTGGCGCGCGAGCTGCCACCCCCGGGCTATGTCACCCTCGACTGGACGGATGCCGAACGACGTCGCGAGGCGCTGGACAGCGTCGGCGAGCTGATCGGGGAATTCGACAAGCCGCGCTATTTCCAGGTCAACAGCGACCTTTGCGCCCACTCCTCCAGTGGCAACACCGGCTGTACCCGCTGCCTGGATGTGTGCCCCGCCGATGCCATCAGCAGTCATCAGGGGCGCATCGAATCGCAGATCGAGATCGACCCCTATCTGTGTCAGGGCGTCGGCAGCTGCACCAGCGCCTGTCCCACCGGCGCGATCGAATTTCGCCTGCCCGATACACGCCGCCAGCAGGACACGCTCTCAAGCTGGCTGGCCGCCTACCGTGATGCGGGCGGCCAGGCGCCTGTGCTGCGCTTTATCACCCACGATTCCCAGGACGCCGAAAAAGCGGCGGGCATGGTACCCGCCGGGCACGTGCTGGATATTCCCCTGGAAGAACTCGGGGCGGCCGGTCACGACCAGTGGCTGACGGCCCTGGCCAGTGGCGCGGCGGAAGTGCGCATTCAGGCGCATCCCGACATGCCTGCCCGCCTCGGCGCCTTTTTGGATGATCAGGTGAACCAGGCGCAGACACTGCTGGCCGCCCTGGGGCACGACCCGGCCCGGGTGCAGTTGCTGGCCGTTGGCGATGCCCAGGCGCGCGATGCGTTGCCTACGCTGACCCCGTTGACCGACCAGCCGCTGACGCTGAACGAGCCCAATAAGCGCGCTCGCCTGAACATCGTGCTGGCGCGCCTGGGCGAACTTGGCGAGCCCAGCGGCCAGCGCCACGCCATGCCAGAGGGTGCCGCCTACGGTGGCATTCAGGTCGACAGTGATGCCTGCACGCTGTGTCACGCCTGCGTCAGCAGCTGCCCGACACCGGCGCTTTCCTCCGGGGGCAAGGTGCCTTCGCTGAACTTCCGCGAAGCGGATTGCGTGCAGTGCGGGCTTTGCGAACAGGCCTGCCCGGAAGATGCCATTACCCTGACACCCGGCTTTCTGGCCACGGCAGAGCGTGAGACCCGCCATGTGTGCCACGAGGAAGCGCCGTTTGAGTGTATCGGCTGCGGCAAACCCTTTGCCACGGCCAGCACGGTGGCCAACATCAAGGCCAAGCTGGCTGATCATCCCTATTTTGCAGGCGACGCCATGCTGCGCCTGGAGATGTGCGAAGACTGTCGGGTGAAAGACGTATGGAAAACCATGATTCGTGATCCCGACGCCCAGTTGAAGGTATAAGCCATGACGCAAGCTGCCCCGACATTAAGCGAAGCCGATGCGTTACGCGCGGATATCTACCGGCTTATCGCCGCGCTACTGCGCGAAGCGCCCACCGAAGAGCTGCTTGGCTGGCTGGCGTCGCTCGATATCGAGCAGGACGGCAGCCGCCTGGCCGAGTGCTGGCATGGGCTCAGTCAAGCGGCGAACAGCGCTGACGCCGCGGGCCTGAAGCGAGCGCACTTCGGTCATCTGGTCGGCGTGATTCAGGGCGATGTGGTGCCCTATGCCTCCTGGTACCGCAACGGCGAGCTCATGGAAGCGGCCCTGGTTGAACTGCGCCGAGATCTTGGTGCGCTGGGTTTCGAGCGCAACGAGCACATCCGCGACCCGGAAGATCACTTGGCCGCGCTATGCGAAGTGATGGCCATGCTGGTCGACATGACCAGCGCCGATCAAGCGCACTTTTTCATGCACCACCTTGCCCCCTGGGCAAGCGATTGTTTTGACGACTTGGGGCAAGTCGATACCGCTTTTTATGCAGCGCTCGGGCAGTTGGGCAGTGCTTTCATGACAAGCGAAGAGGACCGTCTGGCCATCGAGGCGAGCCATGCCCCAGTAACTATTATGGAACCTTGACGTGACGCGCTAATGCGTTGATTCGCCCACCGGTGAGCGCGCAGCAGCCATAGCATAAGATAAAACGGCCAAAGGCCATGGCAAGAGAGGAGAGCACCATGCAACAGTCACATAATCCTGAGCGCCGCCGGTTCATGAAAACCGTCGGTCTGGGAACAGCCGCTGCCGGCGCGGCCGCCGCGGTCGGGCACGTCACCCTGGCGCAAGCTGATAGCGCTCCCAGCGACGCTGAAAAACCAACAACCAATTATCGTGAGACCGATCACGTCCGTGCTTTTTACGCGTCCCTGCGTGACTGACGGCGGAATGCCAGGAGAATTGCCATGCGTTTAACTCGCAAAACAGACACTCCCAAAGCACCCGGCATGGGGATTTCGCGCCGCCAGTTCATTCAGCGCAGTGGTGTGGCGACAGGCGGTGTGGCCGCCCTAGGCTTTATGGGCGCGCCCATGATGCGCCGCGCGGAATCGGCGGACAAAACGCCGGTGCTCGACTCCCCCGTGGAAACCAAGCGCACGATCTGCTCACACTGTTCGGTGGGCTGTGGCGTGTATGCCGAAGTGCAGGAGGGGATCTGGACCAAACAGGAACCGGCCTTCGACCACCCGATCAACCGCGGTGCTCACTGTGCCAAAGGCGCTTCGCTACGCCAGCACGGCCATTCCAGTCGCCGCTTGAAGTACCCCATGAAGCTGGTGGGCGGCGAATGGGAGCGCATGAGCTGGGAAGACGCGGTCAACGAGATTGGCGACAAGCTGCTCGAGCTGCGTGAAGAGCACGGCCCGGATAGCGTTTACTGGCTGGGGTCGGCCAAGTTCAACAACGAGCAGGCCTACCTGATGCGCAAGCTGGCGTCGATGTGGGGCACCAACAACACCGACCACCAGGCGCGTATCTGTCACTCCACCACCGTGGCCGGGGTAGCCAATACCTGGGGCTATGGGGCGATGACCAACTCGCTCAACGATACCCATAACAGTAAAGCGATTCTGTTCATCGGGTCGAACCCCTCCGAAGCGCACCCGGTGGCGATGCAGCACTTCCTGATTGCCAAGGAGCGTAACAACTGCCAGATCATCGTGGCCGACCCGCGCTTCACGCGTACGGCCGCCAAGGCCAATAAATACGTGCGGCTGCGCCCGGGTTCCGACGTGGCCTACGTCTGGGGCCTGCTGTGGCACATCTTTGAAAACGGCTGGGAAGACAGCGAGTACATTAACCAGCGCGTTTACGGCATGGACGATGTACGCGCGGAAGTGGCCAACTTCCCGCCGAACGTCGTCGAAGACATCACCGGCGTCAGCGAACAGGACATGTTCGACGTTGCCAAGACCCTGTCCGAGAACCGTCCGGGGTGTGTTGTCTGGTGTATGGGCGGTACCCAGCACACCACGGGTAACAACAACACCCGCGCTTACTGCATCCTGGAACTGGCGCTGGGCAATATCGGCGTGGCCGGGGGCGGCGCCAACATCCTGCGCGGTCACGACAACGTCCAGGGCGCTACCGACCTGGGGCTGGGCTCCGATTCGCTACCCGGCTACTACGGCCTGGCGGAAGGCGCCTGGCAGCACTGGGCCAACGTCTGGAACGTTGACTATGAGTGGCTGAAAGGTCGCTTTGATGACACCGAGTATGCCGACGGCAAGCCCATGAACAGTGCCGGTATTACCGTATCGCGCTGGGTTGACGGGGTACTGGAAGAAGACGAGAACATCTCCCAGCGTACGGCGCTCAAAGCTATGTTCTATTGGGGCCACGCGGTCAACTCCCAGACCCGCGGCGTCGAAATGCAGCAGGCGATGAAAAAGCTCGAAATGATGGTCATCGTCGACCCGTACCCGACCGTGGCGGCCGTCATGCATGACCGTACGGACGGCGTCTACCTGCTGCCGGCCGCGACCCAGTTCGAAACCACTGGCAGCGTGACGGCGACCAACCGTTCCCTGCAGTGGCGCGACAAGGTCATCGACCCGCTGTTCGAGTCCAAGCCCGACCACGAGATCATGTACCTGTTCGCCAAAAAACTCGGCTTTGGCAACGAGCTGGTCGCCAACTACGAGATGAACGGCGACGAACCGCTGATCGAAGATATTCTGCGCGAAATCAACGCTGGCATGTGGACCGTCGGCTACACAGGTCAAAGCCCGGAGCGCCTGAAGGAACACCAGCAAAACTGGCACACCTTCAGCTTTGAAAACCTGCGCGCCGAAGGCGGCCCGGCGGATGGCGATTATTACGGTTTGCCCTGGCCCTGCTGGGGAACGGCCGAGTTCAATCATCCCGGCTCGCCCAATCTTTATGATCCAAGCGTACCGGTGATGGAAGGTGGCATGGGCTTCCGTGCTCGTTTTGGCATCGAGCGGGACGGCGTCAATCTGCTGGCTGAAGGTTCTGCGCCGGTGAATGGCGATATCGACGATGGCTATCCGGAGTTCAACGACCAGTTGCTGAAAGACCTTGGCTGGTGGAACGACCTTACCGACGCTGAGAAACAAGCGGCGGAAGGCAAGAACTGGAAGACCGATCTGTCCGGCGGTATTCAGCGTGTCGCCATCGAGCATGGCTGCGCCCCTTACGGTAACGCCAAGGCGCGGGCCGTGGTCTGGACCTTCCCGGACGCAGTGCCGAAACACCGCGAGCCGCTTTACTCGACGCGCCGTGACCTGGTCGATAAATACCCGACCTGGGACGACTTTGACTCCATCATGCGCCTGCCGACCATGTACAAGAGCGTACAGGACAGTGCCCCCTCGGTGGATGACTATCCGATCATCCTCACCTCCGGGCGCCTGGTCGAATACGAAGGCGGCGGTGAAGAAACTCGCTCCATGTCGTGGCTGGCCGAGCTTCAACAAGAGATGTTCGTGGAGATCAACCCGGCCGATGCCAATGATATCGGCATCAGCGACGGCGATGACGTGTGGGTCGAAGGGGCCGAAGGCGGCCGCGTGAAAGTCAAGGCGATGGTCACACCCCGTGTGGACCGCAAGGTCGCCTTCATGCCGTTCCACTTTGGCGGCATGTTCCAGGGCGAAAGCCTGGAAGGCATTTACCCCGAAGGTACTGCCCCCTACGTCATTGGCGAAGCGGCGAATACCGCGACCACTTATGGCTACGACCCGGTGACACTGATGCAAGAGACCAAGTGCACCATCTGCCGCATCGAGCGTGCCTGAGGCTCGCCCAGACCTGACAGCATCCACGGTGCGGGCGACATCCCGCACCGTATAAGGAGAACACCATGGCTCAAATGAAATTTATGTGTGACGCCGAGCGCTGCATCGAATGCAACGGCTGCGTGACCGCCTGTAAAAATGCCAATGATGTCGAATGGGGCATTCAGCGTCGGCGTGTCGTGACGCTGAATGACGGCGAAGCCGATGAAATGTCCATTTCGGTCGCCTGCATGCACTGTGACGATGCCCCTTGCATGGCGGTATGCCCCACCGACTGCTTCTATAAAACGGACGATGGCATCGTCTTGCACGACAAGGACCTGTGTATCGGCTGTGGCTACTGCCTCTACGCCTGCCCGTTCGGTGCGCCGCAGTTCCCGCAGCAGGATGCTTTCGGCGAGCGCGGCAAGATGGACAAATGTACCTTCTGCGCGGGTGGCCCTGCCGAAACCAAGGAAGAGGAGTACGAGAAGTACGGTGCCAACCGCATCGCCGAAGGCAAGCTGCCGCTGTGTGCGGAAATGTGCTCCACCAAGGCACTTCTGGCAGGCGACGCCCAGGACGTAGCGGATATTTTCCGTCAGCGCGTGGTGCATCGTGGCCATGAAGACGGTGCCTGGTCCAACAATCCCCAGGCCAGTGCCGACAACCTAGCCTATGATGCTGCCCGTAAAGGGTAAGGAGGCTTTCCATGAACCAGTTGACTGCTCAGGCACCCGGTGGGGTGCCGCATCCAAGCCGCTGGCAAGGAGTTTGGCGCTGGCTATTGTTGGCCTTTGCACTGGTGCTCAGTCTTGGCGTGACCCAGTTGGCGCATGCTCAAGAGGCTGACCCCAACCGTGAGATGAGCACGGCAGCCCCGGGTATCGATGCTGACCAGTGGCGGCAAGTGCGCAGTGGCGAGACAGGCCCCAACTACCGTGACTCGCGTTACGAGAGTAACTACAATCTGATCAACTCAAGCGGCGAAACCTGGCGTCAATGGCGTAACCGCTGGGTGTCGCCCTTCGGGTTGATCGTGATTGGCGGCATGATCGGGATCATTACGCTGTTCTACCTGATCATTGGTCGCAAGCATCTTGAAGAACCGCGAACGGGGCGCAAGCTGTTCCGCTGGCCGTTATTCATGCGTGCCTTGCACTGGTCGGTGGCGTCGCTGTTTATCGTGCTGGCCCTCACCGGTCTCAATCTGTTGTTTGGCAAGTTCGTCTTCCGTGGCCTGTTTGGCGATGCCTTCTGGGGATGGATGGTCGCTTCCTCCAAGGTGTTGCACAACTACCTTGGCCCGATCTTCGGTGTGCTGTTGATCGTGTTGTTGGTCAGCCTGATCAAGGACAACATGCCCAAGAAGCACGATCTTGAATGGTTCAAGAAGGGCGGCGGCCTCGTCGGCAAAGGGCACGTGGACGCTGGCTTTGCCAACGGCGGTGAAAAAGCCTGGTACTGGCTGTTGGCCTCGGTGGGGCTTCTGGTGGTTGCCAGCGGCTTTGTCCTCGACTTCCCCAACTTCGGTCAGGGACGCGACACCATGCAGTGGGCGAACCTCGTCCACGCGGTGGGCGCCCTGGGGCTAACGGCCGTGTCGGTCGGTCATATCTACATCGGTACCCTGGGTACGGAAGGCTCGCTGGAAGGCATGACCACTGGCTACGTCGATGAAACCTGGGCCAAGGAGCACCACAACCTGTGGTACGAAGAGGTCAAGGACCAGGCGGTCTCCGAGCAGGAGCTGGCTGACCGGAAAGCCTCGAAAGACGCAGGTGAATCACCCGCTCCTCGCTCCTCGTAAGGCGCGCTGGAATGTTGCAAAAGACACCGCCTACGGGCGGTGTCTTTTGTTATGCTGAGCTTAATTTCACACCATAGAGGTCACAGAGATGGACAAGTTTGACGATACCACCCGTACCGAGCTTGAAGCCGCTGCGTTTCGCCGCCTGTTACAGCACCTGGATGACAATAAAGACGTGCAGAATATCGACCTGATGATTCTGGCCGACTTCTGCCGTAACTGCCTGTCCAAATGGTTGGTGAGTGCGGCAGAAGCGCGGGGTGAACAGCTGACTTACGAAGAAGCCCGCGAATACGTTTACGGTATGCCTTACAGCGAATGGAAAGAACTCTATCAGCCGCCTGCAACCCCCGAGCAGATGGCGGCCTGGGAAGCCCACCACGCGAAAAAGAAAGCCGCGAAGCAGGAGTGAAGGCGATGGCAGAGGCAATGATTCCTTTATCGATCGCGGTGTTAACCGTTTCGGATACGCGCACGGAGGAGACGGACCGCAGTGGCCAGGCCCTGGTCGAACGCCTCTCTGAAGCCGGTCATCATCTGGTGGAAAAACGTATCGTACCCGACGATGTATACACCATCCGCGCCGTCGTCGCCCAGTGGATTGCCGATCGTAACGTGCAGGTGGTCATTACCACCGGTGGCACTGGCTTTACCGGCCGCGACTCCACCCCTGAGGCTGTCAGCGTGCTGTTGGATAAGCACATCGAAGGCTTTGGCGAACGCTTCCGCCAGCTCAGCGGCGACGAGATTGGCAGCTCCACCATACAAAGTCGCTGTTTGGGCGGGCTGGCCAATGCCACGGTGATCTTCTGCCTGCCGGGCTCCACCGGCGCCTGCCGCACCGGCTGGGACGGCATTCTGGCCGAACAGCTCGACAGCCGCCACAAGCCCTGCAACTTCGCCAACCTGGTCATCCCCGAGCGAGGCCAGCATGGCTGAGCTGCACTCCATCGAAGATGCTCTGGCCGCGCTGCTGGCGGATATCACGCCCGTGACGGCGGAGCGAGTGGCGCTTCCCGACGCGGCCGGGCGGGTGCTGGCTGAAGACGTTACCGCGCGGCTTGATGTGCCGCCGTATACCAACAGCGCCATGGATGGCTACGCGCTGCGGGCAGAGGATGCAGGACAGCGGCTGCCAGTCAGCCAGCGGATTGCGGCGGGCACGCCTGCCATGCCGTTGGCGCCAGGCAGCTGTGCGCGCATTTTTACCGGCGGTGAAATTCCCCCGGGGGCCGACTGCGTGGTCATGCAGGAGCGCGTCGAGGTGGAGGGCGATGCTGCCATCATTCCAGCGGATATTCCCGCTGGCGACAATGTGCGTCTGAAAGGGCGCGATGTGTGTCAGGGGGATGTACTGCTGAGCGCCGGTGAGCGTCTGGAAGCCGCCGCCCTCGGTCATCTGGCCGGGCAGGGGGTCACGGAGGTGGCCGTCCGCCGTCGGCCACGGGTAGCGCTGCTGTCTACCGGGGATGAAGTGATTGACCCCGGGACGCCGCTCAAGCCGGGGCAGCTGTATAACTCCAACCGCCCCATGCTCACGCGCTTGCTCACCACCTTTGGCGCTGAGGTGGTGAGCCAGATCAGCGTGCCCGACGATGCTGAACGCACCCGGGAACTGCTCGCCCAAGCGGCGGAAGACGCCGATGTGGTGGTCAGTACCGGCGGGGTGAGTGTCGGCGAAGAGGATCACGTGAAGGCCTCGCTCGAGGCACTGGGTGAGCTCACCATGTGGAAGCTCGCCATTCGGCCGGGCAAGCCGCTGGCGTTGGGCCGTCTACCGCGGCGCCAAGGCGGGCAGGCGCACTTTGTCGGGTTGCCCGGTAATCCCGTTTCCGGGTTTGTCGGCGCCTGGCTGTTTTTACGCCCCTTGATGGGCGCGCTATTAAACTGCCCCGAGCTGGCCGCGCTGCCTTGCGTTACCGCTCGGGCGGAGTTTTCGACGTCCACCGGCCCGCGACAGCACTACATGCGCGTGACCCTGACGTTTGACGCCGAGGGCGCCCACGCCAGGGCGTTTGATGACCAGAACTCGTCGGTGCTTTCCTCGTGCATTCAGGCCAATGCGCTGGCGGTGATCCCGCCTTACCGCGATATCGCCCAGGGGGATTCCATCAGCTGTTTATGGCTGATGAGCTGAAGATGAGCAACCATTAGACAATGGCGTGGGGCACAAAGCAGGAAGAATCCTTGGTGATGTGCCCGACGTCTTCGCGGATGCCCATGCCGCAGGCGCGGTCGCCGACGACCCAGCTGCCGATCAGCGCGTGATGATCACCAAAGCGCGGCATAGGGTGATAGGCCTGCCGAATCCAGGGGCTGTCGGTATAGGGGCCATCGACCGCTTCGCGCTGGCCCGTTGGGGTAATCAGTTCGACGTTGCTGCCTTCCCGCGAGAAAAACGGCTTGCGCACCCAGCCGGCGGGTAGCGGCGGGCTATCGGCTTTCTCGAAAAATGCCGGTAACAGGTTGGGGTGCCCCTCGAAGTGTTCCCAGAGCAGCGGCAAGATGCCTTTGTTGGATAACACTGCCTTCCAGGGAGGTTCAAACCAGTGAGTGTTTAGCTGGGGAACCCATTCTCCAAAGGCGTCGTCGGCCATTTCTTCCCAGGGATACAGCTTGAACAGCGCATGGATGGGCTGGTCGTCGAGGTCGACAAAATAATCAACGGCGGGATGTTGGCCAATATCCTCGATATGGATAAAGGGGGCGTTGAGGCCTGCCTGCACCGCGATATCCTGTAGGTAGTGCACCGTGGCGCGCTCTTCGGCGTTATCCTTGACGCACGAGAAATACAGCGTGCGGCCCTCGAGACGATCGCCCAGGTGTGCCATGGCATTGATCAGCCGCTCCTGGATCGAATTGAACTGGTCGGCGTGACGCGGCAGGGTGCCCTGGGCCATGGCTTGCTCAAGCCACACCCACTGGAAGAAACCCGCCTCGTAAAGCGAGGTCGGGGTGTCGTAGTTGAGTTCCAGCAGCTTGGCCGGGCCATCGCCGGAATAGGCAAAATCCATACGCCCGTAAAGGTGCGGCTGACCGGCTCTCCAGGAGTCATGGATGCTGTCCCACATGTGCTCGGGCAGTGCTAAACGCTGCATCAAGGCATTGGAGTGGCAGACCTTGTCGACCAGCTCCATGCACATCTCATGGAGCGCCTCGGTGGGTGCCTCTATGTCGCGCTCTACCTGCTCCATGGTGAACTGGTAGTAGGCGTTTTCCTTCCAGTAAGGCGCGCCCTCGATGGTATGAAAATGAAATCCCAGCTCGTGGGCCAGGGCTTTCCAGTTTTGCCGCTCCGGGATGTCGATTCTTAGCATGGTGAGCTTTGCTGGCGGCTAGGAGCCCCAGCCCCCTCCTGACGATGAACGCGAGCCAAATCCGCTACGCTGCGAAGAAGCGCGCACCGAACTGCGCATGGCGTCGTTACGCTGCGAGATTCGTTGGGTTGCCTGGTTTGACGCGGTGTTCCAGTTGCCCTGGTTCTGGCGATTGCGGTACACCGGCTCCTGATATACCCGCTCGAACGAGCGCCCACGGTTGGTGTTGGACATCATGCTGCCGACCATATAACCCATCATGGCAGGCATGAACCAACCACCGCCGCTGCTACCGGTTGCCGCCTGTGACTGCTCTTCGGTGGGCTCGGTACAGGCACCTTCGCCATGTTCTGCTTCACACTCTGCCAGGGTGTTGAAGCGTGGCACGTCCTCAAGCGAAGCGTCGTAGGCAGCCTCGCAGGTATTGCGCGTATAGATATCCGCGGCGACACAGTCCTCAACGCTCTGGAAACTGCGCGGCTCGTCAAACTCGATCTCGGTAATGTGTTCTTCCTCGGGGGGCTGCCCGCAGGCGGTCAGGCCAAAGGCGCTGGCGCCCATCATCGCGAGTGACAGGCGTGCGCTGCGTTTGCGTCTCGGCAAATGCGGTGTTTGATCGTATCTGGACATGTCAGCGGTTTCCCTTTACCACGTCATCGAGGCGGCGTTGAGCAAGCCAACAGCCGCGGCGATGCTTGCCATTAAAATGCCGTAAGCCTGGTGGCCTTCGGTAATATGTTGCGACAGGCTTTCGCCCTGCTTGCGTAGAAACAGCTTCACGCCGAAGAACGTTGCCAACTGGACGATAAACGCGACCACGCCCCACAAAATGAAGTCAACAAAGCTGATGGAGTTGGCCATGGCGCTGTACAGCGGGATGGTAAAGCCCAGGATAGAGCCGCCGTAGGCGGTCGCGGCCGCCGCGTTGCCCTCGCGAATCAGCTGCCATTCATGGTGCGGCGTGATGCGGCTATAGCAGTACATGAACGCGACCAACAAAATGATCGCCGCGACCAGGTAGGCAATAAAATACGGTAAACCCTGCAGGTAATGCAGCATGGACGTTGTTTCCTTGATGAAGGTTGAGACAGTTGATGAGCGAAGCGGGTGTTCAGAATAAGGACTGATCGTCACGCGGCCGAATCACCTTACTTTAACACTGTGAACGTTCAGCAGCGTAGCCAATCGTGACAACGGATAGTCCTTCGGTAGAGCGGGTTCAAATGTCTGATATTTAAAATTTTTTGTTAGAAAAACACCTCGTTACGCATTTTTTTGCGACTAAAGGCGAATAGAAGAATCGAGTCACCGTTCTACAATCTCTCGCCACTCGGTAAATTTACCTAAATCCACTGCGCTGATGTTTTGTGTTCCACGCGAGCATGCGCGACCGCCCCGAAGGATGTTCTTATGCATGCCCTCACCCTGGCGTCATTTCTATTCTTCACTTGTCTAGTGGCCTTCATCACCTGGCGCATTACGCGACGGGATGATCACAGCAGCACCAGCGGTTATTTCCTGGCAGGGCGGACGCTGACGTTCCCCCTGATTGCCGGGTCGCTGTTGATGACCAACCTGTCCACCGAGCAGATGGTGGGCCTGAACGGTTCCGCCTTCAGTGATGGCCTGAGCGTGATGGCCTGGGAAGTCGTCGCGGTCATTGCTTTGGTGGCTTTGGCACTGTTCTTCCTGCCGCGTTTCTTGAAAAGTGGTATTGCGACCCTGCCGCAGTTACTGTTGATCCGCTTCGATAAAGGCACGCAACTGATCGCCAACGTGATCTTCTTGATTGCCTACGCGGTAATTTTGCTGCCGATTATTCTCTATTCGGGCGCGGTAGGGCTGCAGGGCATGCTAGACCTGCCCGCGCTGACCGGTATCGAATCACCGACCACGTTGCTCTGGCTGACGGTATGGGTCGTGGGGATTGTGGGCGCCATCTATGCACTGTTCGGCGGGTTACGCACGGTCGCGGTGTCCGACACCCTTAACGGCGTTGGTTTGCTGATCGGTGGCTTTGTGATCGTCTACTTCGGCCTGCAAGCCGTCAGCGGTGGTGACGGCATCATGGAAGGCTGGAACACACTGAAGACCAGCAATCCCGACAAGCTCAACTCGATCGGCGGTAGTGATCAACAGGTGCCGTTCTTTACGCTGTTCACCGGTGTCTTCCTGATCAACCTGTTCTACTGGACGACCAACCAGCAGATCATCCAGCGGACCTTTGCCGCTAAAAACCTCGCGGAAGGCCAGAAGGGCGTACTGCTGACCGGCTTCTTCAAGCTGCTGGGCCCGCTTTATCTGGTGCTGCCAGGGATCATCGCCTACCACCTGTACGCCGATGATGGCATTCGCGCCGATGAAGCTTACGGCCACCTGGTGTTTAACGTGCTGCCGCCGTACCTCACCGGTTTCTTCGCCGCGGTGATGGTCGGTGCGATTCTGTCGTCGTTCAACTCCGCGCTGAACAGCACGACCACCATCTTCAGCTTGGGTATCTACAAGCAAGTGCTCAAAAAAGACGCTACTGAAGAGCAGGTGGTGAAGTCGGGCAAGGTGTTTGGCTGGATCATGGCCATTACGACCATGACCATTGCGCCGTTGCTGGCCGGTCAGGAGAGCCTGTTCGGCTATCTGCAGAAGATGAACGCGATTTACTTCATCCCGATTCTGGCGGTGGTGCTGGTGGGGCTGTTGACCAAGCGCGTGCCGCCGATGGCGGCCAAAATCGGCCTGGTGGGCGGCTGTTTGCTGATTGCCGCGGGCTACTTCGTGCCGCCCTTCGACAAGTTGCCGGCCGTCATGCACGAGTTCCATTTTGTCGCGGCGGTATTCGTGCTGTTGGTGGCGATGATGCTGGTGATTGGCAAGCTGCGTCCCCGCGAAACCGACTGGGTTCAGGAGCATTCTGGCGATGTTGACCTCACGCCGTGGAAGGGTGCGGTGCCTACCGGTATCGTGCTGGTGATACTGGTGGTCATCATGTACGCGGCGTTCGCTGGATAATTCATGTGACGGGCAGGTAACCCGTGACCGCTTAACGCCCCATGACCATTGATACTGGCATGGGGCGTTTGCGTTGCAATTTACGCGGACCGATAGGTGTCGTGGAAGCGTTTGCGTAGCTCGTTTTTTTGCACCTTACCCATGGTGTTGCGCGGCAGGGTATCGATAAAGAACACGCGCTTGGGCTGCTTGTACTTGGCAAGCTTGCCCTTCAGGTGGTCGAGGATCATGGCTTCGTCGAGGTTGGCTCCCGGCTGGGTGACCACGGCGGCGGTGACGCCTTCACCAAAGTCCGGGTGAGGCAGGCCGATAACAGCAGACTCGGATACTCCCTCCAGTTCGTCGATGACCTGTTCTATTTCCTTGGGATAGACGTTGTAGCCCCCCGAAATCACCAGGTCCTTATCCCGACCAACGATATGCACATAGCCCTGCTCGTCTACCTGGGCAAGATCGCCGGTGATGAAAAAGCCATCTTCAAGCAACTCCTCGCGGGTTTTTTCCGGCATTCGCCAGTAGCCGATAAACACATTGGGCCCACGAATCTGCAGCATGCCGATCTCGCCGGGGGCGACCTCATCGCCGGTTTCCCGGTCGGTGATACGCATTTCCACGCCGGGCAGCGGCATGCCCACGGTACCCGCACGACGCGCCCCGTGGTAGGGGTTGGAGATGTTCATGTTGGTTTCGGTCATGCCGTAGCGTTCGAGAATGGCATGCCCGGTCTTGGCCTCGAAGGCCTCGTGGGTCTCGGCGGTCAGCGGGGCAGAGCCCGACACAAACAGCCGCATGTTGGCGGTAACCTCAGGCGTCAGGCGCGGATCCTGAACCAAGCGTGTGTAGAAAGTGGGCACGCCCATCATCACGCTGCCGTGGGGCAGTTCCTCGAAAATCACGTCGGCGTCGAATTTGGGCAGGAACAACATGCTGGCGCCGGCCATCAGGGTGACGTTGCACGCGACAAAAAGCCCGTGGGTATGAAAAATCGGCAGTGCGTGGAGCAGGCGATCCTCGGCGCTGAAGTGCCAGGCCTTGACCAGGGTTTCGGCATTGGAGGCCAGGTTCTGGTGGGTCAGCATGGCGCCCTTGGAGCGCCCGGTAGTGCCCGAGGTGTATAGAATCGCCGCCAGGTCGCGGTCATCAAGCTCGGCGATGTCTTCATGGGGATTGGCATTCGCGGCCTCGTCCATCAGGCTGCCGTCGGCTGCGCGGCCCAGAGTGACAACGGCGGGGCAGCCGGTATCGCTGGCAATGCGGCGGGCCTCGTCGACATCGGCAGGTCGGCAGACAAACAGCGCGGGCTCGGCATCGCTCAAAAAATAGCGGATTTCATCGCCGGTGTAACCGGTGTTTAGGGGCAAATAGACCCCGCCCATGCGCAGGCAGGCAAGGTAAAGCAGAATGGCTTCCGGGCTTTTATCCACCTGGACCGCCACGCGGTCGCCCTGACGAACGCCGAGAGCGGTCAAGGCGCCGGCCAGGCGGGCGCTCTGGGTCAGTGCATCCGCGTAGGAGTAGCGGCGACCTTCACGGGTGGTAATAAAGTCGGCGTCCCCGCGTTTGTGCATTCGTGTGGCAAAGGTGGCAAACATATTGTGGTTCATTTGGCAGGTTCTCCCTTGGCCAGCTTGCGCGCCCGTTTGGCGAGGTCGCGCACGTCGCTCGAGCAGGCAATGGTGCCCTTGGCGGTATAATTTTCGTGGTTACGCTCGATGTCATCCAGCACGTAAAGGTAGTTGACCATCAGCCCTGCGGCTTGCTTGATACCCTTGTCAGACGTGTCGCCGAGCCAGTTGATACGCTGAAGCTTGGCGCCATTGCCCAGGTGGAAGCGGGCAACGGGGTTGAGCGGTAAACCGTGGCGGTTTTTTTCGTCGATCAGGTAGTGGGCAGCGAGCGGTTGCAGCGTTGCCTTGAGTCGCTCCTGATGCTGTTTATCCTGGTGCCATCCCGACGTGTCCAGTTCTGCCAGGGTGTCGCGGACGCTGGTCGGCCAATGGTCGTTCTGGCGCTGTTCGTTGAGCCATTGGGCAAAGCCAGGCACCGGTGAAAGCGTCACGAAGTACTTGAGTTGGGGAAGCTCCTGGGAAAGCTCCTGTACCACCTGCTTGATCAGAAAGTTGCCAAACGAAATACCGCGCAGGCCGGTTTGGCAGTTGCTGATACCGAAGAAGGCAGCGCTGTCGGCGTCTTCGGGGTCTTCAATGCCACCTTCTGAACCGGACAGGATCGGTTGGATGCGGCTGGGCAGGCCTTTATGCAGCGCCACTTCCACAAAGATCAGCGGTTCATCGCCGATGGCAGGGTGGAAGAACGCAAAGCAGCGGCGATCACGGGCGTCCAGACGGCGGCGCAAGTCGTCCCAATCCTGAATTTCATGCACCGCTTCGTAGCGGATGATTTTCTCGAGAATCGACGCGGGTGTATTCCAGTCGATGCGCTTGAGCATCAGGAAGCCTCGGTTGAACCAGGAGCCGAACAGATGGGCAAAGTCGTCATCGATAGGCGCAAGCTCGGGCTGATCGCGCAGCAGGGCGAGCAGGTCCTTGCGCATGTTGACCAGTTCATAGGTGCCGTCGCTGGCAAAGTTCAGACGCCGGAACAGTTCCTGGCGTAGCGGCTCGCAGGCTTCAAAAAGCTGTTGCAGGGTGCGGTTATCCCGGGCGTCGCGATAGGCGGCGTAAGCGCTGTCAATGTGCTCGGGCTCGGCAGCGAAGTCCTCGGCAAGGCGTTTGAAAAAACGCAGTTTTTCATCCTGCGAGAGGCGTCGATAAATCGCCAGGGCGCGGCTCGCCAGGGCAATGCTCGATGCTTCGCCGTCGCTTTCCAGTAGCGCCTGGCAGGCCTTGACCAGGTGCGTATGATCCACCGCTGAGGCGACAGATTGACGCCGCCGCAACAGCGCATCGCGCTGGGTAATGTTGTTGAACAGTTCCTGAAGAAACATCATGTTCATGGTCATCCTCCTTTTAGCCCATGATCAGGTTGGGCAGCCACAGGGCCAGGCCCGGGAACAGGCACAGCAACAGAATGGCCAGCACCATGCACAGCGCATAGGGCAGGCTACCCAGCAAGATGTCGCGCAGCGAAATATCCGGCGCAATGCCCTTGATAATGAACAGGTTGAGACCGACCGGCGGGGTGATAAGACCGATTTCCAGGTTGATGGTGAGAACCACCGCAAACCAGTAAGGATCAAAGTTTGCCGCCAGGATGATCGGCAGCAAAATCGGCGCGGTCATGACAATCACGGCCACCGGCGGCAGGAAAAAACCGGCGACCAGCAGAAAGACGTTGATGACCCCCATCAGGACCCAGCGATTGACCTCCAGGTCGGCGATCGCCGCGGCGACGGTCTGGGTAATGAACATCGACGACAGCGCGTAGGCGAACACCTCGGCACAGGCGATGACCAGCATGATCATCACGCTTTCGCGCAGCGAGTCGCGCATGATCAGCTTGATCGGCCCGATCTGCCACATGCGGTAGATCAGGATGGCCAGCATCAGGCATAAAAACGCCCCCACGCCTGCCGCTTCTGATGGTGTGGCGACGCCGCCGTACAGCGCGAACAGAATGCCCGCCACCACCCCGAGGAAGGGCAGGACGCGAACCACGGCTTTCAGGTTGCTGTCGACATTCTGCTGGACCGTGTTCTTGAGTTTTTCCGCGGAGACCGCCAGGGGATTGGCGTAGCCACCCGCCAGCTTGCAGGCGATGATGGTCCAGATCATGAACAGCCCGGCGAGCATGAAGCCGGGTATCACACCGGCAATGAACAGCCGACCGATGGAGGTTTCGGTGGAAATGCCGTAAATGATCATCGTCACGGAAGGCGGAATCAATATGCCCAGTGTGCCGCCTGCGGCAATACAGCCAGCGGCCACGCCGTCGGGGTAGCCGCGGGTGCGCATTTCAGGGATGCCCATTTTACCAATCGCCGCACAAGTGGCCGGCGAGGAACCTGAAAGCGCGGCGAAAATCGAGCAGGCGCCGATGTTGGACACCGCAAGGCCCGCCGGTAATCTGCCCATCCATAAGTCCAGCGAGCGGTAAAGGTCACGCCCGGTAGGCGAGGAGGCAACGGCCGCCCCCATCAGAATGAACATGGGAATGGCCACAAAGCCGAACTCGGCAATCCGGTCAAAAAACGTTTCACCAAAGTAGGTGAGTTCCGTGAGTCCGCGGTCGTAAAGTAGCGCGAGCAGCGAGACACCCCCCAGCGCGAATGCAATAGGCGTGCCGATGGCCATCATGAAGATCAGGCCCACGGCGACGATAATGCCCAGTGTGATCGGATCCATGGTCAGCCCTCCCCACGCAGCATATCGGCGACGTACTGGAAAGCCAGCAAGGTTGTGCCGATCGCCATCGGCAGGAGCGCGGGCCACAGCGGTGGGTTCCAGACTGAGCCGGTGGTCCACTCACCGTGGAGGGCCTCAAATACGTAGACCCAACTGGCATAGGCGAGCGCGGCGCAGAAGGCAAAGCCAAACAGCGAAGCGAGGGTCAGCATCACTTTGCGGCCGATTCCCCCAATGGCATCAGGCAAAATAGTGATGGCCACATGGCCGCCGGTCATCAGCACGTAGGGGCTGCCCATCAGCATGGCGCCGGTGACGGAGAAAATCGTGAACTCGGTTTGCCAGCTGGTACTCCAGCCGAGCACATAGCGAGTAAAGACCATCTGACAGATGACCAGCACCCCGCCAATGAACATGGCGCAGGCGATATAGGCCGAAACGCGCGATAGTCGATCCATTGCCCGAATATAGCCACCCATCAGGCCGCTGCGTGTTGCCGAGGTGTGTGTTGTTATCGACATAAGTCCCTCATCAGCTAGGTTCATCAAGCGGGTAAGCAGCGAAGCGCGTCGGCTGCCCGGAGGATGGCCGACACGCTTGAGCGTGGCAGTGACTTACTCCACGGCGAGTGCCGCATCGATGATGGCTTGGCCGTTAGGGACATTCTCGGCAAAGTTCTTGTAGGAGGTTTCGCGGGCGATCTCGAGCCAGGCGTTGTAGTCGTCCTCGGTCATTTTGACGACCTCGACGTCGTTTTCCTCATAGACATCGACCATCTGCTGGTCAATGGCGGCCGCTTCTTCCGCAAAGAACGCTTCAGCTTTTTCACCCGCCGCCATGAGGGCTGTCTGCTGCTCTTCATTGAGCCCCTGCCAGACCTGTTCTGAAATCAGGATCGGCTCATACATGAACCACAAGGCGTAGTCGCCGGGTTGGGTCAGGCAGTCAACCTGTTCGTAAAGGCGGTAGGACACGAACGACATCGACGACGTATTGGCAGCGTCGAGGACGCCGGTTTGCATGGCGGTGTAGATTTCCGATGACGGCATGGACGCGATAGACGCCCCGGCGGCTTCAAGCATTTCTTCGAACGCCGGGCCTGCGGCACGGAAGACCTGACCATCGACGGTGTCTGGCGAGGTAATGCACTGCTCGCTGGATGCAAAACCGCCTGACAGCCAGGCATCGGCCAGCACGCGCGCACCGCCTTCCTGAATGACATCCTTGATCATGTCCATGTATTCAGAGTCGTTAAGGCGCTGGGCGTGCTCGTGGTTGCGCACGAGGCCGGGCATCAGCGTGGCGGAAAACTCAGGGTGACGGCCGCTGGCATAGTCGAGAGGCAGGGCGGTGATATCCAGCCGCCCCCGTGCCAGCGCGCCCCACTGCTCGCGGGCCTTGAACAGTGATTGACCCGGATAGACTTCTATTTCAAGGCCCACGTCGGCGTTGGCCACTTCTTCGGCCATCATCTGGACCATTTCGTCGCGTACATCGCCCTGGCCGCCAGGAAACTGGTGGGAAGCGCGCAGTACGGTATTTGCTGAGGCGTGCGAAGCGGCGATTGCCAGTCCTAAAGCGGCGGCAGTGACTAGGTGGTTACGTTGCATGTGGCGTCTCCAACGGTTGTTGTTGTGGTCTTGGATTGGCTTTATATATTCATCAGTCGAGCTGATATATACATCAATAGGCGTTGTGTATGCTAATGTCAACTTTATGACATATTCTTTCTGTACGATTTAGCGCTGCCAAAAGGGGGTGACGCATGCCAGGCTCGAAACGCTCCAACGCTCAGCGGCTCAAGGATTCATTGGAAGACGACATCATTAACGGACGCCGTTCGCCCGGCGAGCGGCTCGACCCCGAAACGCTAGGCCAGCAGTTCAGCGTGTCGCGCACGCCGGTGCGCGAGGCGATTCAGCAGCTGGTGGCCAGTGGTCTGGTGACGGTTTCTCCCAAAAAGGGCACCTTCGTCGCCAGGGTAGGCATCGACCAGCTGATCGAGATGTTTGAGGTCATGGCGGAGCTCGAGGGTATGTGCGGCCGGCTGGCTGCAAGACGTATTACCGAACAGGAACTGGCCGCATTGCGCGATGCTCACCAGCGTTGTGAAGCGGCAGCCCTGGCGGGGGACACCGATGAGTATTACTACGAAAACGAAGGCTTCCACGACTGTATCTACACAGCGAGCCACAACACCTTTCTGGCCAGTGAGGCGCGCCAGCTCAAGCAGCGCCTGAAGCCCTACCGGCGGCTTCAGCTACAGGTTCGCCAGCGCATGCACAATTCGCTGAGCGAGCACCAGACGATCTTTGATGCCATTGAACGCGGCGATGCGCAGGTCGCTCAGCAAGCGCTCAGCGACCACGTGCTCATCCAGGGCGAGCGTTTCAGCGACTTTGTGTCCAGCGTAAGAAGGATGGAAGCGCCTACCTCGCAAACGGGCTAAGGTATCAATGTCTTTATCGGTGGGGTAATGGTCCTTGCCGACATGAGGCGCAGCGCCGACACTCTCTCTATCGCTTGAATATCGCGGAGAGAGACTGTGACGCGCCATGTTGCCCTGCTTGCCTACCCGGACTGCCAACTGCTGGATGTCAGCGGCCCCTGGCAGGTGTTTGCCAGCGCCAATGCATTGAGCCCCCATCCGCTGTATCAGTTAACGCTTGTCGCCGATGCCGTCGGCCCGGTCGCCACCAACGGCGGCTTGGCGGTGCACGCCACGCACACCTACCGTCAGCTCAAGCATTTGCTGCCTCTGGATACGCTTCTGGTCGCGGGTGGCAGCGGTGTAATGCACCAGCGTGACATCGCCGCTGTGAAAGAAGTGCTGTGTGGGGTTGCGCCTGAGGTCAGGCGGCTTGGGTCTATCTGCTCCGGGGCGTTCTTGTTAGCCGCCGCTGGGCTGCTGGATGGCTGCCATGTGACGACCCACTGGCGCCACGCCCAGCAGCTGGCTGATGAATATCCTGCGCTGAGCGTCGAACCGGATGCGTTGTATATCGAAAGCCGTGGCCGCTACACCAGTGCTGGTATCACCGCAGGTATTGATTTGTCACTTTCGTTAGTGCAAGCGGATCACGGGGCGGCATTGGCTGGCCGCGTGGCCCGCGAGCTGGTGGTATTTCTGCACCGCCCGGGCGGGCAATCGCAGTTCAGTGAAGCGCTGCGCCACCAGCAGGGGGCCGGCCCGCTGCGGTGCCTGATCGATCAGTTGCATGCTGATCCTGCTGCCGACTACTCCCTTGAGCGTATGGCCGACATGATGGCGGTGACGCCCCGTCATCTCACTCGGCTGTTTAAGCGGCACTTGCAGGTCACGCCAGTGGCGTACCTGACGCAATTACGCCTGGAGCAAGCGCGCCTGGCGCTGCTCGACGAACGCGGGCCGTTGTCCCTTGAGCGTCTGGCGCAGCGCTGGCGGCTGGGCGGCGCTGAGCAACTGCGGCGCCAGTTCCAGCGCTACTACGGCGTTTCACCCTCGGTCTATCGCCAACGCTTTGCCTCTTCCCACGCCGATTCCTCAATGGAGCCTCTCTCATGCCTTTAACCGTCACGCTACTATCGCTTTGCCAAGCGCTGCTGGTCAGCGGCAATATCCTGTTAATTGCCGTGTCACCCCTGATTGGCGCCTCCCTGGCGCCCAGCCCCTATTGGTCCACGGCCCCTGTGGCGACCCAATGGCTGGGGCTGATGTGTGCGACGATTCCCGCCTCGCTAATCATGGGCCGCCTGGGGCGCAAGCGTGGTTTTTTATTGGGTAATGGCATCGGGCTGATTGGCACCATGGTCGCCGCCCAGGCGCTGTTGGCCGAGCACTTTGGGTTGTTTATGGTGGGCACCTGGCTGATTGGTATCGGTATCGGGTTTGGCCAGCTGTACCGCTTTGCCGCCGTTGAAGCGGCACCGCCAGCCCTGCGTGATCGCGCGATTGGGCTGGTAATGGGTGGGGGTGTGCTGGCCGCGTTTTTTGGCCCTTGGCTTGCGCGTATCAGCCGCGAGATTGCTGAGGTGGCGTTTTTGGGCAGCTTTATGGGTCTGGGTGTGCTCTATGCGCTGGCCCTGTTGATACTGTGTATCATTCGCCTGCCCAGCGCAGAAGAGACCCATACGGACGGCGTATCTCGACCCATGGGCGAGATCATGCGCCAGCCGAGCTTTATCGTTGCCGTATGCGCCGCGCTAGTCGGCTACGGGGTGATGAACCTCGCCATGACGGCGACACCACTGGCCATGGCCGGTGCAGGGCACGCCTTCGATCATGTCTCGATGACCATCCAGTGGCATGTGGTGGCGATGTTTCTGCCGTCGTTCTTGACCGGGCATTTAACCGCCAGATGGGGACAACGGCGCATGATCGTGGCAGGTTGTTTGCTGCTGGTCGCGAGCCTGCTGGCGGCACAATGGCAAATGAGTTTAGCAGGCTTCAATGTGGCGCTGATCTTGCTCGGGCTGGGCTGGAACTTTACTTTCCTGCCCGCGACGGGGCTGCTGACCGAGAGCTACCGCCCGGTGGAAAAAGCCCGTACTCAGGCAGCGAACGAGTTTCTGGTGTTTTCGACCGTCGCCATCACCGCCTTCCTGGCCGGTCCCCTGGTCAGTGGCTTGGGCTGGGCATCGCTCAATCTGTCGTTAATACCGGTGGCGTTGCTGCCAATTCTCGCCATCGCCTGGCAGCGGTACCGCCAGCAAGATGATAGCCTGGGGGCCCAACCTCGCCCCTAGGAGCCTAGTCGTCATGCTTGAATCGTTCAGCCATAGTGCCCTGGCAGGCCAGTTTTTTGGCCTGTTGGCGCTGGTGCTCTGTCTTGTGGCGTTTTCCAGCAAGCACGATGACCGGCTGCTCGTGATACTGATTTCGGCGAATGTCGCCTTCGCCCTGCAGTTTGTGTTTTTTCAAAGCTGGACCGCCGCGGCGCTAACGGTGCTGGTGATTGTGCGTATCGTACTGGCCCGCCGTTACCTGGGTAGCCAACGGGTCATGGCCGGTGTTCTGGCAGCGAGCGGTATCGCGGCGGCGCTCACCTGGCAGAGCTGGGTCGATGTACTGCCCTTGACGGCCATGGTGCTGGGGACCGTTGGCATGTTCCTGCTGCGCGGCATCAGTATGCGGGTCTTTCTGGGACTGGCTGCCCTGGCGTGGATGCTCAATAACCTGCTGATTGGCACCATAGGCGGCACGCTGGCAGAAGCGCTCATCGTAGTGACCAATATCATCACCATCATTCGATTGGCGCGGGCCAAGCGCAAATACCCCGAGGCGTATCAAGAGCCGGAAGTGCTTGAAAGCCCGACAAAGCACGACCCTTTCGACTAGCCGGAGGTCGTTGCCCGCGCTACCTCAAGCGTTGTGGCTGCTATGCTTGTAAAAGAGCAATGCTTGTAAAAGAGCATCAACCAACGCGAGGTAAAAATCATGGCAGGCGGATGGGCCAAAGACGGCGCTGAACAAGAACAGATGGAGAGCACGCTGAACGATGCGGTCCAGCGCGCCCGCAGCCAGCTTCCCCGTGGCGAGAGCCTTGACGTATGCGAAGAGTGTGGCGATCCGATCCCTGACGCGCGGCGCAAGGCGATTCCGGGTGTACGGCTCTGTGTGGCATGTCAAAGCGAACTGGACAAACAGCAGTCGGCCTTCAGTGGCTATAACCGTCGCGGTAGCAAAAACAGCCAACTGCGTTAAGCGTACTTACCCGAAGGTGAAGTCCTTCGTTGCTAAGCGTCGTGGTTCGTATCCGGGAGCCGTTTGAAGTAGATGTAGCGATGCAAGCGAATCGACGGGCGAATCAACAGCTGTAGACTGCCCAGCACAAACAACCACACACCGACGGTTTGTACGGCGCCTTGGTAAAAGAAACATACGCTCCCAATCGTAAACCAAATGCCCAATAGAAAATCATTGAGCATGCTCAACACCTCATAGCGCTGATGCACGATTAATTCACGATGCCCTATTGTGAAAATCCAATCGCGGGTTTTGGCATCCTGCTCTTTTTGCATAGCGTCCCTCCTGGAATGGTGATTAGGCCTAGTCTTGCAGGATATTACCATCGATGGCGCCTGATCAGGGTGTATGGGTATCTGGCTCTCATTATTGGCACACTTGGGGCACTAACCCGGTTGATTTAACATCCGACGTTGGCGCTGTTGGTGGCTTAAGTAGATCAGCCCAATAGCGCCCAACAATAGTGCCATTGCCACATAGCGCGAGGTGTCTAGTGGCCGCACGGTATTGTTTAACCAGCCAAAGTGGTCTATTAGCAGGCTCATAAGCAGCTGGCCTGAAATCACGGCCACCGTTGCTGCAGCGGTTCCGACTCGTGGCACCGCAAACACAATCACCAACATATACACCACGCCAAACAGAGCGCCGGTCAATTGCCACTTGGGGACGCTGAACAGCGTTGCCTCGTGTGCTGGTTCAAAAAAGAATACCAGCAAGAAGGTCAGTACTGCCCCCATCACAAAGGTGAGCCAAGCGCTTTCGACAACGCCGGTTTTTGCCCCCAGGCGGCCGTTGATTGAGGACTGGGCGGCGAGCACCGCACCGCCGACCAGCAGCAGTACCAGAATAAATGGAAGTAGCATGGTTGAGCTCCTTGATAACCTTAATCGTTACATTAGCCACAGAGCGGCAAGAATCATCACCAAGGCACCTACTCGGTAGCCATCGACCTGGCGTCGCTCGCTGCCCAGCCAGCCGAAGTGGTCGATGACAAGACTGGCGCCGACCTGGCCGCATAAAATGCCCACCATGGTCATGCCGATACCCACGAGTGGCGCCGCCAGGGTCAGAACAATGACGTAAATCGGGCCTAAAATACCGCCGGTCAGCAGCCACCGAGGCTGGCGGAAGAGAGTGCCCAGCTTGGGGTTAGGCGAAAACACCAACGCCAGCGAGAGCAGCAGCGCCCCTACCAAGAAAATCGACAGGGTGGCGGATAAATGCCCCACCTGCTCGCCGAGCGGCCCCAGCAAACCCGCTTCGACCGATAATCCCATGCCGGCGATAAGCACGCCGAGCAGGATAAGTGCGTGTTTCATACGTGACTCCGCAAAGAGAAGAAAAAAGACAAATAGGCGCCAGCACTTTAGTGAGTTCGTGTTGTTGCTACAATGCGTGAAAAAGACAAAGGACTATTGCATTTTGGACAACTCGATTCGTTTGATGGCGCTTCGCCTGTTCGTGCGTGTCGCCTCAAGTGGCAGCTTCGCCGAAGCCGCGCGTCATTTTGATTTACCGGCATCGTCGGTCTCGCGGCACATTGCTGGGCTGGAACGCACGCTCGGCCAGCGGTTGCTCTACCGCCATACACGGGCGGTAAGGCTGACCGATGCCGGTGAGCGCTACTATCAGGATATTCGTCAGGTATTGGAGAGCCTGGATGTAGCTACCGAGCAGGTGATTGGAGGGGCGACGCATCCGCAGGGGGTATTGCGCATTAACGCCCCGGTGGCGTTTGGGCGGCGGCACATCGCGCCTTTACTAGCCCGCTTTCAGGACGAAAACTCGGCTGTCGAGGTGGAGCTAACGCTGAGCGACGCGTTTATCGATCCGGTGCAAGAGGGGGCGGATGTGGTGATTCGGGTCGGTGCCCTTGATGATTCGAGCCTGGTGGCCCGTCAATTAGCCATGCAGCGCTTTGTGGCCTGCGCCGCGCCTGACTATCTCGCTCGTCACGGCGAACCCCGTCACCCTGAAGCATTAAGCGCTCATAATTGCCTGATCTATAAAGGCACTCGTGGCGAACAGCCATGGTATTTCTTCACCCAGGAAAGCACGCAAGCGCAGCGTTACCCGGTAACCGGCAACCTGTATAGCAACAACGCAGAAAGCCTGGTAGAGGCTGCCTTGCAGGGGCAGGGTATCGTACTCTTTCCTACCTGGCTGCTGTTCGACGCTCTGCGTGACGGGGCCTTGGTGCCGATACTTGAACATTACCACCCCATGGGGGAGGCGACACGCCAAGGTATCCACGCCATTTACCCTGAAAACCGATTGCGTTCACAAAAAGTGGCCACATTTTTAACGTATTTGACCGCACAGATTGGCGACCCGCCGTACTGGGATGGTTAGCGCAATACCGTCAGTTCATAAACATGGCGGATACGCTGACCATCCCAGTCGTCGCCGAGATGACGTCCTTGCCGCGTTGCGGAAAGGACTGGCGGGCGTAATACAGCGGCGCACTCGCCGCCAGGATCTCTCACGCTGGGATAGATGATGCCATCCGAGTGCTTTTCCCAGGCTTCCCGGCCAAAGGTCTGTCCGGCGGTCCAGCTGTCCGGCACGAGTAGCGCTTGAGCATTTTTTTGATCGCGTAAATCAATCAGTTGGCCCGCCAAATCCGCCAGGTAAACACGCTGCCGAAGCATCATGGGGGGGTCACTGGATTCCCTCATAAAGCGTTCTGCGCGGTAAACCGTTTCAGTAATGGCCGTGGCTTCTGTTAGCGCGCAGTAGTAGGCACCAAAGGAGCCGTCGGTGAAGCGTGACCCTGCGGCAGGGAAGTGGCAGAAGGCCGCCATGACCGGCGTCCAACCGGGTCCGTAGCGAAGGTCGTGTTCTCCTCACTCACCCAGAATTTACGCCAGGTGAGCGGTTTTTGGAAAATATCGACCATTTGAGCTTTTTAACCCCGGACGCTGGTTCAGCCGCTTTGCTCGGTTGCCTGATTCGCCAGGATGACGTCCAGAAAACCCTCGCCGTAATCCGCCAGCTTGCGTGCGCCGATGCCTGAGACCGCGCCCATGGCGTCCAGGCTCTGGGGCTTCTGCTCGACCATTTCAGCCAGGGTGGCGTCGTGGAAGATCACATAGGCAGGTACGCCCTGGGCCTCGGCCAGTTCCCGGCGGTGCTGGCGCAGAGCCTCCCACAGCGGGCCGTGGCCCTGGGGGGCTGAGGCGCCCTTGCTGCCCCGTCGAGCGGTTTTGGCCTTGCCGGGTTTGTTGCTTGGCTTGCGCAGTGTGAGGCGCTCCTCGCCGCGCAGCACCGGCTTGGCATTGGCAGTCAGCCTGATGCCGCCGTGCCCCTCCATGTCCACGCTCAAATAGCCGCTGGCAATCAGCTGGCGAAAGAGCGCTTTCCACTCGTTAGCCGCGAGTTCTTTGCCAATGCCGAAGGTGCTTAGGCGGTCGTGGCCAAAACGGGTGATGCGCTCGTTGCTTTTGCCTAGCAGCACGTCCACAAGGTAGGTGACGCCGAAGCGCTGTTCGGTGCGGTAGACACAGGAGAGCGCCTTCTGCGCCGCCACGGTGGCCTCCCAGGTCTCGGGTGGGGTCAGGCAGTTGTCGCAGTTACCGCAGGGGGCGTCCAGGTGATCGCCGAAGTAGTGGAGCAGCGCCTGGCGGCGGCAACTGATGATTTCACACAGTCCCAGCATGGCGTCGAGTTTCTGCTGCTCGATGCGCTTCTGCTGGTCGGCGGCGCTGGAGTCCTGCTGCATCTGGCGCAGGGTGATCACGTCCTGAAGCCCGTAGGCCATCCAGGCATCGGCGGGCAGGCCGTCGCGCCCGGCCCGGCCGGTCTCCTGGTAGTAGGCTTCGATGCTCTTGGGCAGGTTGAGGTGGGCGACGAAGCGCACGTCGGGTTTATCGATACCCATGCCGAAGGCGATGGTGGCCACGACGACCACGCCATCTTCACGCAGGAAGCGGGTCTGGTGGTGCTGGCGCTGCTCGGGGGGGAGCCCGGCATGGTAGGGCAGCGCGGTCAGCCCCTGGCGTTCCAGCCAGGCGGCGGTTTCCTCCACTTTGCGCCGGGAAAGGCAGTAGACGATGCCCGCCTCGCCGTCGTGGCGCTCGCGGATAAAACGCAGTAGCTGTTCCTTGGCGTTACCCTGATTTTCGGCGATATGGTAGCGGATGTTGGGCCGGTCAAAGCCGCTGTTGTAAAGCGCCGCTTCCTGGAGCTGCAGATGCTCCATGATATCGCCCCGGGTGGGCACATCGGCGGTGGCGGTCAGGGCGATGCGCGGCACCTGGGGGAAGCGCTGATGAAGCTGGGAAAGCTGACGGTACTCGGGGCGAAAGTCGTGGCCCCACTGGGAAACGCAGTGGGCTTCATCAATGGCGAACAGCGCGATCTGAGTCTGTTCCAGCAGCGTCTGCATACGCGGCGTGGCCAGCCGCTCGGGGGCGACGTACAACAGATCCAACTCGCCCGCCCGCAGGCGGTTCTCCACCTCGACCGCCTCGTGGTAATCAAGACTGGAGTTGAGGTAGGCCGCTTTCACTCCGTTCTGCTGAAGTGCTGCCACCTGATCCTGCATCAGCGCGATCAGCGGCGAGATCACAATGGCGGTGCCTTCGCGCAGCAGCGCCGGGATCTGATAGCAAAGCGACTTGCCACCGCCGGTAGGCATCAGCACCAGCGCATCGCCACCGGCGACGACATGCTCGATGATCGCCTGCTGCGGGCCGCGAAAGCTGGCGTAGCCAAATACCGCCTGCAGGACCTTGAGGGCTTCCGGGTGGGTGTCGCCGTGCATCGATGCGCTCCTTGTCTCGTGCCTGAGGGAGAATTGTCGCACGAAAATTCAAGGAAGTTTGCCTAGTGAGCCTCCGCCCTTAAAAATGGCCGGACTTACCGTCGCCCGGTCGGCGCCGGTGTTTGCTGCCGAGAAAACGCTTTAGCGGTTATTCTTGCCCTTTTCTGGACTTGAAAAAGTGCTGGTGCCAGTGGCCAATGGCAATGCAAGCAGGCACTGCCATTTATGAAGACAAAAGCCCATAATGACCCATTGATATTTCTCAGGAGCTATCTTGTCGATACATTTCGCTCATCCAATATTACGTCGCTTTCAATGGGTCGCCTTGATAGTGGCAGCATGTGTCATAGTCGCGATGGGATGGCAGGGCATACGTGTGCAGGAAGCGCTGCTTTCATCCAATGACGCTGTCCAGGAACATCTTGAAACCATTACCTTGATCCAGGAGTTTCGCTCAACGCTGCTTGACCTGGAGACCGGAGAGCGAGGCTATGTGGTGACCGGTCAGCCCTCCTATTTATTGCCTTATCAGCAGGCTCGTGCCCAGTTAGCCGACAAGCGCGAGCAGTTAGGGCAAACACCAGCATTCACGTCCGCTGATAATGGGCAATCCATTGAGGACTTCGATGCTTTAGTGGCTCGTCGTGTGGAAATTGCCGAGGCGAATATTGCCGTGCGTGAAAGCGACGGTTTGGAAGCCGCTGCCTTGAGGTTATTGGTGGCAGGCGGCAAGCAAACGATGGACCAGCTGCGGAACCACCTGGGTATGTGGGAACGTATGGAGCGAGGACACTTAAACGCCCAAACTCAGGAAGCTACTCGACAAGCGCGCACGTCCCGGTGGATATGGGGAGCAGGAGCCGCTTTCGTGACATTGCTTTTGATCATCACCAGTGTGTCCATTATTAGCCAGTGGCATCATCGTCAGCGTACCATGTCGATGCAGCAGACATTTATTTCTACGGTTAGTCATGAGTTGCGTACGCCACTGACAGTGATACTCGGAACATTAAATATGCTGCATAACGGTATTGGCGGTGCGCTGGACAAAGATTTGGTACGCTTAATAGCGGTGGCAAATGATAACGGTAAGCGCCTAAAGCTTTTAATTGATGATATTTTAGATATTGAAAAATTAGAAAGTGGTCAATTGGCTTTTAAGTGGCAGTCAGTGCCATTAAAGTCGCTTGTAGAAGAGGCTGTCGATATCAATCAGCCTTATGCGGAAAGCTTCGCGATTTCTTTGGTATTAGCTCCTCAGCTTTCAACCCCTCCAGGTGTCAACGATGCCTTGGGTGAAACATTAGAAAATAGTGACTGCGTTGAAGTAGACCCTGAACGTTTTGCTCAAGTCATGGCAAACTTGATTTCAAACGCCTGCAAACACTCTCCGCAAGGCGCGCAAGTAGTGGTTGGCATGCGGCGAATAGATAACCGCTGGCTTGAAGTGAGCGTTACTGATAATGGGAACGGCATTCCATGGTCATTCCAGCCACGCGTATTTGAGCGCTTTGCCCAGGCAGATGGTTCAGATAAGCGCCGTACAGGAGGGACCGGGCTAGGGCTTGCTATCACCAAAGCTCTTGTCGAGGAGATGAGAGGCACCATCGGGTTTCATTCGGTACCCCATGAGGGAAGCTGTTTCTGGGTCCGTTTGCCTAAGGATAAAAAGCACGAGTGACGGTTACTGTTAACACCTTCTAAGGAAAACTTATGACAGCAACGGGTACCACTATCTTAATGGTTGAGGATGAAGAGGATATCGCCTTTCTATTGCGCTTCATGCTGGAACGTAGTGGTTACCAAGTCGAACATGCTGAGGACGGCAGGCAAGCGCTTGAACGGATTACCTTTGGGGCAGGCAGCAGCCAAGTCCCCGATTTGGTGCTACTGGACATTATGCTACCTTATCATGATGGTCTGGAAATACTTGCTCGGCTACGGGCTCAACCTGCGTGGCAGGAAGTGCCTGTCTTGATGCTTACCGCGAAAGCAAGAGAGGCGGATATTGTTCGTGCGCTGGAGTTGGGTGCCGATGACTATGTGACCAAACCGTTTCAGCCCGATGAGTTGTTGGCGCGCTTACGACGATTCTTACGTAAACGTTGAAGAGGAAAATTGATGGGACGCGCTCAACTTGTGACGGGTCAGGGGGGGATACCAAGGAAATGGCAACAAGTCGCACTTATGGGGTTGACCTTGCTAGTTGCACCATACCTGGTAGCCGACGAAGGGCGAACTGAGCTTGAAGTTTCACAGCGTTATGAACATTTAGATAATGGTTTCGCTGGATGGCAAGCCCAGCGCCTTGATGCTCAAAGGCGAACGGTAAGTGGCATAACCTGGTATGGCGCTGTTCTTCGGGAACGTCGCTATGGAAACTGGGATGAGGGGGTTGAAGCTGGCGTTGCGATACCCGTAGGAGAAAGTTGGGTAATACAGCCAGAAGCGGGGAAAACCTTTGACGACAGCTTTTTACCAAAGGGGTACGTTGATCTTCGCGTGCAACGTTTATTACCTGAAGGCTGGATAGGCAGCGCCAGTCTGCGCCGTACCGAGTACGATAATTCTCAGGTCGATCGCCTAGCGCTAGGGGGAGAGCGTTATTGGGGCAACTGGCGTGGCGCGTATACATTGAACATCAGCGATGTTGAAGGAGCGGGATCGCCAATTGGGCATATGTTGGCGCTTGATCGCTATTACAATGACACAAGCTTTGTCGGTATACGTGCGAATACCGGGCGAGAAGAAGAAGGACTGCCTGATGGAAGGGTGTTCACGGCCTCCGTTTCAGGGTTCGGGCTGCGCGGTAGGCACTGGCTTGATGCAGATTGGGCGTTGTCCTGGGACTTGGGCTGGGTTAGCCAAGGGGATATTTATAATCGATATGGCGCGCAAATAGGCATACGCCGTGCTTTCTGAACTATACACGCTCGTTGAGCTGTTGATAGCGGCCCTGCGTCAGTTGACCACCTTGCCAAGTGACCCTGCCCTCCGTTTGGCTGTTTATAGTGCTATCGCTCTAGCCGCCTTAACGCTGTTAGGCATGCTGAATGTGTTGGTACTTTCCGAGCTTGCGGTACGGCGTGAGCGAAGACGGGCCGCCTTCACACGTTTATGGCGGCCCGTGCTTATAGCCTGGAGCATGGGCGAGCAAGTTGAATTGCCTTCGTTGCCTCGTCAGCGCTTGGAAGAGAAACTCTGGCTATTGCTCATGTGGGCAAACTATCAGCGACATCTACGAGGTAGTACGAAAGACAGGCTGAATACGCTTTTTAATCATTTGGCCATGGATAACTTCGTGTCGGGCCTGCTGGGTAGCAGAAAGGTACACCGACGACTGATAGCGCTAACCTGCCTACGCCACTTGGGCGACGAGAGTTATTGGCGATCTGTTACACCTCGGGTGGCGTCATCAAATCCGATTGAAAGTCTTGCAGCTGCAGAAGCCCTGGTGGCAATGAACCCCGGCCATGCCATGCAGCTTTTAATCCCCCTCTACATTGAGCGGAGTGATTGGGCATATTTCCGCTTTAAATTACTTTGTAAGCAGGCAGGTCGGGAAGCGGCAGGGCCGCCTCTGCTCGCTGCGTTAAAGCAAGCATCTCCGCCGCGCATTGTGGCTCTGCTGGAGTGGATAGTGCCTTCTCAGGCAGCAGAATGGGCAAGGTATAGTCTGCGTCAAACCTCGGTTGCTGCGGATCTGAGTAACGAGCAGAGAGACGCCTTATGTGCATCGCTACGCTGTCTGGGCGAGTTGCACGACTCTCAAGACCATGAGTTAGTGGTGAAGGCGCTTGACCACCCGTTGCCACAGGTAAGGAGCGAGGCTGTTGTTGCGCTCCAGCGACAGGCAACGATTGAAGATGAAACTCGATTCATGCGTATGCTCAGTGACCCTAATTGGTGGGTCCGTCAAGCGGCAGCCGACGCATTGGTTGCACTTCCAGATATCGATACACCACGCCTTGATGCTCTCTACCAAGGGCTGCTGGATCGTTACGGACGTGATGCACTGCGTCGCGCAATAGCGGAGAAACGCTAATGGAAAGCTGGCAAAAAATACTCACTGTTGATTGGGTATGGTGGGGGCAGGTTGGTTTTATTGGTTATTTTTTGCTGCTGAATGGCGGATATCTAACGCTGAACATACTGTCTATGATAAGCCTGCGGCGCTATATGCGTCAGCGCGCGGAGTTTGGAGACACGGCCCCTTATTTGGGCATAGAACCGGCAGTTTCTATCTTGGTTCCTGCCTTTAACGAAGAAGCCACGATTCGAACCTCGCTCTTATCATTGATGCAGATTCAGTATCCTGAGTTTGAGGTTATCGTCATTAATGATGGTTCTAAAGATAATACGCTAGCCGTCATGAAAGAGGCATTTGAGCTAGAGGAGTATCCTGAGCCTCTTCATCGAAGTGTTCACCACCAAGAGGTGATAGGCGTTTATCGTTCGCGTCGACATAATCATCTAAAAGTGATTGATAAAGTAAATGGAGGCAAGGCGGATGCGCTAAATGCGGGTATTAACGTTGCCAGACATGCGCTTTTTTGTGCAGTAGATGCCGATTCAATTTTGCAGCGAGATAGTTTGTTACGGGTAGTGCAGCCCTTTCTAGAGGATGAGAGAACAGTCGCCGCTGGTGGTACGGTACGTATTGCTAATGGATCAAAAGTACAGAGTGGATTTTTACTTGAGGCAGGAATCCCGCGCAGTCTACTCGCGCGTTTTCAAATTGTGGAGTATTTGCGCGCTTTTTTATTTGGCCGTTTAGGATGGTCGCCGCTGAATGCAGTATTGATTATTTCAGGCGCCTTTGGCTTGTTTAACCGTGAACGCGTCATGGATGTGGGTGGCTACAGTACCACAACGGTAGGGGAAGATATGGAACTCGTGGTAAGGTTGCACCGCTATCATCGTGAAAAGCGCCTTCCTTATCGTATTCATTATTTGCCAGACCCTATCTGTTGGACTGAAGCACCTGAAGATATTGCAACCTTGGGTAAGCAGCGTAGCCGCTGGCAACGTGGTTTAGCCGAAAGCCTGTCGCGCCATACCAAGCTGGCGGTAACGAGGCGAGGTGGCCCGCCAGGATGGTTGGCATGGCCCTTTATGGCACTATTTGAGTGGCTTGGACCGATGATTGAACTGGGGGGCTATCTTTTTATGTTGGTCGGTTTCAGTCTGGGCGTTATCTCTCCTGTTGCGTTAACTGTCTTTATGCTGGTGGCGATTGGTATGGGGATACTGCTTTCGGTGAATGGCCTTTTACTGGAAACGCTATCATTCCGGGTATACACCAAAAAAAGAGACATGTGGCGGCTTTTTTTTGTTGCGATAATAGAGAACTTCGGTTATCGCCAGTTAAATACTCTCTGGCGTTGCCGGGGTTTATGGCAATGGTTTTCTCGCCGGAAACACCAGTGGGGCGCAATGAAACGTAGCGGCCAGTGGGGGCAGCATTAACTTATCTCTACAACCCCGCTGCGCCCCATCATTAACGTGGCAAGGTTCCACTAGCTCTGCCAGGTATGCGTGTATTGATGCATGGCTTGAATATGGACACTTATCGAATCCCCGCCCGTAAAAACGACTGCACGAACTGGCGTTGGAAGAGCAGGAAAGCGACCAGCAGTGGAGCAATGCTTAGCAGCGTGGCGGCGCTGACGGTGGCCCAGTTGACCCCGGTTTCCGGTGCCGAGAAGACCCCCAGGCCGACGGTCAACGGACGGCTCTCTACCGAGTTGGTCACCACCAGCGGCCACAGGAAGTTGTTCCAGTGGTGGCTGATGGACACCAGGCCGTAGGCAAGGTAGGTGGGCTTGGCCAGCGGTACATAGACTTTCCACAAAATTTCCAGCCAGTTGCAGCCTTCGATACGCGCGGCGTCTTCAAGCTCCCGAGGGATGGTCTTGAACGTCTGGCGCAGCAGGAAAATCCCAAAGGCGCTGGCCACGTAGGGCAGGCCGATACCTGTGATGGTGTCGATCAATCCAAGCCCGCTGGCGATGCGGTAGTTCTCGACGATCAGTACTTCGGGAAACACAAATAGCTGAATCAGCACCAGCATGAACAACACATTCTTACCGGGTACGGGAAAACGGGCGAAGGCAAACGCCGCCAGGGTGCAGACCACAAACTGGGCGAACACCACGCCAGTCACCAGCGCAAAGGTATTCAGGTAGTAGCGGGCGAAGGGCGCCTGCGTCCAGGCATCGGCAAAGTTTTCCAGCGTGAGCGGAGCGAAGAGCTCAAAACTCACCATGAACTCGCTGGGGTGAAACGCCGCCCAAAAGGCGTAAAGCAACGGGAACATCCAGATAATCGCCAACAGCCATGCCGCGATGGTGTCGAGTGAGGGAACCGAGACGTGACGTGAGCGGGGCACAGTGGTTGATGTGGTGTTCATTGATAGTGCGTCCTGCGATCAAGAATCGTGAACTTCAGCGTTGCTACTACGGCCAGCACCAGCAGAATGACCACCGTGATGGTCGCCGCCGTGGTGCGGTCGAAGAACGAGAAGGCATTCTCGTAAACGTAGTAAAGCAGCAGGTTGGTGGCGTTATTCGGCCCGCCCTTGGTCAGGATAAACAGATGATCCACCACGCGTACCGCGTTGATCAGCGCATTGATCAAGACAAATAGCGTCGTCGGCATCAAAAGCGGAAAGGTGACCCGCCAGAAGAAGCTCCAGCGGCCGGTCCCTTCCAGGTCGGCGGCCTCCTTGAGTTCCGGCGGAATGCTCTGCAGTGCGGCCAGGTAAAAAATCATGAAAAAGCCCGCTTCCTTCCACACCGACATGACGATCACCGAGCCGAGGGCAACGCTTGGGTCGCCGAGCCAATTCACGCCGGAAATCCCCAGCACGCCAAGCAGCTTGTTAAACAGGCCGATCTGTGGCGCGTAGAAAAACATCCAGATATTGGCGGCGGCGATCATGGGCAGGATGGTCGGTGTGAAATACGCCATGCGCACGAAACCGCGACCCGGCAGCTTGCCGTTGACGAACAGCGCCATGCCCAGTGCCAGGGCGATGGAGGTGGGGATGGTGCCCAGCGCATAGAGCAGGTTGTTACGCGCTACCTGCCAGAAGGTTGGGTCGTCGAACAGCACCTGATAGTTCTCGACCCCGACAAACGCTGCGGGCTCGCCGCGAAAGCCGGGAAGAAAAAGACTGTTGATGACGGTCATGATGGTAGGCAAGTAGGCAAAGGCAGCCAGGAGTACGGCAGCGGGCAGTAACAGCAGCGCGCCGTACAGCTGTAATTTACCGTGGGCGGTTAGGGTCATGGCGGATCACCGCGAGTCGGAAAAGCCGGGGCGAACCCCGGCGAACATGGAAGCGTCCTGTTTTCTTCTAATGCGCCTTAGCGGGCGTAGCGGCGTAGCACTGCTTCGGCTTCCTGCTGCGCCTGGGTAAGGGCTTCTTCAGGGCTCATCTGTCCGGTCAGGGCGGCTTGCACGGCGTTGTCCAGGGCGCGGCGCACGCGGCCACCCTGGTAGGTGGAGAGCTCCGCCGTGCTGTGCTCCAGCTGATCCCGGGCGACGGCGGCGGGGGCGAAGTCTTCAACATAATCGCGCAGCGCCTCGGTCTCGTAGGCAGCGGGGCTGACGCCCATGTAGCCGGTCTCGATCGACCAGGCAGCGGCGCGTTCCGGGGCGGTCATCCAGCGGATGAAGGTCATGGCCGCGCGCTGCTCTTCTTCCGTCGTATCCTTGAAGACGTAGAAGTTGCCACCGCCGGTGGGGCTGCCACGCTGGGTTTTCATGGGCAGCATGGCGACGCCGAAATCAAAATCGGCGTCGCTACGCACGGCGCTCAGGTTGCCCGTGGTGTGCCACATCATCGCGGTGGACTCTTCGATAAAGTTCTGGCGCAGCGTGCCCCATTCAATGGTGTCGTCAGGCATGGCATCGTGCTCATCGGCCAGCGATACCCAGTATTCAAGCGCTTCAATGGCGGCAGGGTCATCAAAATAGACCTCGGTGCCGTCTTCGCTCATCAGCCGGTGGCCGTTCTGGAAGGCGAAGGCCTGGAACATCCAATAGGGATAACCGGTGGAGGGCACCATGACGCCCCACTGTTCGCCATCGGAAGCCTCGCGCACGGTGGCGGCCATTTCGGCCATCTGTTCCCAGTTTTCGGGGGGCGTCTCAGGGTCGAGTCCGGCGGCTTCAAAGGCGTCCTTGTTCCAGAACAGCACGATGGTGGAGCGCTGGAAGGGAATGCCGTAGGTCTTGCCGTCCAATCGGCCGTTTTCCATCAGGCCGGGGTAGAAGCTGTCGAGCCATTCGCGTTCTGCGTCGCTTTCGACCAGGTCGTCGAAGGCCACAATGGCATCTTGCTCCAGCAGTTCGTAGAGGTCGATGGAGAACATCACCGACAGCTGTGGCGTATCACCCGCTTCCATCGCCGACATCGCCCTCACCCGGGTGTCGTCGTAGTTGCCGGCGTAGATGGCTTCGACGTCGATATCAGGATGCTCATTTTCGAAATCCTCTACCAAGCCATCGACTACATCGGTTAACGCACCGCCGACGGCGACCGGGTAGTACATGGTCAATTCGACCGGGTCGTTGGCAGCGGCCTGACCGGCGCTTAGCAGACCAGCGGTTAGGGCAGAAAGAGCAAAGGGGATACGGGCACGCATGGGGAACACCTCAACGTTGGGATTGGAGCTGGGAGTGGCGGGTTTCGTCTTGCGATGAACCGATGGGTAACTCGCTTTCCGTCGGAGCAGTGGGCATCAGTGAGTAAGCGGTCAGGTCGTCACGACGCAGGCCATCCTCGGCGAAGAGGTGCGCGGCGGACGCAGGCCAGCCGATCCGGCAGTGCTGGCCGGTAATCGCATGGCGGCCGCGCAGCCGGATCCGCAGGGTATGTTGGCCGACCGCCAGATGGGCGATGGTGTCGGCCCCCAGGTATTCGTCGCTGAGCACCTTTGCCGGTACGCCGGAGGCTGATTCAGGGCGTAGCTCGATATCTTCCGGGCGGATGCCCAACTGACCGTTGGCCGCTTCCAGCGGGGCAACCGGCATGTCGGATTCGCTATCAATCACAGCGCCGTGTTCGCCAGCCACCAGTGGCAGCAGGTTCATGGCAGGGCTGCCGATAAAGCTGGCGGCGAAGGCACTGGCCGGGCGGTTGTAAAGCTCGTCAGGGGTGCCGTCCTGCACGATCTTGCCGTGCTGCATCAGAATCACACGGTCGCCCATGCTCATGGCCTCGACCTGGTCATGGGTGACGTAGATCACCGTCATGTTCAGACGGCTTTGCAACGCCTTGATTTCCCGGCGCATATCGCTGCGCAGCCGGGCGTCCAGGTTGGATAGCGGCTCGTCCATCAGGCAGATGGGATGTTCGGAAATCACCGAGCGGGCCAGTGCCACCCGCTGGCGCTGGCCGCCGGAAAGCTGGGCGGGTTTGCGGTTCAGGTGGTCGGTGAGGTCAACGAGTTCGGCGACCTTGGCCAGCCGCTCGCGCTGCTCGGCTTTGGGTACCTTGCGGCTGCGCAGGCCAAACACGATGTTGTCGGCCACACTCAAGTGCGGAAACAGCGCGTAGGACTGGAACACCATGCTCAGCCCGCGATCCCCCGGCGGCAGGCGGGTGACGTCGCGATCGCCGATATAAATACGTCCGTCGCTGGCCTCTTCCAGGCCTGCGATCATGCGCAAGGTGGTTGATTTACCGCAGCCCGAGGGGCCGAGCAGAATGACAAATTGCCCGGGCGTGACATCGAAGGAGATACCGTCGACGGCGGGTGTCGCGTCCCAACGTTTGGTAACGCGTTCCAGGCGGATACGCGATTGCTCCATAACACTCATCACCGGCTGTTGGTTGTTATTGATCCAGCTTGTGTTGAAGGTGTTGCAGTTGCATGACACTTACATGGATGGTTGATGACAGCCGTCGTGTCAAGCAGAAGATCACTTGGCGACTTTAATGCCATAACGCTGGAGCCTGCGTACCACGCTGGATTGGCTGATGCCCAGCCGTTCGGCGATGGCGTAGGTGCTGGGCAGCGTGGTGCTTAATTCTTCAAAGGTTTCCCGCTCCAGCCGCGTGAGATACTGTTTGAGGGTTTCATGGGGCTCGATGGGTGACGTCTTGGAGGAAGTTGGTGCGTTTGCCAGATTCGTGGCGGGGTGTTCCGCTTGGGGATGAACGGTCGGCGTTTCGATTTGATCGGTGGGGCTTGAAAGCCAGGCTCTTTCCAGCCAGTTCTCCAGCTCGCGGACGTTGCCGGGCCATTCACTGCCCATCAGAGTCGACCATACCTGATTGCCCAGGATTTTCTGCCGCCCATAGCGCTGGTTCAGCCGGTTCAGACAGGCCTCTACCAAGTCGGGTATATCCTCGCGGCGGTCTCGCAGCGGGGGCAGGGTGACGGGGATGACATTAAGACGGTAGTAAAGGTCCAGCCGAAAGTGCCCGGCTTCGACCTGCTTGGCCAGGTCCTGGTTGGTGGCGACGACCAAACGGAAATTCACCCGCCTTGGGCGGGTATCGCCCAAGCGGGTCAGGCTGCCATCCTGGATCACCTTGAGCAGTTTGGTCTGCATCAGTAGCGGCAGCTCGCCGATCTCATCCAGAAACAGCGTGCCGCCTTCGGCCTGCTCCAATAGGCCCGCTTTGCCCTGCCGCGCGGCGCCGCTGAAAGCGCCTGGCTGGTAGCCGAACATCTCCGACTCGAAGAGGTTCTCGGGGATGGCCGAGCAGTTGACGTCGATAAAGGGGCCGTCACAGCGCTGGCTCCAGCGGTGCAATTGTTTGGCGAAGGCGGTTTTCCCCACGCCGGACTCCCCCAGCATCAGCACATTGGCATCCGAGGGCGCCACGCGCTTGAGCAGCAGGGCAATTTCCCGCATGACGTTGCTTCTGACCTGGAGGTCATCCAGGGCGTCATCCAGCGCCTGTTCTTCGGCATCGGGGGCGGCATGGCTGCGCTTCAAGTGTTCGCTGAAGCGTTTTTGCAGCAGGGCGTATTCATCTTGCAGCAGTTGCAGGTCGGTAAGATCCCGGGAGCGGCTGATGACGCGCTCAAGTTTACCCTCCACAAAGACGGGGTAGGCTTCAGCAATGACGCGTCGGCCTGTCCCGGTGACCTGCATAAGCTGCGCAGGTTGGCGCGTGCGCATCACTTCCAGCGTAATCGACGGCTTCAGTACCCCAGCGGCCTGTAGCTGTTGAACGCTGCTGGCAAGCAGTTCCTCCCGTGATAACCCGTAAACCGCTTCGGCGCCCGGGCTGATATCCAGCACGCGGCCGTCGCCACCAACGATGAAGAAATGGTCGTTGGCTGTTTCCACGATGGTTTGCAGGACGCAGCTATCGATGTCGCTCACCAGGGGCTCCTTTGATGCGTTTCTGAATCGATAATGCATTTTTGAATCAAGCGGCCCTATTTTCAATGCATTTTTGCATCACAAGAGCTTTTTAACGGCGCTCAATGGCGGCTTAAGCGCGAGATGGAAGTTGGCACGGTACCTGCAGTATTCAGTAGTAGTGAGCAGTAGTCAGGCCGGATATGGCGCAACCAATAACAAGCTGGAGATGAGTATGTCGGACTTTAATCAGCCGCTGGGCGGCAACAGCATGCCGCGCTTTGCTGGCCCCGCGACCATGATGCGCCTGCCCACGCAGGAAACGGCTCAGGGGTTGGACGCGGCCTTTATCGGCATTCCCATGGATATTGGCACCTCGAACCGCCCCGGCACGCGGCTAGGTCCGCGCCAGATTCGCGATGAGTCGCGCATGCTGCGCCCCTATAACATGGCGACCCGCGCGGCCCCCTTCGAAAGCCTGCAGGTGGCGGACGTTGGCGATGTCCCCATCAATACGTTTCACCTGCCGAAAAGCGTCGACATCATTACCGCGTTTTACGACGAGGTGCTCAAGCATGACTGCATTCCGCTAACGCTCGGCGGCGAACATACGCTGACACTACCGGTACTGCGTTCCATTGCCAAGAAACATGGTCCGGTGGGGCTGATCCACGTCGATGCCCATGCCGATGTGAACGAGCACATGTTTGGCGAGCCGATTGCCCATGGCACGCCGTTTCGTCGTGCCCAGGAAGAGGGGCTGCTGGCCGCCAACAAGGTCGTGCAGATTGGCCTGCGGGGGACGGGGTACGCGGCGGAAGATTTCGACTGGTGTCGCGATCAGGGCTTTCGTGTCGTTCAGGCGGAGGATTGCTGGTACCGCTCGCTGGCGCCGCTGATGAAGGAAGTACGCGAGCAGATGGGCGATATCCCGGTGTACATCAGCTTTGATATCGACGCCCTGGATCCCTCGGTTGCCCCCGGTACGGGCACGGTGGAAATGGGCGGCCTGACGTCTTCCCAGGGCCTGGAAATCGTTCGTGGTGCGGCAGGCCTGAACATTGTCGGCGGCGATCTGGTGGAAGTGTCGCCACCCTACGACCCCAGCGGTAACACCGCGCTAATGGGGGCCACGTTGTTGTATGAAATGCTCTGTGTACTGCCGGGCGTGAAACGCGGCAGTTAATCAGATGATGGCATTACAAAGCGCCGGTGTAACAAGGCGCGATCCATAAATAGACAAGGTAAGAAGCGGTGCTGGCCGCCGCTTCAGAAATCGCCAGCTCACCTCCAATAAACCTTCAATACAGGTGAACCCATGTCCTCGCATGTGCAGCTAGACGAGCCAAGCGCCGATGAGCCGATCCAACGGCGTCATCTCATCAAATTCTTAATCCCCTCCTTGATCGGGGTGCTGTTGTTCTTGGTGCCCTTTCAAGTGGGCGACACCATTAACATCGGCATGGGCCTGATGGCCGATGGATTGCAAACCCTGCTGGGAACGGCCTTGCCTGCTATCGCCACGGTGGTTTTGTGCTTCTCGGTCGTGGCCACGCTTTACGCCAAACTGGTGAACCCTTCCTGGGCGAAATCGGGCGTACTGAACGAAATGTTTCACGTCGGGCCGGTATGGTTGGGTATGCGCATTCTGGGCGCGCTCTTTGCCTTGATGACGTTTTTTCAGGTAGGCCCCGAATTCGTCACCGCATCGTTTACCGGTGGGGTGATGCTCAACGACCTGGCGCCGGTGCTGCTGACCTTCTTCTTCTTTGCTGCGCTGCTGCTGCCGTTTCTGGTGGAATTCGGCTTTATGGAGTTTATCGGCAGCCTGGTGCGCAAGCCGTTCCGGGTGATCTTTAATCTGCCGGGACGCAGCGCCATCGATGCCACCGCGTCGTGGATGGGGTCGGGTACCGTCGGCGTGCTGATTACCACCCAGCAGTACGAGCAGGGCTACTATAACGGCCGCGAGGCCTCGGTGATTGCCTCCAACTTTTCGGTGGTCTCGATTGCCTTTGCGCTGCTCGTGACCAGCTTCGTGGATATCAACCACCTGTTTGTGCAGTTTTATTTCACGGTGGTGGTTTCGGGGTTAATTGCTGCGGTGATCGTGCCGCGTTTGCCGCCGCTGTCCCGCAAAGCCAATGATTACTATGAGCCGGTGGGGTGCCAGATCAGCGAAAAACCCACCGCTAAAATAGGTCTGTTGCGCTACAGCCTGCTGCAAGCCACGCGCCGTGCCGCCGGCGCGCCCGGGCCAAGGGAACTGGCGAAGCTGGCGCTGCTTAACGTCATGGATATCTTCCTCGCACTGCTGCCCCTGGTGTTTGCCATCGGCACGGTCGCGCTGATTCTGGCGGAATTTACTCCGCTGTTTACCTGGCTCTCCTACCCTATGGTCCCGGTGCTGGAGCTGTTGCGGATTCCCGAGGCAGAAGCGGCGGCACCTGCGACGCTGGTCGGCTTTGCCGATATGTTCCTGCCAGCGGTACTGGCGACCAATATCGAAAGCGAACTGACCCGTTTCGTGATTGCCTGCCTGTCGCTCACTCAGTTGATCTATATGTCGGAAATCGGCGCGCTGCTGCTCAAGTCGAAGATCCCCATCAATCTCTGGGAACTGGCGGCGATCTTCCTGCTGCGCACCGCCATTACGCTGCCGATCATTGCCTTTATGGCCCACGCGTTTTTCTTCTAAGGGGCCTGCAATGAACGTTGACGCAACCAGCAATCAATCAACCAGTCCAGCAGCCCTGACCTGCGCCGAGCTACTGATCCGTTTGCTGCGCGATACCTACGGTGTCAGCACCCTGTTCGGCATTCCCGGCGTGCACACAGTGGAGCTGTATCGCGGGCTGGAAGGCAGCGATGTGCAGCACATTACCCCGCGCCATGAACAGGGCGCAGGGTTTATGGCCGACGGCTATGCCCGGGCAAGCGGCAAGCCGGGGGTCTGCCTGATTATCACCGGGCCGGGGATGACCAATATGGCCACCGCCATGGGCCAGGCCCTGGCGGACTCCATTCCCATGCTGGTGATCTCAAGCGTGAACCGTCGCGATACCCTGGGTATGGGCCAAGGGCGGCTCCACGAGCTGCCCAGCCAGCAGCAGATGATCAGCGGTGTGGCACGCTTCAGCCATACGCTGCTGGACGCCAACACGCTGCCCGAGGTGCTGGCCCGTGCTTTTGCAATCTTCAACGGTGCGCGGCCTGGCCCGGTGCACATTGAAATCCCCATCGACCTCTTCAACGCGCCGGTAGACGCACCGTCTTCCTGGCAGGCGCCCACGCTTTACCGGGCCGCGCCCGACCCAGACGGGCTTGCCGAGGCCGCTCGGCTGTTAAAGGCGGCGAAGCAGCCCTTGGTGCTACTGGGTGGTGGTTGCGTATCGGCGCCCGAAGCAGCGCGGGCATTGGTAGAACAGCTCGATGCGCCCACGGTCACGACCATCAACGCCAAAGGTCTGTTGGGCCGTGACCACCCGCTGGATTTAGGCGCGAACGCCGCGTTGCCTGCGGTACGCGAGCTGGCGGCCAACGCCGATGTGATTCTGGCGGTGGGTACCGAACTGGGTGAGACCGACTACGACGTAGTGTTCGATGGTGGCTTTCACCTCAATGGCACGCTGATCCGTATCGATCTCGACCCTGAACAGCTGGTGCGCAACCAGCGCGTCACGCTGGGGCTGGTGGGGGACGCTGGACGTAGCCTTGAGTTGTTGCTTGGTCACTTTCCCGATTCATTGCAACGCCAGGGAACTAAACGAACCGCCTCGGCGTTAAGCGCCTTGAACCTGGTCAAGGACCCCGCCTTTAGCGATTTTGTGCCGCTTTATACAACGCTTGCCGAGCACCTGCCTGACGCCATTCTGGTGGGCGATTCCACCGCGCCGGTGTATGCCGGTAATCACCTGGTGAGCCAGCCCGCGCCACGGCGTTACTTCAACGCCTCAACCGGTTACGGCACCTTGGGCTATGGGCTACCGGCGGCGCTGGGCGCCCAGTTGGGTCGCCCCGATCTACCGGTGGTGGCCTTGGTAGGCGATGGCGGGGTGATGTTTACCCTCGCCGAGCTGGCAACGGCCGTAGAAGAGCGTCTGCCAATCGTCATCGTGCTCTGGCACAACGCAGGCTATGAAGAGATTCGTCGCTATATGGATGCCAACGGGGTTGCCCGGCTGGGCGTGGATATTCAGGCACCCAACTTCCTCACCCTGGCCGAAGGGTTCGGCTGTTCAGGTGTCATGGTGGGGAGCCCCACTGAACTTTCTCGAGCCTTGACTAAACGCGATCCCTACCGACCAGTGGTGATCGAAATAGACGCCGCAGCATGGCAAAAAAACCTGATTGAAACAGGAGATAACAATGAAAAGTAATCATGTATTGGGCCAGGATACGCTGTCGGCTGACGATGTAGAGCATAGCCTCGGGCTGCCTGGCACCTTCGCGCTGTGGCTGGGGGCTAACGTCGTCGTCACCACGATTCTAACCGGTATGTTTTTGGTGCCGGACTTGACCTTTCAGCATGCCATGTTGCTGATCGCGGTAGGCTCGGCGATCGGCATTATTCCGCTGGTTTTGATTGGGGTCATGGGGCAGCGCACGGGTATGACGACCATGGTGCTGGCGCGCGGTACCTTCGGTAGAAAAGGCGCCAACTTTCCTGCCTGGGTAAACCTGCTGGCGCTGATTGCATGGAGCTGGATCCAGGCACTCTTGGCGGGCATGAGCCTCGACTACGCGGTGGAGAGCCTGACGGGCTATTCCAATGTGGCGCTGTTTACGGTGCTGTGCGAATCCCTGGTGGTGCTTATCGCCCTTCGCGGCCATTTGGGTATCGAAAAGGTCGAGAAAATCGCAGCGCTGTTAATGGTGGGGCTATCGGCGGTGGTGCTGTTTGCGCTCAATCGCCATTACGACCTGCCAAGCATTACCCAACTGGAGCCGCAAGGCGTACTGGGCGGCGGCGTGATCTTCGATATCGTCGTGGCCACTGCTTTTTCCTGGATACCGCTCGCGGCGGACTATAATCGCCACTGCCGTACATTGAAGGCAGCGGTTGTTGGTACCTGGGGCGGCTATGTGACGGCCACCCTGATTGCCATGGGGCTTGGTGCCACTGTCTCGGCGCTATCCATCGCCGAAGGCATGGAGCAGACCTACGATCCCACGGCCCTGCTGAGCGGTTTCGGGTTTGGGCTGCCGGCGGCGCTGGTGATTTTCTTTTCGGTGCTGACGACGAACGTCATGTGTGTCTACAGCGCGACGCTTTCGTTCATGAGCGTGCGGCCCAAGGTGCCGTTCTGGAAGCCAGCGTTGATCATTGGCGTCGTGTCCGTGATCGGTGCCCTGATCCCCGGTATTCTCGATCAGTTCCAGACGTTTCTACTAATCATTGGCAGCGTCTTTATTCCCGCCTTTTCACTGATGATCGTCGACTACTTCCTGCTGGGTCGCCAGCGCTACACCTCGGCTCAGTTGATTCAACAGGCCGATAGCCTGCCTGCATTTAACTGGCTGGCGTTGGGCAGTTATGCGGTAGGGGCGCTTTTGGCCTACTACTGGAACTGGGTGGCACCGCTGGACTTTGGGGCCTCGCTACCCGTGTTTGTGATTACCGGCGCGCTTTATTACGTTGTCAGTAAAGTGGCCATCACCAGGCGAGCAACGGCATGAGCTTAACGCGCATTAACGAGCAGCAGTGGTACCGTACCGCCGCCAAGGCGGACGGTATTACCCTGATCGACGAGCCTTGGATCAAGCCGTTCTATCGCTGCAATATCTGGCATGTTCAGGGTAGCGAGCGCGGCATGGTGGTGGATTTTGGCCTGGGGGCCATACCGCTTCGCCAACATGTCGCGCTGCTTAGCCAGCGTGACCTGCTGGCGGTGGCCAGTCATACCCACTTTGACCATATTGGTGCGGCCCATGAATTTGATTGCTGCCATGTGCATGTTGCCGAGGAAGACATTCTGAATTCGCCGGATAACGCGCGCACCTTGGCAGCGCAGTTTCTCAGTGACGATATGTTCGAAGCGTTGCCGCCTGAGCCCTATTGCCACGAACGCTACCGCATTACCGCGCCGCAGATGGTGTGTCCATTAGAGGATGGCGAGATATTGGATTTGGGTAACCGCCAGTGGCAGGTGATCCACACGCCGGGGCATTCCCCCGGCGGTATCGCTTTGTGGGAAGCGGCCACCCAAACACTGATCTCGGGCGATCTGATTTACGATGGTCCGTTGATTGAAGACCTGTGGCACAGCGACCTCACCGACTATGCCGCCAGCATGCGACGGCTTAGAGAGCTGCCGGTGCGCACGGTACACGGCGGACACTTCCCCAGTTTTAGCGGCCAGCATCTCAAGCAACTTATCGATGATTGGCTTCGCCAACACGACCTTTAAAGGAGTCACCACGGTGTCTACGTCTTCAAGCGCGGAACACGCTTCGCTGCCAGATAGCCTGATTCTCGATCACCAGTTCATCAACAACCAATGGGTTGCCTCCCAAGGAACCCGCCTGCTCGACGTGATGAACCCTTACCGCGAAGAATGCATTGCCCAGGTGACCGCGGGGGATGCGGCGGATGTCGATGCTGCCGTCGACGCCGCCCAGCAGGCACAGCCCGGCTGGCAGGCGCTCGGCGGTGCCGCACGGGCGGCCTTCCTGGAAAAGTTCGCTGATGGGCTGGAAGCCCGCCGGGATTCGATCCTCACGCTTTCAGCGACCAACAACGGTAAACCGCTGGCGGAAGCGGGGATCGATCTGGACGATGCGATCGCCTGCTATCGCTACTACGCCGGGCAGGCCAGGGCGCTGGATGCCCGCCAGGGGGAGTTGGTCAGCGTGGAAATGGAGGGCGTTGAGGCGCGCTGCTACCATGACCCGGTCGGCGTAGTAGGGCTGATTGCCCCGTGGAATTTCCCGCTGGTAACCAGCGCATGGAAGCTGGCCCCCGCGTTGGCTGCGGGCTGTACCGCCGTACTCAAACCCTCGGAAGTCACGCCGCTCCCCGAGCGGGTGCAGGCAGAGATTGCCCTTGAGATCGGTCTGCCTGCGGGCGTGCTTAATATTCTCAATGGCGACGGCGAAGGCATCGGCGCGCCGCTGACCCGCCATCTCGGCGTGGATAAAATATCCTTTACAGGCAGTAATCAGGTGGGCGAGGCGGTGATGAAAGCCGCAGCCAACCGCTCTGCTAACGTATCGCTGGAGTTAGGCGGGAAATCCCCCGTTCTGGTGATGGAAGACGCCGACCCCGCTAAGGCCGCCGACTGGGTGATGGCGGGTATCTACTTCAACGCCGGGCAAATCTGTTCCGCGACCTCGCGTTTATTGGTGCACGAAGATATAGCGGAAGCACTCTACGCTGCCCTTGCCGAACGTATGGATGCGCTGACATTGGGCGACCCGCTGGCGGAAGGCACCGACTTAGGCCCGATGACCAGCGCCAAGCAGCGCGACGCGGTTCAGGGCTATCTGAACCTGGCTGAACAGGAAGGCCTGAAGGCAGTGCGCGACGGGCGGCACCGCACGCTGCCAGCGAAGGGCTACTTCCTGGCACCAACCCTCTACCGCGATGTGCCGGCGGATAGCCGCCTGTGGAAAGAAGAAATTTTTGGTCCTGTGCTCTGCGCACGTAGCGTGGCAAACGAAGCTGAAGCCATCCAACGTGCCAACGACAGCGACTACGGCCTGGCGGCCACCGTCATCAGCGGCGACCCCGAGCGCGCCAAACGCATCGGCCGCCAGCTCAAAGCCGGTAGCATCTGGTACAACAGCGAGCAGTTGGTGCTCCCCGAAACCGGCTGGGGCGGCTTCAAACGCAGCGGCATCGGCCGCGAACTCGGCCCTTGGGGGCTCAGTGCTTATCTCGAAGTGAAGCATGTGGTGGGGCCTGCGGCGGGCTAGACGTGGTCTTTACGCCTTGCATCGAATGCTATTGGGCGCTTAGCTGGGTGAAATGCGCTGGCTTAATCCGAGTAGCGACCCTCCCAAGGAGCCCATATGAAGATGCCGTCCAATGTCTTTAAGCGACAGCTACAGGCAGGCCAGCCTCAAACAGGGATCTGGCTGGGGTTGGCGAGTGCCTATGCAGCAGAAATTGCTGCGACGGCAGGCTTTGACTGGCTGCTGCTGGATGCCGAGCATACGCCCAATGAGCTGTCGAGCCTGCTTGCCCAACTGCAGGTGCTGGCGGCCTATGACAGCCATCCCGTCGTGCGCCCGCCTACTGGCGACGCGGTGTTGATCAAGCGCTATCTGGACATCGGCGTGCAGAACCTGCTGATACCCATGGTGGAAACGGCCGAGCAGGCCGCTGAGCTGGTGGCCGCTACGCGTTACCCGCCCCGTGGCATTCGCGGGGTGGGCCATGTGCTGGCGCGTGCCTCGCGCTGGGGGCAGGTGGATGATTACCTCTCCCGCGCCGATGACGAAATCTGCCTGATGCTGCAGGTGGAAAGCCCCCAGGCGCTTGCGAATCTGGAGGCGATTGCGGCAGTGGATGGTGTGGACGGCGTGTTTATTGGTCCGGCGGATTTATCGGCCTCGATGGGCTACCTTGGCAACGCCAGCCACCCGGATGTGACCGCGGCGATTAACGATGCCATCGCCAAGATACGCGCCGCAGGCAAGGCCGCGGGTATTGTGACGGTGGATGAGCAGGCCGCCCGCGGTTATCTCGCGGCGGGATGTACCTTCGTCGGGGTCGGGATCGACACGCTGCTTTACGCGGACGCCCTGCGCGGACTGGCGGAACGTTTCAGAAAATAGCGTTGGGCCAAGCTGGGGGCTACTCCCCAGCAGGCAAAATACGCCCTGGATTCATCAATCCCTTGGGGTCGAACAGGGCTTTAACGCCGTGGACCAACTCCCGCTCAAGTGGCGATAAGCGCGCCAGATAGGGCGCTTGCTTGGTGCGACCAATGCCGTGTTCGGCGCTGATGCTGCCGTGAAAGTCGTCGAGCACCTCAAACAACCGTTCCTCCAGATCGTGGAGGTGGGCTTTTTTATCGCTTTCCGCCATCGCTCTAGGCGGCAGGATATTGAAGTGCAGGTTGCCGTCGCCGACATGCCCGTAGGCAATGATCTCGCACTCGGGTGAAGCGGCCATCACCGTTTCGCTCGCCTGGGTAACGAAGTCGGGAAGTGCCGAGACGGGCACGGAAATATCGGTGCGCAGGTGCTCACCGCGCCGTCGCTGGCCTTCCAGCATACTTTCGCGGAACTGCCAAAGCTGGGCGGATTGGGTATCGCTTGATGCCAGGGCGCCATCAAGTACCCACTCCCGCTCCATGCCTGTTTCAAGCAGCTGTTCAAGCATAGCGCTTAGGTCTATCGGACCTGTGGCGGCGACTTCCATCAACACATACCAGGGATAGGCGCTTTCCAGCGGGTCGCGCAGCTCAGGTGTGGCTTCGATGGCCAACTCGATGCAGCGGCGTGGAATCAGCTCGAAGGCGGTCAGCAGGTCGCAACAGTCGCGGCGTGCCAGACCGTACAGATCGATCACCGCCTGTACCGATGGCAGGCCGAGCAGCGCGGTGCGATTCTGGGTAAGGCGTGGGGAGAGTTTAAGTACCGCGCCGGTGACGATGCCCAGCGTGCCCTCGCTGCCCAGAAACAGCTGTTGAAGGTCGTAACCGCGGTTGTCCTTATGTAGGGCGTCAAGGCCTTCCCAGACGCGGCCGTCGGGGAGGACCACTTCAAGCCCCAGCACCAGCTCGCGCATCATGCCGTAGCGCAGCACGTTAAGCCCGCCGGCATTGGTGGCGATATTCCCCCCAATCTGACAGCTACCCTGGGCGCCCAGTGATAGCGGGAAGTCGCAGTCATGTTCCGCGGCGGCAAGTTTGACGTTTTCGAGAATGCAGCCTGCGTCTACGGTGATGGTGAAGTTGACCGGGTCAATGGCGCGCACGCGATTCAAACGCTCCAGGCTGACCACCAGTTCCTGGCCATTTGCGGCGGGCAGTGCCCCGGCGACTAGGCCGCTGTGGCCACCCTGGGGCGTCATCGCAATGTCGTGTTCATAGCAGCGCCTGACCACCTCGGCGACTTGCTCGGTATTCGCCGGGCGGGCAACGGCAAGCGGTGTGCCGAGCGTGTCCCCCGCCCAATCGCTGACATAGCGCGCTATGTCGTTGGGGTGACGTAATACACCGCTGTCGCCAAGCAGTGCTTTGAGTTCGTCAAGAAAGTCGTCGTTCGTCATTGCCATCTGTCGACTCTTTGATGATAGGGATGTTAGGCCAGATGACGCATCAGTTCGCGAATGCCATAGGTCCAGGGTGGCAACTGGTCGCTTCTGCCCACCGGGTTGACCAGGGCGCCCAGGTCCGGAGTGGCGATGGTGACGCGGTCGCCAAGGTGATGGGTAAAGCCTTGACCTTCACCGCCGCGGTCCTGAATCGGCGAGAACATGGTGCCCAGAAACAGCATGAAACCATCGGGGTATTGGTGATGGTCGCCGATGGTCTGGCTGACCAGGTCCAGCGGGTCGCGGCTGATTTCGCGCATATCGCTTTCGCCCTGGAGCAGGAAGTCGTCGTCCTCACCCTCGATACGCAGCGATACCTGGCAATTGCGCACGCTGTCGATATCGAAATGGTTGTCAAACAGGCGAATGAACGGCCCCAGTGAGCAGGAGGCGTTATTATCCTTCGCCTTGCCCAGCAGCAGGGCGCTGCGGCCTTCGACGTCACGCAGGTTGACGTCGTTACCCAGGGTGGCACCGCGCACCTGGCCGCGGCTATCCACGGCCAGGACAATTTCCGGCTCGGGGTTATTCCACTGGGAGGCCGGGTGCAGGCCTACCGTCGTGCCAAAGCCCACCGAGGACAGCGGCTGCGCTTTGGTAAACACCTCGGCATCGGGTCCGATGCCGACTTCCATGTATTGCGACCAGCCGCCACGTTCCTGGAGCGCTTTTTTAAGCGACATCGCCTCCTCGGAACCTGGCTTGATCTTGGAAAGGTCCTTGCCTATGAGTGCCTGTAAGTCGCTGCGCAACTCGGCCGCCCTGGCCGAATCGCCGCCCGCCTGCTCCTCGATCACCCGTTCCAGCAGGCTGACAGCAAAGGTCACGCCGCAGGCCTTGACGGCCTGCACGTCGCAGGGGGCGAGTAGATAAGGCGCTTGCGGCGAAGACATCTGAGAGTTGGTGAGTAGCGTGTCAAGGCTACCCAGGCTTGGCCCTTCCGCTTTACGCACGACGTCCAGTAAGTCGTCACGTTCCAACAGGTCGGCCATGGTCGGGCCCAACTGGGTAATATCGATTACCTGGCTATCGCGCACCGCGACCAGTGCGGGCCCAGGGCGTGAACCTTCCTGCCATACACGGCCAACTAACAAGGCTTTGTCCAGGTCAGTCGGCAGGAGTTCGTGTGAACTTATCATGGTTTGCATGCCTTATCCCTCGCGCTTGCCGTCGACCAGCCGTGAAACGTTGTAAGGATTGTTATCCTTTAGCGCTTCAGGCAGCAGGCCTGCGGGCAAGTCCTGGTAGCAGACCGGGCGCAGGAAGCGGTAAATCGCGGCACTGCCCACCGAGGTCGTGCGGCTGTCGGACGTGGCGGGGTACGGGCCGCCGTGGACCATGGCGTGGCAAACTTCGACACCAGTGGGCCAGCCATTGGCCAGAATGCGGCCGGCACGGTGCTCGAGTACTGGCAGCAGCCGCTTGGCAGCGGCATGGTCGCCTTCGTCCAGTTGCAGCGTTGCGGTCAACTGGCCTTCCAGGTGTTCCGCCACCCGCTGCATTTCGTCGGCATCGCGACACTCGATCACCAATGAGGTGGCGCCGAAAACTTCGGCTTGTAGCGCTTCGTCGGTCAGAAAGTCGTGGGCGCTGGCGGCGAACAGTCCCGGCTGGCATTGATGGGGGCCATCGCCGGTTTGCCCGCGGGCAACCTCCTTCACGTTAGACTGGCTCGCCAGTGTTGATACGCCGTTCTGATAAGCGTCATGAATGCCGGGTGTGAGCATGGTTTGGGCAGCGCTGCCTTTAACCGCTTCGCCCGCCGCCGCCATAAACGCATCCAGCTCGGCGCTTTTCAGGCCGATCACTAGGCCAGGATTGGTACAGAACTGGCCTGCGCCCATGTTGAGGGAGGCGACGAATCCTTCGGCAATCTTGTCACCGCGTGCCTTCAGTGCTTCGGGCAGCAGGAACACCGGATTGATACTGCTCATTTCGGCATACACCGGGATGGGCTCGGGGCGTGCCTGTGCGGTGGCCATCAGAGCGGTACCGCCGCGACGTGAGCCCGTGAAACCGACGGCTTTGATATGCGGATTGGCAACGAGTGCCTGACCGATCTCGTTGCCCGAACCGAACAGGAGCGAAAAAACGCCGTCGGGAAGCTCGCACTTGGCGACCGCACGCTGAATGGCGCGCCCGACCAGCTCGGAAGTGCCTGGGTGGGCGGAATGCCCCTTGACGACCACCGGGCAGCCTGCGGCCAGTGCTGAAGCGGTATCGCCGCCTGCCACGCTGAAGGCCAGCGGGAAGTTGCTGGCGCCAAATACGGCGACCGGGCCGAGAGGAATGTGACGCTGGCGCAGGTCAGCGCGGGGCATGGGTTGCCGTTCTGGCATTGCCGGGTCGTGGCGCAGATCAAGCCATTCACCGGCACGAACTACCGAGGCGAAGAGCCGTAGTTGGCCGCAGGTGCGGCCACGCTCGCCTTCCAGGCGCGCCTGGGGGAGGCCGGTTTCAGCCACACCACGCTCGGTCAGCTCGTCGCCAATCGCCTCAATCTCGTCGGCAATGGTTTCCAGAAAGCGGGCCCGTGTCTCTAGTGATGTCTCGCGATATTGATCAAACGCTGCTTCGGCGAGCTGGCAGGCTTGGTCCACTTCAAGGTGGTTGCCGCCATGGTACTTCGGTGCCAGGGCTTCACCCGTGGCAGGGTTGGTAGCGTAAATCTCGGCTTCTGAGCCGGTGATGGCCTGTTGGCCGACTAGCAGTGAGCCTTGCAGTGTCATCTGGGCCTCCTTTTAAAGGGCGTTAACTATCGAAAGTTGTTGGCGTCGTGTGATCGGCTTGTAAGCGTCCACTAGTCAGTTACCGCGCACGGCGGTGAGGTCAGGCAGCCAGGTTACAATGCCGGGGAAAGCAATCAGGATGACCAGCACCACCAGCAGGGTGGCGTAGTAGGGCAGCATGGCCTTGACGAGTTGCTCCATGGAGACCTTGCCAACACCGCACCCGACGTAAAGGCAGGTGCCTACCGGGGGTGTCAAAAGGCCGATGCCGAGGATAAATGCCATCAGTACGCCGAAGTACACCGGGTCGATGCCAACGGACTCGACAATGGGGGTGAGCATCGGCGCCATGATGACCATCGCGGGGGTCAGGTCCATGACAAACCCCACCAGCAGCAGCAACCCGGCAACGATCAACAACAGCAGGAAGGGGTCCTGGGTGATCGCCTGGACCTGGGTGACCAGCGTTTGTGGCACCATATTGATGGTTAAAAACCAGGCAATGACGGTGGCGAAGGCCAGCAATAGCAGGACCATACCGGTCAAGCGGGCAGTACGGATCAGCATGCCCCAGAGCGCTGTAATCTTGAATTCGCGGTAGACCACCAGCGATATGAACAGCGAGTAAAGCAGGGCAGCAACGGCCGCCTCGGTGGCGGTGAAGATACCGCCGATGATGCCGCCGATGACGAGCACTGGCAGTACCAACGCCAGCCATGCGGCTTTGAAGGCTTGCCATAACACATCAAAACGGAATTTACGGGTCTGCCCTGCGTGGCCGATGGTGGCCATGATGAAGGTGGTCGTCATGAGCCCGAAACCGATCAGTATCCCCGGCACAATGCCCGCGATGAACAGGCGGCTGATCGACGTCTCGGTGACAATGCCAAACAGAATCAGCGGAATAGAGGGTGGAATAATGATGCCGATGACCGACGAGACGGTGTTGATGGCGGTGGCCTGTGGCGCTGTGTACCCTTGTTTGGTCATCGAGGGGATCATCATCGCCCCGGTGGCGGCGGTATCGGCGACGGCCGAGCCACTAATTCCACCGAAGAACATCGAGCCGGTAATCGCCACCTGGCCCAGGCCGCCGCGCACGAAACCCACCAGGGCACCGGCCAACTCCATGAGGCGACGGGCGATGCCGCCGTTGCTCATGACTTCACCGACCATGATAAAGAACGGAATGGCGAGCAGGGGAAAGCTGTTTACGCCACGAATCGACTGCTCGATCAGGATCGAGAGCGGTATATCAGAGAGCACCGCCATCACCACGGCGGCGATGCCCAAGCCAAATGCAATCGGCAGGCCCAAAGCTAACGAAACAAACAGGATGCCGAGAAAAATCCATAGCATGGTTTAGCAGCCTCCACCGGCGTTCGGCGTTGCGTTGGGGGAACGTATTTGTTGGATGCTCTTCCAGGCGCGCCAGATAGACACTGCACCAATAAAGCATGCGCAAAGCACGAATGAGACGTTAACGAGATTCCAGGGCACATTCAGGATGGCCGTTTGACCGGATGCGCGCGACATCACCAGAAAGCCACCCCAGATGATGACACCCATCAAGACAATGATAATGACGTGCTGGAGCAGATACAGCATATGGGCGGCGCGCGGCTGTAGCCGACGAACCAGGATATCCACGGCGATGTGCTCAAAGCGCGCAAAGGCCGCCGCCGCGCCGAGGAAAATCAGCCAGATGAATAGCATGCGGGCCAGCTCATCGGCCCAGGGCACGGAATTGTTGAACACGGCGCGACCCACCACATTGACCGATACCGAGATGATTAACGCTAACAGCAATGCTGCAATCACGTGTTCCATGGCCAGCGTCAGCCAGCGAAACAACGCGGGCCCCTGGCGCTGCTCGGGGTCGATTTCCAACGGAAGGCGCTGTGGGTCGTCGAGAAAGGCCGCCGTATCTGGAATTTGCGTATCGGGGAAATCCATAAGCTCTCCGCAGAGGCGAATAACGACAAGACAAGGGGCCAGTGCCCCTTGTCTTGGCTAACAGAGCGAAAGTAACGCGACGCTTATTCCGTCATGGACGATTCGGCGATCTGCTGGAATTCCTCTACCAGGTCTTCGCCGATGCGGGGTGCCCACTCTTCATAAACGGGCTGTACCGCTTCCTGGAAGGCGGCAATTTGCTCGTCATCAAGGCGGGTGATCTTCATACCGCGTTCTTCAAGCTGATTACGCGACCAGTCGTCGTACTCGGCGGAAAGCTGGATTTCGTAATCGGCTGCTTTCAGCGCGGCTTCTTGAATAAGCGCTTGGTACTCAGGATCTAAATCGTCCCAAGTGCGTTCGGAAATCATCTTGATAAAAGGCGTGTAGACGTGGCGGGTTTCCGAACCGAATTCCTGAACCTCGTAGAAATTGGAAGTCAGGATAGTGCTCCAGGGGTTTTCCTGGCCGTCAACAACGCCCTGTTCCATGGCCGAGAACAGTTCCCCAAAGGCCATGGGCGTGGGGTTGGCGCCCAGCGCTTCCCAGATATCCAGATGTACCGGGTTTTCCATGGTGCGAATTGCCAAGCCGCGAACGTCCAGGCCTGCGACATCCTCTGGCGAGGAGACTTCCCGGGCGCTATTGGATAGCTGACGGAAACCATTTTCAGAGAACGCGAGGGCTTTGATGCCAGTACCGTCAAAGGCATCGAGCATCTCCTGGGCGGCTTCGCTGCGCATCGCCGCAACAGCTGCTTCTCGGGTGGGCAGCAAGAAGGGCAGGTCAAATACCGCCAGTTCCTCGACGTAGCTCGTTGCGGGAGACGAGGAAGGATAGGTCATATCCAGCGTGCCGGTTTGCAGCATTTCCATCATCTGCACGTCGTCACCGAGCTGGCTGTTGGGGAAGACGTTAACCGTAATGCGACCGTCGCTACGCTGGTCAAGAATATCGGCGAAGTACTCGCTGGAGATGTACTGGGGCGAGCTTTCGGCCAAGCCAAGCCCCATGCGTAAGGTAACGCTGCCATGGTCACCCACCTTCTCGCCATCAATCTCGGGCGGGTCGGAAAGATCAGGCGTTTGCGCGTAAGCCATGCCTGAACTGAGCAGCGTGGCACCGGTCATTAACAGGGTGCGTTTCCAAAGATAATGCATTGTTACTCTCCTTGCGTGCCGCAGAACACTTCACTGAGGGTATTTTGCGAGCGAACTGCAGCGTGGTGTCTGTTGTAGTTGTATGTCAGCGGCGTGGCCTCTGATAGGTAAGCACCGCAATCCCTAGGCTAATGTCTAACGTTTCTACTGTATGTTCAACATATACTTTTGTATGTGTCGACCTGGAAGTGAAGAAAGCGTACCTTGCTTACTAACTTCTATATTCACTCTAGGCGTGGAGCGACACCATGGCCAATTTTCAACGCATAACCCCTGAGCAGTTACGGTCACGCTATTGGTTCGACAACCCTGATCATCCCGGCACCACGGCGCTATGTATCGAGCGCTACCTCAATTACGGCATTACGCTGGATGAGCTGACCAGCGGTAAGCCGATTATTGGTATTTGTCAGTCGGGGTCCGATTTGACCCCATGCAACCGTCATCATATTGAGCTGGTCAAGCGGGTCAAAGACGGTATTCGCGCGGCCGGGGGGGTGCCGTTCGAATTCCCCATGCATCCTATCCACGAAAATGTCCGGCGCCCCACCGCTGCGCTGGATCGTAATCTCGCCTACTTAGGCATCGTGGAGGTGTTGCATGGCTACCCGTTGGACGGCGTGGTATTGACCACTGGCTGTGATAAAACCACGCCAGCGGCATTGATGGCGGCGGCAACGGTGAATATCCCGGCCATTGTGCTGTCCGGTGGGCCGATGTTGAATGGCTGGCGCGGTGCCGAGCGGGTCGGTTCGGGCACGATTATCTGGGAGCTTCGCAAGCGTCTGGCGGCGGGGGATATCGACTACGCCGAGTTTCTTTCCCGGGCCAGCGACTCGGCGCCTTCAATTGGTCACTGCAATACCATGGGCACCGCCTCCACCATGAACTCCATGGCTGAGGTGCTGGGCATGAGCCTGCCAGGCTCTGCGGTCATTCCTGCGCCTTACAAGGAGCGTGCCATGGTGTCCTACGATACCGGCACGCGAATCGTCGATATGGTCTGGGAAGATGTCAGGCCACTGGATATCCTGACCCGGGAAGCGTTTGAGAACGCCATCGTGGCGTGTTCGGCGTTGGGCGGTTCTTCAAACGCGCCGGTACACATTAATGCCATTGCCCGTCATGCGGGCATTGAACTGGATAACGATGATTGGCAGCGGCTGGGCCATGAGATTCCACTGCTGGCCAACGTCATGCCGGCGGGTGCCTTCCTGTGCGAAGAGTTCCACCGTGCCGGGGGCGTTCCGGCGATCCTCCATGAGCTACATACCGCCGGTAAGCTGCACGGCGATGCGCTGACGGTCAATGGCCGCTCCATTGGCGATAATCTGGAAGGCCGCGAAACCCGTGACGCCGATGTGATTTGTCGCTATGCCGACCCGCTTGTCGAGCACGCGGGCTTCCTCAATCTCAAGGGCAATCTATTCGACTCGGCGTTGATGAAGACCAGCGTGATCTCCCGTGATTTCCGCGAACGCTTCCTGAATGACCCCAACGACCCCGATGCCTTTGAAGGCAAGGTGGTGGTATTCGATGGCTCCGAGGATTATCACGCGCGTATTGATGATCCGGCGCTCGACATCGACGCGCGCACCATCCTGGTGATGCGTGGCGCAGGTCCTGTCGGCCACCCCGGTGGTGCCGAAGTGGTCAATATGCAGCCGCCGGAAGCGCTGATCAAACAAGGTATCGAGTCCCTGCCATGCCTCGGCGATGGTCGCCAGTCGGGCACTTCCGGTTCGCCATCGATTCTCAATGCCTCACCGGAAGCGGCTACCGGCGGCGGCTTGGCGCTGCTGGAAAGCGGCGACCGGCTGCGGGTCGATCTTAAGCGCGGCGAAGTGAAGCTGTTGATTGATGCCGGTGAACTGGAAGCGCGCCGCGAGCGCTTGGCCCAGCAGGGGGGCTATCGCTACCCCGGTCACCAGACGCCCTGGCAAGAGATCCAGCGCAGCATGGTGGAGCCGCTGGATCGTGGTATGACGCTGGAGACAGCAAGCAAGTATCGCGATGTGGCCCGCCAGCATCCGCCCAGGGACAATCATTAGAGGGGCGGTCACTAAAGGCCGTTAGCACTAAAAGGGCAAGCACCAGAATGAGTCATTTGAGTACCTTGTCGCATCGTCAGCAGGGCCTGCTGTTGACCGCGGGTGGCGCGATCATTATGGCGCCTGACGCCCTGCTGATCAAAGTGGCCGACCTGCCCGATGCAGAAATTTTGATGTGGCGTGGCTTTCTTTCAGGGTTGGGTTTTCTACTGATCGCCCTGCTGCGCTACGGGCGAGGCACCCTGGCGGCCTACCGTCGCTGTGGCTGGACGGGCATCGCCGTAGCGCTGCTGTTCAGCCTGACCACCTGCGGCTTCGTGTTGGGCAACCAGTACACGAAAGCGGGCAACGTACTGATGATACTGGCCAGTTCACCGTTAATGGCGGCGGTACTCTCCTGGATCATCCTCAAGGAGCGTCTGCCCAGACGTACCTGGTTAGCCATCTTTGTTTGCATGCTGGGTATCGCCATGATCGCTCTTGATGACGCGGGCGCTGGTTCCTGGTTGGGTAACGCTTTCGCCTTGATGGCGGCGACAACTCTGGCGATCAACTTCACCCTATGCCGGACGCGCCCAGGGGTGGATATGAGCCCCATGCTGGTGTTTAACGGTATCGTCGTGGGTAGCATTGCCGGGCTGTTTTGGCTGGCGGGGAGCGAACCGGCCCTGCCAGCCACCAACCAGCTAGCCGTGGTGATCCTGCTCTGTCTGATTATTGTGCCTTGCGGCGTGACGCTGCTGCAGCGCGGGCCGCTGTATCTCCCGTCCGCTGAAGTCGGTTTGCTGTTACTTCTGGAAGTGGTGATAGGCACGCTGCTGGCCTGGTGGATTCTGGCCGAACAGCCAGCACCGGTGGCCATGGTTGGCGGCGTTCTGGTACTGGGTACGTTGAGCGCTAAAGGCCTCTATGAACGGCGGCTGGAGCTGAGACAGCGAGCCGGGCTTGATGCCATTTCAGTGACAGTCGACCGTTCAAATACGTTATGATTGACAGGAATTGAAACAGGGGCCTACCGCATTGACTTCATCTTTAAGGAAACCCGCCGCTCGCCCCAGTATCGCCGAACATCTCGCCGAGGAGATTTTTGGAGGACGTTATCATCCTGGCGATTTTGTCCCCCGTGAACTGGATTTATGCGAACGCTTCGCGATCAATCGCTCAGCGGTGCGCAGCGACCTGCGCCAGTTGGTGGATGCGGGCATTATCGAGCGTATCTCCGGCCATGGCTCCAAGGTGCGTGAATACTCGGAGTGGCATATTCTCGATGCCCAGGTGACCGACTGGTTGACCCGCTATGCGGCGCCCAACCCGGATATTCAGCGCGAAATCCTCGCCTTTCGTCTGGACGTTGAACCCTATGTGGCGATGACCGCCGCCAAGCGTGCCAAGGCGCGGGATCTGGTTGCCATCGAGGAAGCCTTCGAAGGCCTGGGGCAGAACCTGCGCAATGCGACTTGCGAAGAAGAGCGACGGCTGCATAGCGAATGCGATATCGCCTTTCACGAAGCGATTTTCAGGGCGACCCACAATATTGTCTGGGCGCAGCTATCGCATATCCTGCGGCCCTCCATCTATATGCTGATATCCATGTCCAACGAGAGTGCCTCCGACCCTGAAGAGAGCCTGGAGCGCCATCGACATCTCATGGAGAGCATTCGGTTGCGCCGACCCCGTGAGGCTTTTTTAGCTTCCCAAGCGGTGTTGGCGGGGACCGCGGAGGCGCTGGGGCTTGAACATAGCGCCAGCTCATTAGGGCGCTCTGTTGAGCTGCTCCATACCGCACACTGACCCCCGATCACTGTTCTAGCGTGAGCGTTTTCAATTGAGGTAAGCGTATGTCTGACTTCACCCTTGGCCTGGTTGGCGTGGGCAAGATCGTCCGCGACCAGCACCTGCCGGCGATAGCCGCCACCCCGAACTGCCAGCTTGTCGCCACGGCGGATCCTTATGCTTCATTGCCGGATTTACTTGGCTATCAAGGCCTGGAAGCGATGCTGGATGCCCATCCGGATATCGACGCCGTCGCGATCTGTACGCCAACCCACCTGCGCTACTCCCAGGCGCGGGCGGCGCTCTTGCGCGGCAAGAACGTGCTGCTGGAAAAGCCGCCAGGGGCAACGCTAAGCGAAGTGGAGGACCTGATTGCCACCGCTTCCCGGCAGGGTGTTAGCCTGTTTGCCGCCTGGCATTCGCGGTTTGCCCCCGGCGTGGCTCAGGCCCGGCAGTGGTTGAGTGAGCGTCATGTGCAGCGTGTAGAGATCGAATGGAAGGAAGACGTGCGGGTATGGCACCCAGGCCAAGCGTGGATATGGGAGGTCGGTGGCATGGGCGTATTTGACCCAGGTATTAACGCGCTGTCGATTGCCACCGCTATTTTGCCGCAGCCATTTTTCCTGCAAAAAGCACGGCTGCAGGTACCCAGTAATGCGCAAACCCCCATAGCAGCGGAGCTCTCCTTCACCGATCCAGAAGGCGCGGCGATTGAGGCTGATTTTGACTTTCGTCAGCCCGGCCCGCCCACCTGGGATATGCATATCGACAGTGATGGAAGCCGCCTGAGCCTTACTCAGGGCGGCTGCCGTCTAGTGATTGACGGCGACGTCCTCATCGACGCTGAAGAGCGCGAATATCAAGGTCTCTACGCGCGGTTTGGCGAGTTGATCGCAAAAAAACGCAGCGAGGTGGATATTGCCCCGCTGCGCCAGGTCGCCGATGCGTTTCTATACGGTCATCGTGAAACCACCGACGCCTTTATCGAGTAACGTCTCAAGTGACGCTCGTTTATTCACGCTTGCCATCGACCAAACGGGATACCCCATAGGGGTTGCTGTCACGGAGCGCCTCGGGCAGTAACCCTTCCGGCAACGCCTGGTAGCACACCGGGCGCAGGAAGCGGAAAATCGCCGCGCTGCCTACTGAGGTGGTGCGGGAGTCCGACGTCGCCGGATAAGGGCCGCCGTGCACCATGGCGTGGCATACTTCCACCCCGGTTGGCCAGCCGTTGGCCAGAATCCGGCCCGCCTTGCGTTCCAGGGTGGGCAGCAGTTGCTTGGCGGTCGCCAGGTCGCCGTCATCCATGTGTAGCGTAATGGTGAGCTGTCCTTCGACCTGGGAAGCGACCCGCTGCATTTCGTCGATGTCGGCGCATTCAATGACCAGTGAGCTGGCACCGAATACTTCGGCTTGCAGAGCCTCATCCGCCAGGAAGTCGGTCGCACTAGCGACAAATAGCCCGCTTTGGCAAGCATTCGGGCCTTCGCCAGCCTGACCACGGGCGACGTTGCGAACGTTGGGATGATTAGCCAGGGCACCGATGCCATCGTTGTAGGCACCATGAACGCCCGGTGTGAGCATGGTCTGGGCGGCACTACCTTTGACGCCTTCACCAGCGGTGTCGATGAAGGCATCAAGATCGGCACCCTTCACTCCGATCACCAGGCCAGGGTTGGTGCAGAACTGACCGGCGCCCATGTTGAGGGAACCGACGAAGCCTTCGGCGATGGCTTTGGCGCGTGCCTTGAGCGCTTCCGGCAGCAGGAACACCGGGTTGATGGAGCTCATCTCGGCGTAGACCGGGATCGGCTGCGGCCGCGCCTGGGCGGTGGCCATTAATGCCGTACCGCCACTGCGTGAGCCGGTGAAGCCCACCGCCTGAATGCGCGGGTCGGCGACCAGCGCCTGACCGATCTCCTTTCCGGAACCAAACAGCAGCGAGAAGACGCCTTCAGGCAGGTTGCACTTGGCGACGGCGCGCTGAATGGCGCGGCCGACCAACTCCGAGGTGCCGGGGTGGGCGGAGTGGCCCTTGACCACTATCGGGCAGCCAGCGGCCAATGCCGAGGCAGTGTCGCCACCGGCCACGCTGAAAGCCAGCGGGAAGTTGCTGGCGCCAAACACGGCCACCGGGCCCAGGCCAATATGCCGCTGGCGCAGGTCGACACGCGGCATCGGTTCGCGGTCGGGTAGCGCGGGGTCAATGCGCACATCGAGCCACTCGCCAGCCCGTACCACGTTGGCGAACAAGCGTAGCTGGCCGCAGGTGCGGCCACGTTCGCCCTGCAGGCGCGCTTCGGGGAGTCCGGTTTCGGCGACGCCACGCTCGGTCAGTTCTTCGCCGATTGCCTCGATCTCGCTGGCGATGGTCTCCAGGAACACGGCGCGGTCTTCAAGCGAGGTTTCGCGGTAAGTGGCGTACGCCGCTTCGGCAAGTTCACACGCCTGCTCCACTTCCGCTTTGCCGCCGCCGGGGTAGACAGGGTCTAGTGTCTCGCCAGTGGCGGGATTGACGGCTTGAATGTCCGCCTGTTTACCGCTGATGGCCTGCTGGCCAATAAGTAGTTTGCCTTCCAGAGTCATACAGCCTCCTGCTGGTGTGAAAATTCAGTTGTTAAAGCGGTTTCACGCTGATGGCCGGTGCGTCTGCTTCAACCCGAAGCGGGTTGCGCAGGGCGCGGCCAAATTCATGGATATTGATCTCGAAGCGATCGCCTTCGCGCACCTTGATGCCGTCGGCGAAGCTTAGCGTTGCGGTGCCGAAAAAATGCACATGCACATCGCCGGGGCGGCGGAAACCCGGGTATTTAAAGTGGTGATACTCCAGGTTGGCCAAGCTGTGGGCCATATTGGCCTCGCCGGTTAAAAAGGGTTTCTCCCACACGGTTTCGCCACTGCGCTGGATACGGCTGGTGCCCTCCAGGTGCGCGGGCAGCTCGCCAATCAACAGCTCGGGCCCAAAGCTGCAGGCGCGTAGCTTGGAGTGGGCCAGCCACAGGTAGTTGAAGCGCTCCGTGACGTGATCAGAAAACTCGTTACCCAAAGCATAGCCGACGCGCCAGGGTTGGCCATCGTTGCCAATCACGTAAAGGCCCGCCAGCTCAGGCTCCTCCCCCGCATCCTCGGCGAAGGCCGGGGAGGGGATCTCGGCTTCCGGCGCCACCACGCACTGGCCATCGCCCTTGTAGAACCACTCCGGCTGGGCACCAAGCTGGCCTGCATCGGGTTTGCCGCCTTCCACGCCCAGCTTGAACATGCGCATTGAATCGGTCATATCCTCTTCAGCCGCTTGCGCTTTGGCGTGCATCGCCGAGCGGGTATCGGCACTGCCCAGGTGGGTGAGGCCAGTGCCGGTCACCAGGCAGTGCGCCGGGTCGGTATGCGTCAGCGGTGGCAGCAGGCGCTTATCGTCGACCAGCGCCTGGTAATCAAGGCGGGTGTCGGTCAGCGCTTCTGTCACTATCTCGCTGAGCGGCTTACCGGCGCTAATCGCCCGGTTGGCCAGGGTGTAGGTGTCGCCGTCGAGCAGTCTGACCTGCTCGTCGCTCTCGACCAGGGCGGCGCGAACCTGGCCCTGGTGGTCACATTGAATCAATCGCATGGCGTTCTCCTCATGCAGGGGGCGGTTATCATAGTGGCCAAATGGCCAGTTGCGGCCACATCAATAGCGCCGCGAGTATGCACAGCTGAATGGCCATAAAGGGCAGTACGGAAAGATAGATATCCTTCAGGCTGATATCCGGCGGTGCCACGCTTTTAAGGTAGAAGGCGGCGGGCCCGAAGGGCGGTGACAGGAACGACACCTGCATATTGACGGCGAACAGAATACCGAACCAGATCGGGTCGAAACCCAGTTGAGTGACGATGGGCAGAAAGATCGGCAGGGCCAGCATGGCGATCCCGATCCAGTCGAGAAATAGCCCGAGTACCAGCATGATCGCCATCATCACCAGGATGATCACAATCGGCGCGACGTCGAGCCCGAGAATCAAGCTCGACACAAAGCGGTTGCCCCCCATCAGGTTGTAGACGCCTACCAGGGCGGCGGCACCGATGCCGATCCAGATGATCATGCCGCAGGTGTTCATGGTCTGGCCGAGGCTATGATGCAGCATGCTGGGGGTGAACTCGCCGCGCACAATGGTGGCGAGCAGTACGCCGAAAACGCCCATGGCCGCCGCCTCGGTGACCGAGGCGATACCGCCGTAGATAGTGCCCAGCACGAGAAAGGCAATTAGCCCTGGCAGCAGAATGGCTTTGACCGCGTCAAGCTTACTGGCGAAAGGATTGTCCTGGGTGTCTTTATCCAGCGGCGGGCCCAGCGCGGGATTCTTCAGGCAGCGCACCAGCACGTAGGCGATATAGGAGCCCATCAGGATAATGGCGGGCGTAACGGCCGCGGCGAACAGGTCGGCAATCGATACACTGGCGATCAGGCCATAGATAATCAGCACGATGGACGGTGGCATCATGGTGCCCAGGGCGCCCCCGGCACACACCACGCCAATGGAGAGGCGCTTGTCATAGCCCAGGCGCAGCATCTGCGGCAGCGCCAGAATCCCTAGTAGGACGATCTCCCCGCCGATAATGCCCGAAAGGGCGGCCAGGAAGAAGGCCACCACGATGGTCTGCACCGCGACGCCACCCGGGAGACGGCCGGCAAAAACGCGCATGGCGTTAAACAGATCCTTGGCGATGCCGGACCGATCCAAGAGTGATGCCATCAACACGAACATGGGCACTGCCACCAGCGAATACTCGGTGATAAACCCATAAACACGGCTGGTGACCAGCGGCAGCGCCGCCTCGCCAAACCAGCCAAAGGTAAAGGCCATGGCCACCAAGCCGGTGATAAACGCCAATGGAAGACCGGTAACCAACAGCGCGAAAATAGCCCCCACCATGAGGATCGTTGCGGTTGAAATATCCATCAGCGCGTCTCCTCGGTGCCGGTACGGGGCTTCGCCTTAATCGATTGCCATAGATGCAGCAAGGCCTGCAGTGTCATCAGTGTCAGAGCAAAGAAAATCATGCCCTTGACCATGGCAGGAAAGGGCGGATTCCAGGAGGTGCCGGAGCGTTCCAGCGACCATTCGCCGAGCGGGTTATGCGTTGCACCCCAGAACATATAAAAAGCGGCATAGCTCATCGACATGCAAAAAATCAGCGTCAGCAGGTCATTAAAGCGATCCATCCAGCACTTCAATGTTGGCCCTGCGCTGTCGTAGAGCACCTTGACGCGAATATGGCTATTGCGCGCCATGGCTGCTGGGCCGCCCAGCACGAAAATAACGGCGATCAGGAATACCACGGTTTCGTGTACCCAGGAGGTGGGATTGTTAAAACCGTAACGCATGAAAACTTCCACGACGCTAATGCCCATCGCCACCAGCACCAGCCAGGAAATCGCCCGGCCACCACGTACGATCAGACGGTCAAGCGCGTTACGCTCGGGGGGTACCTCCTCTGTTTCGAGGATCTCGGGAAGATCGTGAGTGGGAGGAGAGCGGTATTGATTGTCAGGAGTTTTTTGAGACATGGCGCGACTCTACGCACATCGCTCGGGTCGATGACTTCCCCGAGCGATGCGATGGTTAGTTAAATGACGCTGAGTTAAAGCAGATTGCGCGAGCGCAAAAAGGCGGTGGCTGAGTCATAGATCTTTTGGGTCATTTCATTCTCGCCAGCCCACTCTTGCCACTCCTGCTCTGCCGCGGTACGGAACTTCTGGCGTTCCTCTTCCGGCAAGTTAAAGGGGTGAACCTCAGGGTCTTCCTGAAGCCGTTGCAGTGTCTCGATATCCTGCTCCTTGAGGCGGGCAATCAGGTCATAGGCCATGCCGTCAAAGGCCGTTTGTAACGTCGTCTGCAACTCTTCGGGGAGGCCATCCCAGATATCCTTATTGATCGACACGGCGATCATCGGCATGGAGTGGAAGCCTGGATACAGCGGGTAAGGGGCGAAGGCGTGCAGGCCCATGGCATCGTTATTCGAGAGCACCGTGGAGTCTGCGGCGTCGATCACGCCTTTCTCCAGCCCGGTATACACCTCAGAACCCGGCAGGTTGACCGGCGTGGCACCGATGCGCTCAAAGATGTTGTACACCATGCCTTGCGGTGCACGGATCTTGAGGCCCTCAAAATCCTCGATCGACTCAATGGGAACCGTGGAAGGCACCGACTCTAACGGGAAGGTGGCGGCGGCTATCAGGTGGGTACCATAGGGCTCGACCAGTTCGTTGTAGAGCTCTTCACCGCCGCCATACTTCATGTATTCCAGGAAGTCATAGGGGTTCTGCCAGGCGCCGACAAGGTTGCCGAGCATGCCGAAAGCGGGATCCTGGCCGGAGAAGTAGCTGGGGTCGGTCATATGGCCCTGAAGGATACCCGAACTAACCGCGGTCAGCGTCTCGGTCGGCCCCACCACGGAGTTGATCGGCATGACCTCGATCTCAACCCGGCCGTCGGTCATTGTCGTGATCTTGTCGGCCCACTCCTGTTTGATCTTGAAGCTGGGCTCGCCCGAGGTTTCTGATGCCTGAAATTTCCATTCGTACTCGGCTGCTTGAGCCGTGGAGAGACCCAACAGGAGCACTGAGCCGGTCAGTAGCGAGCTGTATTTCGTTTTGAGCATGTCTCGAATTCCTCACCTTTGTTGTTGTGAAGCGACTATTTGATAGTTCGTGCGAGGGTAATGTTGAACATTAAATGCAATTGTTCAACATATACTTTTGTATGGTCGACCAGTATGGGTGGGTAGTTTAGGGTTTTGCACATTCGGCGCAGGCGCTCTCAGGTCTTCAGCCGTCACTGATTCAAAACAAGGAGTTAACCTCATGGTCAAACGTCAACGTCCGCTGCGTAGCGCAGAGTGGTTCGGCACCGCCGATAAAAATGGCTTCATGTACCGCAGCTGGATGAAGAATCAGGGCATTCCTGACCATGAGTTCCAGGGCAAGCCGATTATCGGGATCTGCAACACCTGGTCGGAGCTGACGCCCTGCAACGCCCACTTCCGCAAGCTGGCGGACCACGTCAAGCAGGGCATCCTGGAAGCGGGCGGCTACCCGGTGGAGTTTCCGGTGTTCTCCAACGGCGAGTCCAACCTGCGCCCCACGGCCATGTTCACCCGCAACCTGGCCAGCATGGACGTGGAAGAAGCCATTCGCGGCAACCCCATGGATGGCGTGGTGCTGCTGGTGGGCTGCGACAAGACCACCCCGGCGC